>JANYIN010000046.1 GCA_025362035.1 Gemmatimonadaceae bacterium | reverse complement strand
CCTGCCCAACGTATATGCCATTGGCGATTGCATCGGTGGCAAGCTGCTGGCGCACAAGGCCGAGGAGGAAGGAGTCGTCGCCGCGGAGGTGATCGCGGGGCAGCAGACGCGCATGCACTATCGCTCCATTCCATCCGTCGTATACACGTGGCCGGAAATCGCTTCGGTGGGATTGGCCGAGCACGAAGTGAAGGCGAGCGGGCGTGCCTACAAGACGGGCAAGTTTCCCTTTTCCGCCAACGGCCGCGCGCGGACCGCCGGCGATGCGACCGGCTTCGTGAAGTTCATCGCGGACGCGACCACCGACGAACTGCTCGGCGCTCACATGATCGGGCCGAACGTGTCGGAGCTCGTGGCCGAGGTGGTGCTGGCGTTCGAGTACCGTGGTTCGTCCGAGGACATCGGCATGACGGTCCATGCGCATCCCACGCTGTCCGAGACCACCAAGGAAGCGGCGCTCGCGGTGCTCGGTCGGCCGATTCACATTTAGACGCGGGTCGGGCCCGTGAGGGACGTGCTCGTGCGAGCCGCTGATCTTTACACCACACTGAAGGGGGTCGCATGTGCCGGAACATCAAGACGCTGGCGAACTTCGAGCCGCCGGCCACCGACGACGAGGTGCGCGCGTCCGCACTGCAGTTCGTCCGCAAACTGAGCGGGGCCACCCGTCCGTCCCGTGCGAACGAAGACGCGTTCAATGTCGCGGTGGATGAGGTGACGGCGGCGGCTCGGCGGCTGGTCGATTCGATCCAGACGAACGCCGCGCCGCGGAATCGCGACGAGGAAATGCGCAAAGCGAAGGCGCGATCGGTAAAGCGCTTCGCGTAGGGTGGTCTTGCGCAAGCGCTTCGTGCGGTACGGCCTGTCGTGAAGACATACGAACGTCTTGCCGAGGCCCTCACGCCCGACGGAACGCTGCTCGAGCTCTATCGCCACGACCGCGAGTACATCATTCGCGCCGATGGTGCGGAGCTCATGTCCACGCGCCGACACAATTCCGAGGAGCGGCTGGCCGAGCTGGTCTGCGAACCGCTTTCCGACCAGAGTCGACCCACGGTGCTGATTGGCGGTCTCGGATTCGGTTTCACGCTGCGCGCCGCCTTGCGACTGCTGCCGGCGGACGCACGCGTCATCGTCGCGGAGATCATGGCGGCCGTCGTCGACTGGAACACCCGGCCAGAGTATCCACTCGCCGGCACCGCACTCCGCGATCCGCGCGTCGAACTGCGGCACCAGGACGTCGCCGAGGTGCTTCACTCGCACGCTGGCATGTTCGACGCGATCATGCTGGACGTGGACAACGGTGCCGATGCCCTGTCCACGGCCGGCAACGCGCAGCTCTACCGCGACGAGGGCATCCGCATGACGGTGGCGGCGCTCCGCCCGTTTGGCCGGCTGGCGTATTGGTCAGCGGACAAGGATCGACGCTTCGAAGCGACGCTGCGGCGCGCCGGCCTTTCCGTGGACGCAGCCAGGGTGCAGGCGCACGCCACCACCGGGCGGTGGCACACGATCTACGTGACGCGTCGCGCGCGCGTGTCTACCTCGGATGCTCCCGCTTGAACTGCGCGATGTAGTCCATGATGTCCACCGTCGGATGCCAATTCAATTCGTTGGTGGCCTTTGACGTCGATACCATCACGACGTCGCGGCGACCGGGATACCCCTCCTCGACTACGATGTCCCCACCGAACGCTTCCGCGATCTGCATCACGCTGTAGCTCTTCGCGGCGCGCAGTGAGTAGTCGTCGCCGTGGCCCTTCTCGCCGGCGGCAATGATGCCGCGCGCCAGATCCGCGACGTACGTGAATGTGCGACGCTGCGTGCCGGGCGCCGTGACGGTCAGCGGCACGCCGGACTTGTATTGCAGTTCGAACCTGGCGATCAGGGTGGCGTACTTGCCGGTCCCCATCTCTCGCGGACCGAACCCATTGTAGAAATAGCAGATGGCGTATGGCAGGTCGTACCATCGGCCATAGTCGTTGATGAGGTCGACGTTGGCGGCCTTGGTGAAGGCATACGGGTTCTGATGCCGCCCGTCGCCCTCGATGGCGAACTTGGTGCTCGACGCCGAGTAGACCAGCTTCTTCACGGCGCGGCGGCGGCAAAACTCCGCGACGGCGAACGTGCCCGTGACGTTGAAGTCATGGACGATGGCGACGTCATCGAAACTCGTGGCGATGCGCGCGTACTCTCCCAGATGGAAGAGCAGATCCGGCGTTTCGGGCACGAGTTCGTCGATGTCCTTCGTATGCCCAACACGATACTCGGCGCCGGAAATGTGGTTCTCCCGGCGCCCGGTGAAGTAGTTGTCCAGCGAGATGACACGCGTGTCCGGAGTGGCGACGAGCTGTTCCACGACATGCGAGCCGACGTGTCCGGCACCACCCGTGACGACGACCGTTCTCGACACGTGCGCTACAACCTCGGCTTGGTCGAGCGAGGCACGTGGCCGCAGTTCGCCGGCCAGTTGGTTGGCCACGTTCCGGGCGACCGGTCGCGCTTGATGAACTCCGGATCCTCGCTCGCCTGATACACCAGCATGGCCGCGAGCGTTGCGTTGTGCCTGAGATCGTCGAACACGATCTTGTCGTACGTGTCACGGTTGGTGTGCCACGTGTACGTGGAGTAGTTCCAGGGCACCGCGCCCATGCCGAACGACGGCGTGCCGAAGCAGGCGAACACGGCGCCGTCGGTCCCTCCAGGGTTACCGGTGGGCACGTCGTTGAAGCTCCACGACACCACGTTGGCGCTGGTGCTGTCCGTGAAAAAGCCGGGGAGCCCTGCATACCACGACCTCAGGTGCCGCCCGATGTCGGTGAGCCCCGACGACGAGACGGATTGTACTCGGCCCGTTCCGTTGTCCTGATTGAACAACGCCTGAAGCCCTTTCATGACCTCCGGATGATCCTCGGTGAAAGCCGTGGAGCCGTTGAGCCCCTGCTCTTCGCTGGCCCAATGGCCCACCATGATGGTCCGTTTCGGATGCGGATACGCGAGCTTCAGGATGCGCATCGCTTCCATTGCCATCATGGTGCCGGTTCCGTTGTCCGTGGCGCCGGAGGAACCGTCCCAGGAATCGAAGTGGGCGGAGAGCATGACGTATTCGTCGGGCTTCTCGGTGCCCTTGATCATGCCGATGGTATTGAACGCGGGCACTTCGCCGAGCAGTTGCGAGTCGAGGTCGAGCCTGACGACGGGCGACTGGCTGTTCTCGGCGAGTCGATAGAGCAGACCGTAGTCCTCGCATTCGAGTGTGACGGCCGGTGCGATGGTATTGTAGGTCTCGAAGATCTCGATGGTGCCCCAGCCACCCGCCCCCGCGGGCGTGTTTGCGCCCCCCCGACCGCCAGCCGCCGCACCACCGGCCGGTCCGCCACCACGGGCGCTCGCGCCACCCCCGGGCGATGCGCCAAAGCCACGTCCACCACCGGCACCGGGCGCCGCAAATGGATTGGCGAAGCCACTGAGCTTGTTGCGGGAGGAGATCATGCCGGCGACGCCTGCCTTTTCGAGACGCATGCCGAGGGTCCCTGTGCCGAGCGCGAGGGTGTAGCCCGTGCCGCGGTACAGCTTGGCGCTGTCTGGCTTGAAGACATGGCGTCCGTCAGTGCCCGTGACCGTATCTCCCAGCACGGACCAGTCCATGTTCATCTGCGCGATGAGCGTGTCCATGCGCGCGATCGACGCTGGCGTGCCGAATCGCACCCAGTCTTCCGACGGCCGGCAGGTGGGCCACGCGGGTGAGAGCAGCACGATCTTGCCTCTGGCCTGCGGGAGCCATTTCACAAACTCTGTGCTGTCCCTGAACTTCGGGAGAATGATCGCGGGCGCCGTAACCGCTTTCGCCCCGGTGCCCGGGCTCCAGGCGAGCATCGTGCCGGCCAGCGATCGCGTGCGCGGCTGCACCAGGTCGATGTGCGAGTAGCCGCGGCGCCATCCGCGCCATGTGCCGTACGGTTCCCGCCTGGCCTCAATGCCCCAGGCCCTGTATTGCTCGATGACCCAGTTGCTGGCGGCCTGCAGGCCAGGGCTGCCGGTAAGGCGGGGTCCGATCGAGTCGAAGAGCGTCTGCGCCAGCGTCTGGACGTGCGAGCTGTCCATCCCCAGGCGCCAGAGCCGTTGCAGGGTAGGATCGTTCGAGGGGAATTGCGTAAGCTGCTGCGCGGACAGCGGTGCCGCCGAGAACGTGGCCAGCGCGGCTGCGACGGTGAGTCTGCGAATGTGAGGCATGTGCCGGGATGCGGGAAGTCTGATCGGCGCGGCCGCTGATGCGGTGCAGATCGCGTGGCGTGAAGGTATCCTTGGCTCGATCTACCGCCAGTCGGGGACTGGCCGACGGCTTGTATGCGAGCGTTCACCGCGTGTCGGTCACGGCTCCTTTCGCCGGGGCGGCGGCTTTGCTTTCTCTATACCTTGTCGTCATGCGAACCCACTTCGTAGCCGGCACCATCGCCGTCTGTCTCGCCGTCATGGCCTGCGCTGAGCCGAAGGACCCGCTCGCCGTCGCACCTAACGTGGTTGCGCGTACGGTGTCGCAGGAACTGACAGTCGCGCAATTGAGCAACCTGCTTGGGGAAGCGAAGCTGAAGATCGAGGTCACGCCCGACAACGGCATGATCCTGGCCGGGATCTGGTCCGACTATCAGCGCATGGGGTACGCGGCGGCGCACCACGATACGTTGCTGTCGCACCTCGCCCTCGCGGTGACGCCAACGTACAACAGCCAACGGGTGAATCGGCTGCTGGAGGAGCTGCGCCGTACGCTGCGAAGCGACACGGCGACCGAGGCTCACTATGATTCGGCGTCCCATGGTCTGTTCGCGGTCCGGCACATCCTGTTCGCCTTCCCCCGGGGCGCCTCGCCTCTCCAGCGGGATTCGGTTCGGGCCGCTGCCATGGCGACGGCGCCGAAAGTGAATGCGTCCAACTTCGCCGAGATGGCGAAGAAGTACAGCTCCGACACCCAGAGCGCGGTGAGGGGCGGGTATCTGGGCATCGTTCCGCGGCCAGTCATGAACCCCGGCACCGCGGCGGTGGTCGCCTCGCTCAAGCCCGACTCGGTCTCGAAGCTGGTGCTGTCGTCGTTCGGCTTCGACCTCATTCAGCGATTGTCGTGGGTCGATGCGAAGGCGTTGTTCGTTCCGGCATTCAGCCAGGCCGAGAAGCAATCGCGTGACAGCCTGTTGAGCGAGAAGATGGCCAATGCGGTCCATCTGAAACTGACTGATCCCGCGTTGGCCGGTGCTCGCGATGCCGTGCTGAATCCGTCAAAAAGCCTTCGAGATTCCGCGACCATCCTGGCGACGTTCGACAACGGTGGCCGCTTCACCGCGTCGGATATGATCTCGTGGGTCAACATCATGCCGCCGAACGACCGGACGCAGGTGTTGAGGGGCATGCCGCAGATTACCGATTCGGTGCTGACGATCTTCCTGCGCAACCTCGCGATGCGGAAGGTGCTGGTGCGAGCGGCCGACAGCGCCCGGATCGAAGTGCCGGACGACTTCAAGCGGCAGCTTCGTGACGAATTCATCACGGGTGTGGTGCAGGCGTGGAAGGCACTGGGTGTCGATCCGGAGCAGCTTGCGGACAGCGCGAAGACGCCTGCGGAGCGCGAGGTGCTGGCGGCAAGGCGCGTGAAGCACATCGTCGAAGCCGGAATGCGGGGTGAGTTCCGGTTACAGCCCATCCCGCTGCCAATCCAGGTGGTGCTCGACACGAAGTTCGAGTCCGTCGTGAGCCAGGCGGCCGTGACGCGGGCACTGGACGCGGCGGTGCAAATGCGTCGCTCGGCGGACTCGCTGCACGCAGCGAACACCATCACGCCGGAAGGCGGGAGGGCCGCGCCGACGTCCGGGTCGAAGCCGGCTGCCGCGTCGAAGCCCAAGCCTGCGCCCAAGTAGCGTGGAGGCGGCAGACGGGGGTCTATTCGGTTGGTGGCGCGTGGCGGGCAGGCCCGCGCGCCACGCGCTCGTCGCCGCCGCCATGGGCTGGGCGCTGGACGCATTCGACGTCATGCTGTTTTCGCTCACCCTCGCGTCTGTCATCGCCGAGCTCGGACTCACGAAGACGCAGGCCGGCGCACTCGGCTCGATCACGCTGCTGGGGGGCGCTGCGGGGGGACTGATCTTCGGGGTCGTCGCTGACCGATTCGGCCGCACGCGGGCGCTGATCACGAGCATTCTGCTCTATTCCATCTTTACTGCGGCGTGCGGACTGTCGCAGAACCTGTGGCAGTTTGCGCTGTTCCGTCTGCTGCTGGGACTCGGGATGGGCGGCGAATGGGCGAGCGGTGCCGCACTCGTTTCGGAGAGCTGGAGTGCCAAGCACCGCGGGCGGGCCCTTGGGTACATGCAGGGCGCGTGGGCAATCGGATTCGCGGCGGCCGCGATAGTGGTGGGGTTCGTGTTGCCGCGATGGGGCTGGCGTGCCGTGTTCTTCGTCGGAATCGTGCCGGCGTTCTTCACGATGTGGGTCCAGCGCAACGTGGAAGAGCCCGAGGTATGGCGTGCGCAGCAGCGGGCCAAGCTGGCGGGCGGCGCCGCGGCCGCGGCCGCGACGGCCAGCCGCTTTACCGACATGTTCCGCGGCAAGATGCTCGGCCTGACCACTACCGTCACCTTCATGAACGCGTGTTGCCTGTTCGGGTGGTGGGGGCTGAACGGCTGGGTTCCGGCGTATCTGTCGCTTCCCGTTGCGCAGGGCGGCATCGGGCTGAGCACGGTCACGATGTCGTGGCTGGTGGTGGCCATGCAAGTGGGGATGTGGTTCGGCTACGTCTCGTTCGGGTACATCACGGATGCGATGGGCCGGAAGCGGGTGTACGTCGTCTACCTGCTGGCGGCAAGCGTGCTGCTTCCGCTGTATGGCTCGATGCGCAACCCGCTTGTCCTGCTGCTGCTCGGCCCGTTCGTGGCGTTCTTCGGCACGGGCTTTTTCAGCGGGTTTGGCGCGGTGACGGCGGAGATCTATCCGACGGCCATCCGCGCCACGGCGCAGGGCTTCACGTATAACATCGGTCGTATCGCCAGCGCGGCGGCGCCGTTCACCGTTGGCAAGCTTGCAAGCTCGCACGGGTTTGGCGTGGCGTTCGCGATCACGGGCGCCGCGTACCTGCTTGGCGCGCTCGCGTGGACGAACATTCCGGAAACGCGTGGGCGCGAGCTGACGTAGGGGGCTACTTCGACGTCCACGTGTTGTTGGATGCGTCGGCATCCATCCAGATGCCGCCGTCCAGTTCGATGGAGCGCACCGGCCGTGTCGTCGCGATGTGAACCGTGGCCGTGACGGCATTGGCGGCCCAGATGCCGGACGTCTGATGCAGCACCTCGCTGCCGCCATCCTTGTAGGTGACGCGAAGGCCCACGGGCGCCGGCATGCCGCCGATGTTCTCGAGCACCACGTCGTAGCCAGTGCTCGACTTCTTCGCGCCCGAGATCGCGAGATCGATGTAGCTGTTCGCGAAGTACCAGCTGTTCCAGAACCAGTCGAGGTTCCGTGCGGTGACGTCGTTCACCGTGTGGAAGAAGTCCCACGGGATGGGATGCTTGCCGTGCCAGCGGTCCATGAACGTGTGCAGCGATTTCCGGAACAGGTCGTCTCCCAGCATGTCCTTCAGCGCGAGGTAGCCCAGTGCCGCCTTGCCGTATGCGTTGTTGCCGTAGGGTAGTCCCTTGAGTCCGTCCGCCGGCGTGATGATCGGCAGATCTTCCAGAACGGACGGATCCTCGATCCAGCGACGAACGCGGAACTGCTGGAAGAATGCCGTCGCGCGCTCCTTGCCGAGATCGGCGGTACCGATGAGATACTCGAACGCAGTGGCCCACCCCTCGTCCATGAACGCGTAGCGCGACTCGTTGATCCCCATATAGAACGGGAAGTACGTATGCGCGATCTCGTGTTCGGCCACGAAGCGCGAGAATACCGTGTCGGCGTAGCTCTCGTCGTTGGCCATCATGGGGTACTCCATGCCGGCGAAACCCTGGAACACCGTGGTCTTCTCGTATGGATATGGGACGCCGGGCCAGTGATGGGAAAGCCAGTCCAGCGAATGACGAGCGTACTGCGCCACGTGGTGATAGTCGGCAGACGTATCGTTGTACGCCGCCTGCGCACTGGCGCGGCGTCCGGTGGCGTCGTCCACCACCACGCTGGTGGCGTCCCAGTCGTAGTGGTCGCTGATACCGAAGGCCACGTCGGGAATGTTCACCGCCGTGAAGTGCCAGGCGTTCACGGCATGCTGCGTGGTGACGGTCCTTGCCGCCAGCTCTTCCTTCGTCGCGACACGAATCGTTTCATCCGTGGTAAACGACGCCTGCAATCGCTGCAGGTGCGTGGGCTGAAGGTTGTTTCCCGGGTTCAGGAGCGTACCGGTTCCCCACACGACGTAGTTGGCGGGCACGCGAACCGTGACGTCGTAGTCGTTGAAGTCGCTGTAGAACTCCTGTTGATCGGTGAAATCCATCGTGTCCCAGCCGTTGTAGTCGTCGTACACCGCGACGCGCGGGTAGAAGTAGGCCAGGAAGAACGTGGTCGAATCAATCATCCCTTCACGGTTACTTTCGCGCGAGACGTCGTAGTGCCACTCGAACGAGAGATGCACCGAGTCGTGCGGCGAGAGCGCAGTGGTCAGCGCGACGCGTTGCCATGTGGTGGGCGCGGGGCCGTCTTTCCACGGCGTGGCCCGGTTGTTCACGGAGAATGCGTCGATGTGAACGCCGGAGGTGAGATAGGCATCGTTCGCTCCGGCATCGCGAGGGGCGCCTGGTTTGTGAATGTTGGCGAACAGCTTGATGACGAGACTCCCGAGCGTATCGGGGCTGTCGTTGGCGTACGTGATCTGCTCACTGCCTCGCACCGTGCGGTCTGGCGGGAGCGCGGTGACGGTGATGGAATACCGGGCCCGGTTCTGCCAGTACTTCGGACCGGGCCGCCCGTCCGGCGAGCGAGTGCCGAATCGAAAGGCGTGCTTCACCGCCCGCGGCATGTACAGCGGCGGCGCAGGGCGCTGCGCCGGGGCGGGCGCGACGACAAGCGTGGCGAGGCACGCGGCGAACACGAACGACTTGCCGGGGCAAAGCGTCCAGAGCATCATGTCCAACACCGTTTGATACGTGGTGAAGCGACTGTGCCGCATTTACAGGAACCGGCGCGTGGACGACGCGGCCCACCCTTCAGGCTACGGCTTGGTCATGGTCAGGCCACTCACTGTGCCTTCCGTGTTGTGCGCGAATCGCACGCCGTACATCCCGTCCGTGGACTTCAGCTTGCCCGCGGTGACGAGCGCCGACTTGTCGTAGCTGCCCACGACCGTACCGTTGATGGAGCACTCGACCTTGTCGCCCTTCACTGACATGGCGATGTCCTGGGTGACCGACTCGCCAGGCCCCGCGGCCTTGTGCACCGCGTCACTGGCACCACCGCGACCGTTCATCTGGAAGGGAGCGGGCCCCATCCCGCGGACGATGAAGCTGCCGTTGCCGTACGCAGCACAGTACAGGTAGCTCTGATTGTCGGTCCCCAAGTCGTTACCGCCGATCATGATGCCGTACGGGTGCGGATGGCTGTTCAGTGCCATGTACTTCGGCTCCGTGAACGTGGCCTTGACCGTGTAGTCACCCGTCGCCGCGTTGGCGGTATTCCAGTACGTCACCGCGGGGCCGGTCACGACGTGAAGCGCCTTGGCGTCCCCCGTCAGCTTGGAATCGTTGAGCGTCTTGCCGGCTTTCTCCTCACGCCCGTCGATCCTCCCCATCCAGCCCGGTACGGCGATCCCGCCCCCGGCCACGGCGCGAACGGTTTCGGTACCCTGTGCCCTACTCATCCCGGGGACAAGGATGACGGCGGCGAATGCAAACGCGGAACCACAGGCGCGACGCATGGTGTGACCTCCATGAGGTGGATTTGGCGAACCATAACAATACGAGCGGGATACGGTGTCAGCGCCATGGTCGTCCGCAGCGCCATGTATTTCGGCTCCGTGAACGTGGCCTTGACCGTGTAGTCACCCGTCGCTGTGTGGGCGGTATTCCATGGCCGCCAGTGCTGAACCACGCTTGCGCCAGACGAGCACCGCAACGATCACCGCGACGACCGCCAGCGCAAAGCCGAATTCATCGATCACGTACTTGGTGGGCCCGGTGTCGGTGGTGAGCGGTGTGAAGATGTCCTGGATGAAGAGATTGTGGCTCGCGTGCAGGAATACGCACGGCAGGAGGCTGCCGGATCTGAGGCGCATCCAGGCGAACAGGAAGCTGATTCCCATGACCAGCACCGCGAAGCACGACAACCCGTACCACCATGGCGTGCCACTGTTGTAATCGGCGAAGAGCAGGATCGGAAGGTGCCACGTTGTCCAGATGGCGCCGCTGATGAGCGCCGTTCTGGTGAACGAAGTCACCGTGGCGAGCTCGGGGACGAGGAAGCCGCGCCAGCCGATCTCCTCACCGAGTGCGGCGACCGTGGCCTGAATCATCCCGAGCGTGGCCGTGATGGCGACGTACGTCGCCAGAACGAGGGGCCACGGCTTGCCTGTCATGTGGACATTCGCCGCCATGCGGTCGAGGAACGCGTGATTCGGGAATCCGCCCAGGCCAGTCAACCAAACCATGATGTACGCGACGCCGGCGTAGGCGATGGGAATGGCGTAGCTCAGGGCCTGGGTGCGCGTGTTCCACGTCCAGCCCAGCGACTTGAGCGACCGGCCGCGCAGCTTGCACGTGATCAGCGCAGCGACGCCAGGACACCACATGAGGCCGAACACGTACATCCCGCCGCCCGCGGTGAGATGACCGTCGCGGATGATCAGTGTGTAGAAGATGGAGCTCAGGCCAAAGGTCAGCGCGAGGTAAGTCCAGACTCCCGCGAGACGGCTGGTAGAGGGCACGCTCGATGCCGGCATTGTCGTGATTTCCCTGGTTTCACATAGTCGGCCGACCGCTCGAGGATGGCCGGACGGGACGGCGGATCCAGCACGTCGGTGAAGAACCGATAAGGAAAGGGCGTAGGGAGTTTACGAGCCCATTGGTGATGGGGCAAGCCGGATCTCGTGGCGGCGCGCGTCGAGTCAACCAGCGCATTCGTCGTGCTCACACCAGCACGATACCGGAGCGGATTCCCATTGTCACCGCCCCGGCCCGGGTGTGAACGCCGAGCTTGGTGAACGTCGCGGCCAGGTGAAACTTCACGGTGCTCTTTGAGATTCCGAGCCGTTCTCCAATGCGAGCATTGCCCATGCCTCCAGCCACGAGCAGCAGCACGTCGCGCTCACGCGGCGTGAGCGTCTGGCCTTTCCTGACGGGAGCGGCCGGTGCGCGCTGTTCGGCGTCCATCGCGCCCAGTGGCGTTCGTTGCGGCTCTGCGTCCGCCACCACTACATCGGCGTCGGATTCACGGGCCACGACCTGAAAGGCCGGATCTGTGCGCAGCGCTCGGGTGAGCGAGTTGCGGCGCACGGCATCGGTAACGGAAATGAAGACTCGCGTGATGCAGACCTCCCTATTGGACGCGACTGATCATCGGTGCCCGCGCGAATGACGCTCGCCACGCTGACGTCCGCGCTCTCCGCCGCGCGGCCGTTCGCCGATGGTCACGTCGACACGAGCGCGCGTTCCGCCGCGCACGACGTCGAACGCGAGTGTGCGGCCCACCGTCTCCCCGCTGATGGCGCGCGCGACGTCGTCGGGTTCGGCCACGTCGTGGCCATCGACACCGATGATGATGTCTCCGACGAACAAGCCGCTCTTTGCCGCTGGGCCGTCATGCTCGAGCCCGAGGATGAGCAGCCCCGCCGTCTTTTCGAGCGCGAGCGTGTCGCGCACCTGGGACGAGAGATGCACCGGCTGCATGGCGATGCCCAGCCAACCGCGGGGCACGTAGCCCTGGTTCACCAGGTGGGCGAGCACGCGTTCGACGCTGAGCCGCGGAATGGTCGTGGCGAATTGACGGCTCAGGCCACCCGAGTTGATGCCGTGGATGTGCCCTGCCGCATCCACCAGCGGCCCCCCTCCGAACCCCGGATAGAGCGCGAGACCCGACTGGATCAGGCGCTCGTATTCGGCGCCTTTCCACGTGCGCCACGGGCCGCCCACGGCGCTGACGGCACCGAAGCTGACGCGTGGTCCACTGGCATCGAGTCGCGCGAGCGCCAGCACGATGTGCCCCGGCTTGAGATCGGCGGGCTCGCCCAGCTCGGCGGCTGGCAGGCCAGCTGCCTCCACCCGGAGCACGGCCAGGTCACTGCTCGCGTCGCGCCCCTGAATCGTGGCCGGCACATTCCGGCCGTCCGGGAGCGTGACGGTGATACCTTCGTCGCGCCGGACCGTTGCGTCCGTGGTGACGATCAATCCGTCACGCCAATGCACGCCCGTGGAGGCGAGGCGCGATCGAGCATGCACCGCGACGACGCTGCGCGCTGCATGCGCTACCGATGCGGCCAGCTGATTGGAAAAGTCCACGAGTGCACTGCTTCCGCTTGAATCTGTCATACGCTTTGCCCTTTTCGTTTTACGCGCGACCGGGATTGGTCACGAACGAACGATGCATGCGCATGGCGCGGAGGTGTACTGTCCGAACGGACAGTCTCTTACGGCGTACTGGAGTCGATGCGGCCACGCCGCGCCAACGCGATTAGCTCGCGATAGAATCGGGGATGCGCGTGCGACAACCGCACGAACTCGCGCTCCTGTGGCGCTCCTTTCGCGCGGAGGAGCGAAATCAGGACGCGCCGCTCGCGCGCGGGCCATCGATGCAGCGCTGGTATCTGCGCAACCAGCGGCGCCATCCGCACGAACGCGGCGCGTTCGTGCACCGGCCAACTGGCGGATTGCGCGCCGAGCGCGAGCGCAACGCGCCGCGCGATACGACCGCACGCCGCATCCGACGACCGTGTGGGCTCGGCCGCAATGCGCCGCGCGGCGCGTGCCGCGACCACCGGCAGCCAGCTCTCCTCGAAGAAGTCGGACCGTTTGAAGCCGGGCAGCGTGAGATGCATGTCTCCAGACGCGAGCCGCAGCAACGTCGCGGGGAGGCTTCGATATCTCGGGTTCGCCGTCCGATGCTTTGCCTCCGTCGCGGCCAGTCGACGCACGGCGGGGTTCACGGGTCGAAACCCCGCGCGGTAGTAGAACCAGAACGCGCCACTCGAAATGGCTTCGTCGTTCGCCTCTCCGAACTGATACGCATTCACCACGAAGCGCTTCACGCCGAACAACGAGTGGAAGGCACGCAGAATCTGGGTCCATGCGAACGCCGCTTCGCCGTGACGGAACGGCTCGAAGATGTTGATCCCCGTATTGGCCTGCCGAAACAGCGTCGTGACCCCCCCGTAGCCAATGGGGACGCCGTTCGAGAGCAGCAGATACCCGTAATTCGCCTCGATGCTCAGTCGCGTTGCCGGGCTCGTACCGATGACCGCCAGCGACGTGCCTTCGCCCAGGTCCGCGAGCCAGACTTCACCGGGATTGGCTGACGAGATGGCGCTGACTTCGCGGCAACGCGTTGCGAGTGCGGCTCGTGCGACGTCGATCATTTCCCGTGATCGCGTGGGGTCGAGGAGGACGAGCGTTGTGAGCGGCGTCCCTACGTGTCGAACCGGCGACGCGGCGACGTGTCGCATGCCGTGGCGGAAATGCACCGGAGCGCTGGGGACCGCGTTGTGCGTGACCGACGCGGCTGACCCGGCCAGGGACCAACGGACCTGCACGGCCGCCGCCTCGTACATGCCGCCGAACGTCTGCGCCGCGCGCCCGCGCGCCGAGCCCCGCGACACGAGCCACCCGAGATCCGAAGCGGCCAGGGGTCCCCGGACGAGATCGATCCATTGGCGTATGGTCCATTCCCCACTCTCGAACGCGTCCTCTTCGGCGCGCTGCAGGACGACGCGGATCAGTGCGCTCAGGGGTTCAAGGTCCGTGATGCCTGGCCAGTCGAGCTCCGCCTCGCGAGGATAAACCTCGACGAGCCAGCGTGCGACAGGCCATGCGAACGCGTGGCGCGACGTGGAACCGGCGATCCCGCTGTCGTCCGCGGCCGCGCGTTCGGCGGCGGGGAGCCGGCGGAACATCCGCTCCACTTTTCGCAGATGCGCGCCGGCTTCCTCATGGATTGATCCGTCGTCGGGGAAGGCGCGCAGGAACAGCAGGTCCTCGTGCCACTGCACCAGTTGGTGGAGACGGGTAGGCCGTATATCGGCCAACGCGTGGAGGAGTGCGAGCTTCTCCGCGGCGCACTCGGGCGCGTACAGGTGCCGGATGAGCCGCAGCTCCGCCAACATACTGGCGATGGACAGTCGCGACGCACGAGTCATGGCGGTGAAGCTCGTCCCGCGCGACCGCGACCGATAGAGGTGCGGGCGTTGCGGGACCCTTTCCACGGCGCGCGCGATCGTGCGATAATTGCCGCTATGGCCAACCCGCTGAATCTCCGCGAATACGAGGCACTGGCGCGCGAACGCATGACCGGCGCGTCCTTCGACTACTACGCGGGCGGCGCCGAGGACGAGATCACGGTGGCCGACAACGAAGCCGCCTGGCGGCGGCTGCGCCTGCATCCACGGGTACTGGTGGACGTGTCGAATGTAGACTGCGGAACCAGCGTGCTCGGCACTCCCGTTGCCATGCCCGTGCTCACGGCGCCGTGCGCGCTCAACATGCTGGCGCATGCAGACGGCGAGCGCGGCGTTGCGCGCGCCGCGAACGAGTCGGGAATCATTCAGGTGTTGAGCGCGGCGAGTTCGGTGTCGATGGAGGATGTCGCCGCCGCCGCGCCCGCGGGGGTGCGCTGGTTTCAGCTATACTGCTCGCGAGATCGCGACGTCACGCGCGATCTCGTAGAGCGCGCAGAGGCTGCGGGCTACACGGCGATTTGTCTCACTGTTGACGTTCCGATTCTCGGTCGCCGCGAGCGCGACATTCGCTCCGGATTTCATGCGCCGCCCAGCATCCGGCTCGCGAATTTCGCGCCGTATGCCGCGGATGCGCTCCCGGCGGTGGCGGGGCAATCGGGGTTGGCGGCGTACGTGAGCGAGCGGTGGGACTCGTCGCTCGACTGGAACTCGGTCGCATGGCTCAGGTCGATCACCTCGTTGCCGATCGTGGCGAAGGGCGTGCTCACGGGGGCCGATGCGCTGCGGGCCGCCGAGAGCGGCTGTGCCGCCGTGATCGTGTCCAACCACGGTGGGCGCCAGCTCGACTCCTGCGTCACCTCCTGCGACGCGTTGTCGAGTGTCGTGGACGCGGTGGGCGGGCGGAGCGAGGTCCTGGTGGACGGCGGCATACGTCGCGGTACCGACGTGATCAAGGCACTTGCGCTGGGAGCTCGGGCGGTCCTGATCGGCCGGCCCTACTTATGGGCGCTCGCGGCGGATGGCGAGGCTGGCGTGCGCCGCGCACTGGCACTGCTCCAGTCCGAAATCGTGATGGCGATGATGCTCTGCGGGCGGGTCGCGGTGTCCGAGATCGATCGCGCGCTACTGGGATAGGGTCGGCGCAGAGCATTGCGCGGTCGCGCGCCGCGGGGAATGTTTCGGTGCTTCGCCGGAACGTCCTGCTCGCAGAATCCTGGAGGAATCATCCCATGCGCAACTCTCTCATAACGGCGCTCGGCTTCGCCGTGGTCGTCGCTTCGCCGCTGTCGGCACAATCCATGGCCGGTATGAACATGGATCCCACGACGCAGATCAAGGGGTCAGGAACGCTGCCCGCCGGATGGATGATGCGCTTCGATCCGCCGCGCATGGCGCCCGGGCGCCCCACACCCGCGCCGCACGCGATGACGGAAGTGGACTTCCGCCCCATGGGCCCCGGTTTCCACATCACCACGGGTCCGGCGGCCATCTATTATCGCACCGCCGACGTTGCGAACGGGGAGTATACGGTCAGCGCCTCACTGTCCCAGCGCAAGGGAATGCAGCACGAGGCGTACGGGCTGTTCGTGGGGGGCAACAACCTGCAGGACTCCACGGAATCCTACCTGTATTTCGTGGTTCGCCCGATGGATGGCGGCGTCCTCATCAACTACCGCAACGGCAACGCCAAGCCGCGCGCGATCGTCGCATGGACACCTGATGCGGCCGTCAACAAGGATGATGCAGCCGACGGCCACGCGACCAACGCGCTGGCCATTCACGTCGGGAAGGACGCGGTGGACTTCATGGCCAACGGGAAGACGGTGAAGTCGATTCCTCGCTCGGAGCTTGCGGGCATCAACACCGATGGCCTGGTGGGACTGCGCGTCAACCACAATCTCGATCTGCACATCGCGAACTTCGAGTTGAAGAAGTAAGCGCGTTCGGCGGCGCTTTCTTGACGACGCCGCTTCCGCCTCATGCCGGCCAGCCCGCGCTCACGCGCGGGCTTCCGCTGGGCGAAGGGCGAGCCGTGGTGATCATGGTTCACGGCCGCGGCGCGGGACCGGAGAACATCCTCGAACTCGAGCGCGCGTTCGATCGTCCCGAGCTCACGTACCTCGCGCCCGGCGCA
>JANYIN010000035.1 GCA_025362035.1 Gemmatimonadaceae bacterium | reverse complement strand
GCCCGTGCTGCCGCGCGCCGAGTGGCAGGGACTCATCACGCACCGCGGCGGGGCGCCCGAGGACCAGCGCGTCGCGCTGGTCGGTTGGGAGGCGCCACGGCGCGTCGCGGTGTTGGGCGCGTCCGGATTCTGGCGCTGGCGGTTCAGAGGCGGGGTCCGCGCTGATGCATTTGCGGCGTTCTTCGGCGCGATCTACGATTGGCTGGCGGCCGGGCGCACTGATCGGCGCGCCGTGGTGCCCGAAGGTTCGCCGGTGCGTGTGGGAATGCCTATCCGCTGGCGGCGCGGCGCGCCGGCCGATTCCTCGGCCACGGTCGTGCTCGTGCGGCGTGGGCGTCCCGCGCGGCGTGACACACTGACCATTCGCTTCACCGACGGCGCGGCAATGGTCGAGGCGGGGCAGTACCCCGCCGGTGTCTACGACGTCAGCACGTCGGGCGGCTCGTCGGTGCTCGTGGTGAACCCGTCGCGCGAACTCGTGCCGAAGCGGGCCACGGTAAAATCCGGCAACGTCGGCGGCGAGGTATCAGCCGGAGAGGCGCCAATGTTGCGCGACCGCTCGTGGGTATACGCGCTCGTGGTGATCCTGCTGTGCACCGAATGGTTGTTGAGGAGACGCACCGGAATGCGGTAGTGGTTGCGAGTACACAGCAGTAAGGAGTACGTGACTGCTGCAGTACTTGGAATGGCATACCGACTCCCAAAACGAGTGGAGAGGTTACTCTCGAGGTTTCTTGGGAGCTTGGATGCCAGTCCAGATACTGCCCCACTCCAGTACTTCATTCTGCGGTGGCTGTTCTTGCTCCGTGAACGCGACGTGGCGGTTTCCCTCGCACGCCACTTGTCAGTTAATTCTCAATTGTTGGACGATGCGGGGCGACCGCGTATGCACCGCACCGAGCATGCTGACGGGGGCAGTATCCGCGCAGATTCTCGCTGTTCATCCGCCAAGATCCGCGGTATTCAGTTGCAGGGACGGCGCACGCAAGAGATGTAGACCGCGGATTCACGCTGATTCTTACGGATTTGCGCAGATTCACTGCACGGGACGACAACTGTAGGTCGAATGGCATACCGCCTCCCAAAACGAGTGGAATACTTTCGAGGCGCTTTGGAGCTTAGATGCCAGTCCAGATACTGCTCCGGTCCGGTACTTCATTCCGCCGTGTTCGTCTTCTGAAGCGCACGCCTCAACGCGGTTCGCGCGTGAGAGAATCTTCTCACACCGCCCCAGTAGCCGCGTGTCTCCCATCCGCTCGACAAGAGCCGCAAAGCCCGCCCCCGGCCCGCGCCATCGCAATTCGTCCACGTTCGTGAAAAGTGGAATCTGTGTCCGTAGCGTCGCGAGGTCCTTGAACAACAGCGCACGATCGCGCGTGTTCCCAAGGACGTCCGCGGGAAACTCCTCGATGGCGCCGTAGCGGTTCAGCAATCGCGCTGCACCAACAGCGCCGATACCGGGAATGCCGGGATAGCCGTCGGCAGCGTCGCCCACCAGCGCGAGGTAGTCGGCAATGAGGCTCGGCGCGACGCCGAACTTCGCGCGCACGCCTTCCTCGGTGCGAATCTTCCCGCTCTTGCGGTCTACCTGGACCACGCGGTCGGCGCGGACGCACTGCGCCAGGTCCTTGTCCGGAGTCCAGATGCACACCCGTTCCACGCGCGTATCGTCAGCGGCGATGCGCGCGGCCGATGCGAGGGCGTCGTCCGCTTCCAGGTCCACCATCGGCCAGACGACCACGCCCATGGCCGCGAGCGCATCCTCCAGCGGGTGAAATTGCGCGCGCAGTGCGCCGTCGATCCCTTCGCCGGTCTTGTATCCGGCCCAGAGTTCGTTGCGGACGGACTCGATGACGTGGTCCGTGGCCACACCGATATGCGTGGCGTCCGCCTCGATCATCTGGAGCACGGTGTTCAGGACGCCGATCACCGCTCCGAAAGGCGCGTCCTCGCCTTTGTTGAACCGACGGAGCCCGTAGAAGTGGCGGTAGAGCTCGTACGTGCCGTCGATGAGGTGAACGATCATCTGTCAGTCGAGCGCGAAGGCCATCAGCGTGGATGTCGTGCCGCCGCCCGTCGCGATCACGATGTACTGCCGCCCCGCCTTGGTGCGATACGTCATCGGATTGGAGTATCCCGGCCGTCCGAGATCGTATTGCCACAGCGATTCGCCCGTCCTCGAGTCGATCGCGTACAGCACGCGCCCGCCGCCCGTCACGAACACCAGGCCACCCTTCGTCACGAGTGCGCCGGGCGAGCCCGCAACGCCCAGTAGCGGGGGGAGTGACACTCCCTGCAGCGCGGGATGATGGCGGACCTCAGGCGCATCGCCGAGAACGATTTGCCACTTCGTGTCGCCCGTGTTGAGGTCGATGGCGGTGAGCGTGCCATAGGGTGGCTTGTTGATGGGCAACGAACTGCGCTCGGCGCCTTCGGCGTTGTTACGCTGGGACACGCCGAGCGACGAGTGCGCGAGATCCACCATGTAGGGGGTGTCCACCGTATCGCTCTTCACGGGGTGATGCTGCAGGGTGAACAGAGCCGGCGAGTTGGTGGCCTTGACGAACGCCCATCCCGTTTCCGGATCCACTGCCGCGCCGCCCCAGCCCGCGCCGCCGATCACGCCGGGCATCGCGACGGTGCCCTGCAGCGACGGCGGCGAGTACATCGGGCCAGTGCGATACTTCTGCAACTCCTCGAGTGCTGCGCGCCGAATGTCCGGCGTGAAATCGATCACGTCGTCTGCGCTGAAGCCCTGCTTCGCAAATGCGGCCGGCCTGGACGGAAAGGGCTGCGTTGCGGAGGCCTCCTCGCCGGGCACGTCGCTGGGCGGCACCGCACGTTCTTCGATGGGCCAGAGTGGCTTGCCGGACACCCGCTCGAACGCGAAGAGAAAGCCCTGTTTCGTTGGCGCGACGACGATATCGGTCTTGCGTCCATCGTGCATCACGGTCACGAGATTCGGCGGCGCGGGGAGATCGTAGTCCCACAGTCCATGATGAGCAGCTTGAAAGTGCCACCGCCGGATGCCGGTGCGCGCGTCCAGACAGAGCAGGGTCTCGCCGAACAACCCGGCTCCCCGCCGCTCCCCGCCGTACCAATCGTCGCTGGGTGTGCCCACAGGCAGATAGACCAGACCGCGCGCGCTGTCCACGGTAAAAGGCGCCCACACGTTCGTGTGGCCCATGTACGACCACGAGCTGTCCTTCCACGTGTCGTTCCCGAATTCGCCCGGCTGCGGCACCGTCCGGAACAGCCACACGCGCTTGCCTGTGCGCACGTCGTACGCCTGAATGTCGCCCGGCGGATCGCCGTGATAGACGAGTCGGTCCCCCACACCGTTGCCGAGGATCACCAGGTTGCGCCACACCACAGGCGGCGACGTGTTGGTGTAGTGTTCCCGCCGGACCGGACGTGACAGGGCGCTGGTGACGTCCACTTCCCCATTGGTGCCGAAGCTCGAAATGGGCTTGCCGTTTTTTGCGTCGAGCGCGATCAGGCGCCAGCGCGAATTGATGAACACGCGCCGTTCTCGGCCATTCGACCACGTCGCCACGCCGCGATGTACGAATCCCGTCCCATTGCTCGGCTGGCCGTATGTCTTCCATGCCTGTGGATCGTACGACCAGAGTTCCTTGCCGGAGTTCGCGTCGAGAGCGATGACGCGATTGTACGGCGTGGAAAAGAACAGAGTGTCGTGGATGGCCAGTGGCGTTGCTTGAAAGAGACCCGGGCGTGCCGGCTGCTGTCCTTCGCTGGCGTGAACGATTTGTTCGCGTGCCTCCCAGGTGAATACCGGCCGAAGGCGGGTCACCGTGGCGCGATTGACGTCGGTGAGCGGCGAGTACTTGAGGCCACCGGCGTCATTGCCATAGGTGGGCCAATCGACCGATCGCCCAGCGGCGTGCTGCGCGGCGTGCTGCGCGGTGAGCGCTGACGGGAATGCGCTGACGATGGCGACGAATACGGCGCGGCGGAATTGCATGCTCCATGTTGTGTCGGCACGGGCCTCGGTGCAAGCGGAGCGTGCTGGTGTCATGGCCGGCATCGCAATGCTGATCGGTCAGCTGCTCGGTCGCGGAATCACTGGCGACGCGCGCCATCGCGGCTCGACGCCGACGCCAACGCGTACGACTGCGCCGCACTGCACCCATTCGATGATGCGGCAGCGCGGCAGCGCGAGAACGTTCTCGCGCAGTCTTGCGCGGTTCGCGCGCGACCCCCCCTTCGACGAGGTGGTACATGTCCGAAGACAAAATGAACGAAATCCTCGACGCCCTAGAGCGCGGGCGTCAACGTGCTACGTATGGCGCCGTCGCCTCCGCTGTGAGCATCTCCCCGCGCCTGCTGATGAAGGGACGTACCCGAGATCGGCGGCATTCGTGGGTGGTGAACCGGAGCACCGGTCTCCCTACCGGGTACACGCCCGACGAACTGCACCCGGAACTGCGTGCGCACGCCGACGTCCTTGCCACAGGCCAACAGCTGCAGTCCTGGCTCGCGCGCGAGCCGTAGTTCACTGAGCGGGAGGAGCTCCCTGAAAGCTGCTAACACGTTGCTGCATATCGACATCCATACAAACGCGCCCCCCGCCTTCGTAGGCGAGTACGTTTCGTGCCGTATCGGGCCTGCGGGGCGTAGGGCGCGGCGTTGGTACTCGCGACACATTGGCAGCTTGGAGAGGCATGATCTCAGTAGCACTAATCGAGGACAACCGCCTGGTCCGCGAGGGCATCGCGGCCTTGCTGAATCAGACGGCGGATTTCAAAGTGGTCGCGGCTTGTTCGAGTGGCGACCCGGCCCTGTTGAGAGACGCGCAGCCGCAGGTGATTCTGCTGGATGTGGGCTTGTGGGACGACGACAGTCTGCGGGTGGCGGAGACGGTGCGCAACGAATTTCCGACCTCGCGAGTGATCATCATGGATCTCCTGCCGGTGCAGGAGGACATCGTCGATTTCGTGAACGCAGGCGTGGCCGGTTTCATTCTCAAGGACGCCACCTTTGAAGATCTTGTGCGCACCATTCGTCACGTGGCGGACGGCGTTCACGTGCTCCCCCCGCAGATGACGTCCTCGCTGTTCACACAGATCGCCAGCGATGCCGTGACGCGTAGCCGGGAGTCGGCGCTGGAGTCGGTGCGGATGACGTCGCGTGAACGCGAGGTGATCGACTTGATCGGTGAAGGGCTGAGCAACAAGGAGATCGCCCTGCGGCTGAACATCGCAACGCACACGGTCAAGAGCCACGTCCGCAATGTGATGGAGAAGCTGGCGTTGCACACGCGCCTGCAGATCGCCGCCTTCGCGCACAAGGAAGCGGCTCGGTAATTCAGCGTATGACGTGCACCTACGTCATTTCGCGTGTGCATCGCGCACTCGCCACCACGCGAGCGGCGTAACCCCACATGAGTGGCGGACGCGGGTCGGGTCGGAGCGAGTGTCCGCGCTTTTACGAGAGCATGGACGCCCGTACAGCTACAGCGCTGAGCACGTACGCTGTGTCGCTCCCCATCACCCGAAAGGACTAGTCCTTCTTTCGCACACTTGGGCGATGTGTGCTCCAAATGGCGTGCGCTAACGTTAACGTATCTCCCCCAGACCTGAAAAAGTCGCGGATGAGAGCGGCTCGCCGATGTCGGCTGTGAGCCACCCACGCAGCAAAATCTCCGCGAAGTGGGACGCGATTGCGTCGATTCGCGATCACACGTTTTCAGGTGAGGAGGAAGTATGATGAGACGAGACATGAGTGATCACACACGCCGCGGGCTGTCTCCGCGCGCGCGTGCCACGCGGCTGTTCCTTACGGTCGCGCTGGGAGGACTGGCAATGGCCGCGTGCGACGTCCACGGCGTCAGTCAACCCGGCACGCTGTCCACACTAGTCGTGTCGCCCAATCCACAGTCGCTCGCAATCGGCGCCTCCCAGCAGTTCTCCGCGGTCGGCGCCGATTTCTCGGGCGCCAACGTCCCGATCGCACCAACCTGGTCGGTGGTGTCCGGCGGCGGTACCATCAGTGCCTCCGGTTTGTTCACGGCCGGCACCACCAGCGGCACCTTCCCGAGTACGGTGATGGCCACCAGCGGTAGTCTCTCGGGCACCGCCACTGTCGTCGTAACGGTCGGACCACTCGCCAGCATCACCGTGACCCCCACACCCACGACTCTGCCGGTTGGCGGAACGCAGCAGTACGTCGCCGTTGGCAAGGACGCAGGCGGTAACATCGTGGCATTCACGCCGACCTGGTCCATCGTGGCCGGCGGCGGCACTGTGAACGCCACGGGCATGTTCACCGCGGGCGGCGCGCTCGGCACGTTCACCAATACGGTGCAGGCGTCCAGCGGCGGTCTGAGTGGGAACGCCACGGTCACCGTGACCGCGGGCCCGCTGGCCACGATCGTCGTCTCGCCGAACCCGGCAACCGTGAACGTTGGCCTGACGCAACAGTTCACCGTCGTCGGCACCGACGCGAGCGGCAACGTCGTTCCCGTCACCCCGGTCTGGTCGGTCGTGAATGGCGGCGGCATCATTGACGCGAATACTGGACTCTTCAGCGCCGGTGCGGTGGCGGGTACCTACGCCAACACGATCAAGGCGACCAGCGGTTCGGTGTCAGCCTTCGCCACGGTCATCGTCACGGCACTCAATACGCCGGTGTTGACGACCATCACGGTGGCGCCGAATCCGGTGTCCCTCACGCCGGGTGCCACGCAGCAATTCATCGCCACCGGCAGGGACGCGAACGGCAACATCATCGCCGTCACCCCGGTCTGGTCAGTGGTGAATGGCGGCGGCAGCATCGGCTCCGCCACGGGTCTCTTTACCGCCGGCGCAACCATCGGGACGTTCGCCAATACCGTCAAGGCCACCAGCGGCACTGTGTCTGGTACCGCCACGGTCAACGTCGTTGCGATCGTTCCGCCACCGGTCCCCTCCATCGTGAATCTCGGAACCGCGGCGCCGAACGGCATCATGGCCGGCACGGCCGTGACATGCGTGACGGGCGGCATCATCAATGCTGACGTCAGCATCAGCCCCGGAAACACGCTCACCGGCTTCGGTCCGTGCGTGATCACCGGCGTCAAGCATCTGGGCGACGCGGTCGCGGCGCAGGCGCAGATCGATCTGACCACCGCGTACAACACGCTGGCCGGACTGCCATGTCCACCGGCGAACGCCATCGTTGCGAACCTTGGGGGCACCACAAAGGCCGCTGGCGTCTACTGCTCGGCGACCGGCATCGGCGTCACGGGCACCCTGATTCTCGACGGCGGCGGAAACCCGAACGCAACCTTCGTCTTCCAGGCGGGCACCTCCCTGACCACGGCCGGCAACGTCGTGCTGATCAATGGGGCGCTGGCCAAGAACGTGTTCTGGCAGGTCGGTAGCTCGGCCACGATCGGCACCGCGTCGCAGTGGCAGGGCAACATTCTCGCTCTCACCAGCATCACGCTGGTGGACAACGCCACGCTGATCGGACGCGCCTTGGCGCGGAACGGCGCCGTGTCGCTGGGCACCAACAACGTCATCACGCTGCCGTAACGCCAGCGAACGGTGGGGCCGGACGACCGTCCGGCTCCGCCACCGCTCCGGCCACGTCGTCATACAGGAGAATGTCATGTCAGGTAGAGCACTCGTAGTGGGCGTTGCCGTGTTGATGTGGGCCGTGCCCGCACACGCGCAGCACCGCGGGACCATGGAATTCGGCGCCTTCGGGAGCGCCGCCACGTTCGACAACGCGCTCAGTCTCAAGACCGGCTACGGCGGCGGCGGTCGCATCGGCATGTTCCTCGAGCCGCAACTGTCCGTGGAGTTCGAGGACGCGGAGATGCGCGCCACTCGGCCGAATGGGTTGAGAGACGTGAACGTCGGCATCCTATCGGGGCGTCTCGTCGCTGTCCCAGTGCAGGCCGGGGCACTGTCGTTTCTGATCGGAGCGGGCGCCGGTGTGTCGACCGAAACCAACTTCATGCATACCTACGGCGTGGACGCGCTCGTGGGCGCGAAACTGGCCCTCACCGAGCACGCGGCCCTGCGCGTGGACGGCGTGATGGACTGGCTCGCCAATCAGGACTGGAAGTCGTACAAGAGCGTTCGCTTCGGACTGTCACTATACCGCAGTCCCACCCGCGTGACGCACATCGAAACCGTCGTGACGCCCGCGCCGGCACCGATCATGCTCGCGCACGAAGACTCCGTGAGTGCGGCGGAAACGCGGCGCCTGCGGGACCGCGACAACGCGTTGCGCGCGTTGCGCGATTCGCTGCGCAATGCCCCGGTTGCGCCGTCACCGGCCGACGTGGCGATCATGGAAGCCCGGATTCACTTTGCCTTCGACAAGTCCGTCCTCACCGATTCGGCGAAGGCGATTCTCGATGACAAGATCGCGGTGTTCCGCGCCAACCCCACGATGACCGTCATGATGATGGGATACACCGACGTCAAGGGCACGGACGCGTACAACATGAAACTCGGCGCCCGCCGCGCGCAGGCTGCCAAGGACTACCTCGTGGCGCACGGCATCGCGTCGAACCGCGTGACGACAGAGTCAGAGGGTGAACGCCAGCAGATTCCCAACACCCCGGGTCCAGCCGGTCAAGCGCAGAACCG
This sequence comes from Gemmatimonadaceae bacterium, assembly GCA_025362035.1. Classification (GTDB taxonomy): domain Bacteria; phylum Gemmatimonadota; class Gemmatimonadetes; order Gemmatimonadales; family Gemmatimonadaceae; genus AG11. The sequence continues at coordinate 16,623 of JANYIN010000035.1, read as the reverse complement.
CCGGGCCGTCTTTCATATCCTCATTGCGCCGGACGTCATCTCGAAGCCCTAACCGTGGCAGCGCCGGGCTGAATGCCAGCTCGGTGGGAATCCTCGGGGCGCGGACGGTCGCGCCCCGCGGAGCTCCCATATTGCAGCGATCCGGGGCGGGGACCATCTGATGCGACCGAGCAAATTCACGGATGACGAAATTGTGCGCGCGCTGCAGCTGGTGTCGGCTGGAATGCCGGCGGTGCAGATGTGCCGGAGTCTGGGCATCACCCAGACGACCTTCTATCGTTGGCGGAGGCAGCACGCGGGGGTGGCAATGGGCGGCGCGCAGGAGTGCCGTGAACTTCGACAGGAGAATTTGCGTCTCAAGCAGTTGGTCGCCAATCTACTCCTGGACAAGCAGGCCTTGATGGATGCGCAGCGACGGAAATGAGTAACGATCGTCTCATGTAAGCAGGTGAGCGATCGGTACGTCGGATGGCTGGACTCGACGCGTCTTTCCCGAGGTCATCCCGGTATGCCAGCACTTCGCGAACTACTTGATGCGCAAGGAAGGATGTGGTCGGTCTTCGAGGTCCACCCGTCGGGTGAGGGCGTGGCCTCGACGCGAGGTGCGGACGCGACGGCACAGGGCTGGCTCTGTCTCCGTACGGACGTCGAACGTCGCCGGATCCTGCCCATTCCGTCTGGGTGGAATACGCTGAACGATGCGGCTCTCCTTCGGCTCATCGACGAGGCAGGGCCAACCGGGCGCCGCAAGAGGATGGGGCGCGCCGAGACACAGGCGCAAGCGAAGACGGACAAGAAATAGGATTGTCCCGTTCGGTTACGGCGTACGTTGCTTGGACGTCTCTCAGGTAGGTGACAACGGTCACCTCGAGATCGACCTCCCGGCCCACACCGCGAGCAGGCTCGACGCGTTTCCATCCCGCCCGGTGACGCGACGTCAACGCCGCACGCAAACCTCATGAGTGCATCCGTTCGATCCCGGACAAGCGAGCAGCACGAAGACTCTGACGAGTGGCTGATCGACGCCGCTCGGCGCGCCGGTCACGCGCTTCCGCATCGCGAGCGGCCGCCGGGAACGAGCGCGTGGCGTTTGCTGCTGAACGTCGGCGTCCCCGAAGACGAGATCATGAGAGTCGCGTCCGCAGCGTCGGGCACGGAGGCCGCGGACCTGTCGCGCGTCTCGCCCGCCCTGGGCGCGTTCCTCCCGCATGCAATTGCGCTCCGTTTCCGCGTTGCGCCACTGGGCGTGCGCAACGGCGTACTCCGCGTTGCCACGTACAACCCGCGAAGCACGCTGTTGGAGAGAGAGCTCGCCTTCGCCTCCAAGCACCGGGTCAGCCTGCACGCCGCAAGTCCGGCGGCGATTCTCCGTGCGCAGGGGGCCATCTACGGGACGGTCTACGGCACGAGCTCCAGCGCGGCCGACCCTCATGTTGAAGCGGACGCGGTTCCCGCGCCCCGTCTCTCCCGCGTCGCGCGACTGTCGCAGGCGGTTCCCGAGCCGGCAGACGCGCACGGCCACTCCACGACGCTGGCCGACCGCATGTTGATCACCGCGGTTACGGAGCGGGCGTCGGAGGTGCACCTGGTGCCCGCGCAGGAGGGGGGACTCCTCATCAGGCTTCGTGTAGACGGGACGATTTCCGACCGGTTCGGCGTGTCAGAGGCCAATGCGGCCAGGATCGTCCGCGCGTTGAAGACCCGCGCGGGACTGCGCGTCGACGACGCGCGGCATCCGCAAAGCGGCCCCGCGAGCTTCACATCCCCGCAGGGGACGGTGACGCTGCGTGTTTCCACTGAACCCCTCCCGGGCGGCCTCGAGCACGTTGTGGTTCGCCTTCAGGGCCCGCACCCGACACCCCGCATCGCGGAGCTCGGCCTTTCCATGGTTGAGCGACGCCGCTTCGAGGAATTGCTCGCGGTCCGCCACGGGCTCGTGCTGGTCGTGGGCCCCCGGGATTCGGGAAAGACGACCGCACTGTACGCTGCACTGCGCGACCTCGTGAAGCATGGACGTCACGCCGCCAGCGTGGAAGAGCCGGTGGAGCGACAGCTGGACGGCGTCGAGCAGACCGACGTCGGCGCGTCGGCCTTCGCTACGCTCGGCGACGCCGCGCTGGCGCGATTGAACGGTTCGGCCGACGCGGTTTATGTCAGCACGCTCGAAGATGCGGCGACGGCGCATGCGGTGGTTACATCCGGCAACGGCCGCTGCCTCGTGCTCGCGTCACTCGACGCGACAGACCTGGGCTCGGCCGTGGAGCGGATGTACGAGCTTGAAGCCGACACCGCCGGGCTGTCCACTGCCCTGCAGGGCGTCGTCGCGCTGCGGCTGCTGCGGCGGCTCTGCGCCGCCTGCGCGGCCCCGCAGCACCTGACGGAGCTTCCCGAGCAGCAGCAGCGCCTCCTGTCCGGTTTGCCCTCGGCAAGGCTCCGCCGCGCCGTCGGCTGCGAACACTGCCGCGGCACCGGGTACACAGGAAGGACAGCGGTGGCGGAGGTGGTGCCCATCACGCCGGAGCTGCGCGCGGCCATCGCGCGGCGAGCGGCCGCGCCCGCACTGGCGCAACTCGCGCGCGAATGCGGCATCAATAACCTGTGGGACTCGGGCATGACCGCGGTGGTCGAAGGAACGTCGTGCCTCAGCGAACTGCTCGACCACGTCATCCCTCCGCCTGAAGTAGCCGATGGCACCGTGGCGCAGCAGGACATCGACGCGCTACTCGCACAATTGCTTGGCGGGGCGCGCTCTGAAGCCTCGGTCGTGGAGCCGGTGGAGGCTCCTACGGCGCCGCTTCGCGTGCTGGTGGTGGATGACGATGCGCTGAGCCGGCGCGCGCTGGCGAAAGAGCTGACCGACGCCGGCATGCGCGTGATCGAGGCGGCGGACGGCGTGGCCGGCCTGGCGTATGCGCGTCAACTGCGGCCTGACTTCATCGTGTCCGACGTGGCCATCCCGCGGCTGGACGTCGTAGGCCTCATGGAAGCACTGGCAAAGGACGATGCCAGCCCGCCCGTGCTCGTTCACACGGCGCAGTTGGACGAGGCGTTGCTGCAATGGCTACGCAAAGCCGGCGCCGTGGGCGTCGTTCTGCGCGGTGGCGCACTCGGCGCCGTCGCGAAGCGACTGCACGAACTGCAGGCGGCTATTGCCGCTGCGCCCGGGGAGCGGTCCGGCGCAGTTCCACCTCCGAAAGGATGAAGCCGAAACCCGGCCAGCCTCCGGATTGGATCGATCGTTCGAAGTAGCCGCGCGCGCGGGTCGTGTCGCCTTTCACGAGATACCAGTTGCCAATTCCGTAGCTGAGCGTGGCCACCTGCACGTCCGAGGTGTCGGCCGCCGTAAAGACGTGCTCGGGATCGACCAGTCCGCGATACAACCGGAGCCGCTGTGCGTATGCATTGTCCACCGGCAGCGAGTCCGGCCTGCCCTGGAGCATTGCCGTCGCCCCGGCGTGCCTGCCTGCGCGGGAGAGCGACATCCATAGCCAGTCGGTAGAGCCGGCGAGTTCTCCGGCGTCGGGCGCACGGCGCTGCGCGCGCGTAAAGGCATCGGCCGCACCATTGAAATCGCCGTCGGCAAAACGCACGATGCCGAGGTGGTACCAGATGCCGTAGATCGTGCTGTCGAGAGCGAGTCCGCGCGCGAAGTCGGCCTTGGCCGCGTCGAACTCGCGCAGTGACAGATGGCGATGCCCGCGCCAGCGATAGAGCATGGCATTGTCGGGCGCGAACGCGATGCCCCTGGTGAACGTCGCCACTGCCTCACGCATCTGGCGGACGCCAGCTTGCGCCGCACCCAGGGCGACGATCTTGTCCACGTTCCGTGGGTCCGCGGCCAACGCTTGCTCGGCGCGCGCCACCGGCCCGGTGTCCCGCTGCGAGCGATACTCCACGCCGGCGGGTGAGCGGTATTGCGGTGTCTGCGCGGCCAGCGGCACAGCGACGAAAAGAACGGCGAGAAGGTGGCGATGCATGGTCGAGTATATCGTCACGTGCCGCCACCCTGCCACCGTCCGCGGGTGAAGTCCGGAAACTTCACTGGCGCGCTTCCGTGGGCTACGGATTGCTCGGACAGCGGCCCCGGCGCGCTCCATGCTGCCGCGTCATAGACGTTCAGGTCGGGGGTGAGCCCCTGTCGCATGCATTCGATCAGGCGCCAGGCCATGATGAAGTCCATGCCGCCGTGCCCACCCGTGCGCGCACGCTCTCCCTGTGCCTTCCACCACGGGTGTTCGAACGCCGGCTTGTACTCGTCGATCGTGGTCCATGCGTCGTCCTTGCCGTGGCCTTCAACGTAGATCCTCGGCGGGTAATCCTCGAACAACCCCTTCGTCCCCTCGATGCTGTTGATGCGGCTGTAGGGCCGCGGGCTCGACACGTTGTGCTCCAGGCGGATCGTCCGCCCCTTTGCGGTCTTGATGAGCGAGCTGTTGAGGTCCCCGTTCACATACTTCTCCTTCCAGCGCGGATCGTCCTTTGGAATGTGGTCCTCACGCCACTTGGTGAGACCGAACTCCGGTGTGCTCATCGAAACCATGTAGTCGAAGCGGTCGCCCGTGTTGATGCCGAGGTACCATGCGACCGGGCCGAGCCCGTGTGTGGGGTACAGGTTGCCGTTGTGGTTCAGGTGAGCGGCGCGTCGCCACAGTCCCTCGTCGCGCGTCTCGAAGAGAATTTCGCGCAGATCGTGATTGTACGCGGCGCCGCCGTGCATGAGATCCCCGAACGCGCCGGCGCGCACCATCTGCAGCACGAGCAGTTCATTGTAGCCGTAGCAGCAGTTCTCCATCATGATGCAATGCCGCCGTGTCGCCTCCGACGTATCGACCAGCGTCCAGCAGTCCTTCACGGTGAGCGCTGCTGGCACCTCCGTGGCGGCGTGCTTGCCGTGCTTCATCGCGCTCACCGCCACGGGCACGTGCCAACGCCACGGCGTAGCCGTGTAGACCAGGTCGATGTCGTCACGCGCGCACAGCTGCTCGAAGTCATGCTCGCCGCCGCTGTACGTTGCCGGTTCGTAGTCGTGACCGGCCTTCTTCATCTGCGCCTTGGCCATCTCCACCTTGGCCGGTACGATGTCGCAGAGCGCGGTGATGCGCACGTTGCCGACGCCCAGCAGCTCCGTCAGCACGCTCCGTCCGCGCAGCCCGGTTCCGACGATGGCGATGCGTGGCACGTCGCGCGCTTCGAACTTCACCCCCATCATCGACGGGGCACCGGGCCGCGGCGCACCGCCGGCATGCAGCGCCGATCCTTCCGCCTCCGCGGGAAAGCCGAGGTGCGCCAGCGAAAGTCCGGCGCCCGCAACCGCCAGCGACTTGAGGAGGTCGCGGCGCGAGAGATCGTCACTCATGAGTTTCGCTCCTTGGTGAGCATCAGGTGTCGTTGAGCTGTACGGCCCCCGGACCCGGCGCCGTTACGAAGAATTCCGAATGCGCTTCCGCTTCAGGAAATTCGCGTCGATACGCCTGCCGCCACGCGCTGGCGAACGTCTCCGCGCGCTCGGCCGACACGAGCGCCCATACGCTGCCGCCGAATCCGGCGCCGAACGCGGACGCGGCATCCGCGCCATTTTCGCTCGCAAGCCGCGTCAAAGCGATCGTTTCCGGAATCTGGTTGCCGAGGAGTGTTTCCGCGCCCCGCTGCGACCGCGCCACCAGGGCGCCGAGCCGGACCATGTCGTCCTGCGCGAATGCGGTGGCGGCGTGCGGGATGATGTCGTACGACTCCACAAGGAGCTGTTCCAGGCGGTCCTGCAGCCGCCGGGGCGTGAAGTCTTGTGATCGGGACGCGCGGAGCAGGGCGTGGATGCGGATACCGGCGTCCGCCGCGCTGCCGATCGCATCGGCAAGACACGCGTCGCTGCGCGCCGTCGCAGCGTTCCAGATGCCCAGGATCTCGCTCACCGCCAGTGACGCCTCGTTGTACTGATGGAGGGCGTTCGACGTCTTGCTGGCAGCGACGCCGCTGTACGCCACCACGAACGTCCTCTCGACGGGGAACAAAATCTCGCCTTCGGCGCGGACCGGGCAGAACGAGTAGCGGCTCAGCACTCCCGCGCGACAGCAGAGGATGGCCGTCTGGTCCTGGCTCCCACCAAGCGTGCCGACACCCCGGTCACCAGCCAGTGATCCGTAGCTCCTGCCGTTTTCGACGGCGCCCAGATAGTTGCCCAGGGCCTCCTGCGACGTGATGATCGCGCGATATACCTCGTCGTGGGTCAGGTCGTTCACCGTCTGGAGCACAAGGAAGATGGCGATCACCATGGCGCTCGAACTGCTCATGCCGGACGCAGGCGGCAGGTCGCTGGCGAAGGCAATGTCCGCTCCGCGATGAGCGCTGGGGAAATGTCGCGCGACGCTGCGGACCACCGTCGCCACGTAGTTGGACCAGTCACCTCGCGTGGTGTCGAGCGCGGGGTCCAGGGTGAACTCTCGATGCTCACCTCGCCGCGCGTCCACGACGCGGATGCGGGTATCGGCGCGCGGAACGGCCAGCACGGTAAACCCCCGCTCCATGGCGCAGAGCAGGCTGCGACCGCCCGCGTAGTCGGTGTGCTTGCCTAGCACTTCGATTCGTCCGGGCACGAAGAACGCCAGCCGCGTGGTGGGGCCGCCACCCGCGTCGAGCGCGGTGAGCGCACCGGCGCAGCGTTCGAACAGGTGTGTCTTGCGCCGGGACTCCGTGTCGGACATCCCGACGGCGCGCAGCGCGTCTGCAAACCCACTCACAGGCACGGCACCACGTCGCGCAACCACTCCCCCACTGACGCGATGTCTTCCCTGCTGGAGAGATCGAGCACGCTGTCGTGAAACCGGAGCACGGTGAATTCCACGCCGAGCGTCGTGCACGCAAATTGGACCGCGTCCTGCAGTTCCAGTTCGCCACGGACCGATGGGCGGATGCTGCGACAGGCGCGGTAGATCGCTGGTGGAAGCGACCAACTGTTCATCCCGACGTATACCTCGTTGCCGAACGATGCGAGCCGCGCCGCATCCGGCTTTTCGATGATCTGCTCCAACATGCCGCGCTCGTCCACGCGGACCACGGAGAATTTCCCGATGCGCTCAGCGTCGATGTTGCCCAGGCGCAGCAGCGCGTCGCGCTCGAAAACGGCGACGCCCGCCGTCCCCAGTTCGCGCAAAGCCCGCAGCGTGTGCACGGGATAGTAGTTGTCCGAATTCAGCGCCAGGACCGTCTCGCCGGCCGCGAACGACTCCGCTGCCAGGACGGCGTCGGCGGTCCCGAATGGCCGTTCCTGAATAGCGAAGTGCACACGCACGCGCGTCAGTTCCGCTTCGCGGCCATAGTACTCGCGAATGCGCCCGGGTTCGGGACCGATCACCAGGCACACGTCCGTGATGCCGCAGTCGGCCAGCGCACTGATGACGTAGTCGAGGAACGGGCGGCCGATCGGGATCATCCCCTTCACGCCGTCGTCGGCGACGCTCGCTTGCGCGTCGGTCAACGGCGCAGCGCCGTCGGCGCGGCGCATGCGCGTGCCGAGGCCGCGTGCCAGGATCACCGCCTTCGTGGTGTGCGGCGGCCGACTCCTGCCAGCCATCACGGCGCGCGTTCCAGGCGCCCGGCCTTGATCGCGGCGAGAAAGCCGACCACCACGCGCGGATCGAAGTGCGTCCCGCTGCATCGCACGATCTCCCGGACGGCCTCGTCGAACGTCATGGCGGGCCGATAGGGACGCTCGCTGGTCATCGCGTTCAGCGCTACGGCCACGGCCGCAATGCGGGCCTCCAGGGGAATGGCTTCGCCAACCAGGCCCTCCGGGACGCCCCGCCCGTCGAACCGCTCGTGATGCGATCTCACCATCCGGAGCGCGATCGGCGCCTCTTCCAGTAACGGCTCCAGAATGCGAAGCCCCAACGGCGCGTACGTCATGACGTGCGCATACTCCTCGTCCGTGAGCTTGCCCGCCTTCTGCAGCACGTCGTCCCGAACACCGAGCTTCCCCACGTCCAGCACCTGACCACCCAACGCGATCTGCGTGAGGTCATCGCCGCCGACGCGCAACTCGGACGCGATGGCTGTTGCGTACGTGCTGACTCTGGCCGAATGGCCCCGCATGTACGGATACTTCGACTCGAGCGCTTCGGCCATGGAGGGCAAGCTCACCTGGAAAAAGCGTTCGAGCTGGCGTGCGTGCACCTGCGCCTTGTCCCTGAGCGTCTCCTGATAGATGCGATGCTCTACCAGCAACCGACGCTTGTCGAGTGCCGCCAGAACACGAGCCCGCACTTCCTCGTGCTGGAATGGCTTGATGAGATAGTCCAGCGCTCCGAGCGACAGGCAGTGGACGGCGATCTTCGTGTTGTCCATGCCGGTGATCATCATGACGCCGATGTCCGGCCAGCGCGACCGAACCCGCGTAAGAAGCTCGATGCCGTCCATCAGCTCCATTCTGACATCCGTGAGGACGAGCGCCGTCTCCTCGTGTCGTGCCAGCTGTGCCAGCGCCTGCACGCCGCCATCGGCTTCGATGCACACCGCCCCCGTTCGTTCCAGCGCCTGAACGAGTGCCTGCCGCACCTGCTGATCGCTATCCACGATCAGAATGGTTGGATTGCCCATCCGGTGGTGATACACCCCGCTCAAACGAGGCGCAAGAGATTACGGCGTGGAGCGGTGCGGTACGCGGGGGTTCCAACCCAATCCTTGCGATCGCTGTCAAATCCGGCTAGACCTCTGCGGCGCCGAAGGTCCGCCATCGCCACCCCTCATCCACGCAATGCGACGCTCTCTTGCCATCACCGCCGGGGCAGTACTCGCGGTCTCCTCGGCTCAGGGTCAGGCACCCGAATCGGGCCCCCTCGTGCTCCTGCTTCCAGCCAGCCCACGCGCTGCCGCCCTTGGCAATGCCGGCGCCGCCTCGCGAGACGAATATGCCATCTTCTACAATCCGGCCCAACTGGTTCCCAGTACGGGCATAAACGCGTCATTCGCGCGCTATGACTGGAATGGAACGACTGGCGCGATCGCCAGTGCAGTCACCGTCGGCACTCTCACCTACGGCTGGGGCGTGGAAGTGGCTGAATTCACCGCGCCTGCCGCTGCGGCGTATCCATTCGAACCGGACGAACTCATGCGGCGCGGTACGCGCAACGCCTTGAGCCTCGTGGCGGGAGGCGGTGCCAGTTACCTGCTCAAAGGCTTCCGTACCGGAGTCGGGATCAAGTTTGCCGAGGACCGCGTGGACGGATCTTCCACGGCCGTTGTGGCGTCGCCTCCGATTCTGCACGGCGTCCTCCTGGGCGACGTCGGCATGTCGCACCGGCTTTGGTCGGGCACCGCCGCTCTGGTCCTCCAAAACATCGGCGATCATAGCCGACTGCGCCTCCCCACGCAGACGACGCTCGCGTGGGCGAGACAGAAGCAGGCCGGAGAGTTCGATCTTGGTTTCAACGGGCAGGTCTTGCAGCGCAACAAGTGGATCGGTGGCGGCGCGGGAGTCGAGGCAGACTATGGGTGGATCGAAGGGTGGTCAGTCGTTGCGCGTGCGGGCGCACGTCGCCCGGAAACGCTTGCCCAGCGCCCGGTCACGATGGGCGGAAGCCTGAATGCCGACCGGCTTCAGCTCGACTACGCGCTCGAGCTGTTCGAGCACGGCACGTACGCTCACCACATTGCCATCCGGTGGCGCTGATGATGCCGACACCATGCCGGTTCAACGTGGGCCTCTTCGCCGCCCTTGCCGCCAGCGTAGCGTGCGCGCATTCGCTCGTACTTGCCAAGGACGACTCGCCAACCGTCCTGTCGCACCAGACGATCTCGGCGCCGAACCCGGCGGAGGCTGGACCGATGCGGGTGGCGCGGCTCTTCTACGGCAGCGGCACCGACAAGCAGCGATCCATCTTTCGAGACTCCGTCACGCTGAAGACCAGGTCGGTGGACATCTCGCCCTATGCGTCGGTGGCGCCGGAGAATGTGGACGACCGCCGCGAATTCTGGGGCTTCGACATGAAAAGCGTGCCGCTCAACGGGCGCGTCTGGTATCCGGAAGGACCCGGCCCGTTTCCGCTCGTGCTCGTCGTACATGGCAACCACAATCCCGAAGACTATTCCGACCCGGGGTACGGCTACCTTGGCGAGTTGCTTGCATCGCGAGGGTTCATTCTCGCCTCCATCGACGAGAATTTCATCAACGGTCTGTCCGGAGAAAACGATGGCCGCGCGTGGTTGCTCCTGAAGCACCTCGAGGCCTTTCGGCGCTTCAACGATTCCGCGAGCAGTCCGCTGTACCATCGCGTGGACATGAGCAGCATCGCGCTCATGGGACACTCGCGTGGCGGCGAGGCCGCGCCGCTGGCCGCCACATTCAACAAGCTCAGATTCTACCCCGACGACGCCAAGCAGAAGTTCGGGTTCCACTTCGCCATCAAGTCAATCGTGTCCATCGCGCCCGTTGATGGACAGTACAAGCCGGCTGGCCAGTACACGCCACTGGAGAACGTGAACTACCTCGTCATTCACGGCTCGCATGACGGCGACGTGTCCACATTCCACGGACTGCGTCAGTTCGAACGGCTACGATTTACCGATGGCAAGCCATGGTTCAAGAGCGCGTTCTACATGTATCGCGCCAACCACGGCCAGTGGAACACGGTGTGGGAGAACAAGGACAACGGTCCGCGAAGCGGTCGCGCGCTGGATCTGCGCGCGTTGATTCCGGCCGAGGAGCAGCGCCAATTCGGCAAGCTGGTCATCGCCGCGTTTCTGGAGGCTACCCTGCGCGGCAAGCGAGAATATCTCCCGATGTTCAGAGATCATCGAACCGCGGGGCACTGGCTGCCGAAGACCATGTACATCACGCGGTTCCAGGAGAGCGGCTACACGCCGCTGGCTGAGTTCGATGAGGACGTGGATGTCACCACGGGCTCGGTGCCCGGCGTGGAGTTGTTCGGCGACAGTCTGTCCACCTGGAAGGAAGGCATCCTGCCGTATCGTTCACGGGGCACCGACGACCAGCGCCACGGTGCAGTATGGCTCGGCTGGAACAACCGCATCGCCGGACAGGATACGATGAAGATGGGCAGGACGGCGTCGTACACCATCACGATGTCCGACTCGTTGCGTGAAGCGCGAAAGCCGGACGTGAACAGTGTGGTGTATCTCTCACTGGCGGCCACCAGAGACAAGCCGGGGCCGCGCGCCGTGCATCGCGACACGACAGCCAAGCCGGATACATCCCGGGCCGGTAGGGCTCGTTCCGATTCGGTCACAGCCGACTCGATCAGGACGGCGAAGAACACCGCGAAGAAGAAGGAACTGCCCGATACCATCCCCATCGAGATCACCGTGGAACTCGTGGACTCTGCGGGCCACAGTGCGCGCTTGCCGCTCAGCCGCTTCGGCCCCATCCGGCGCCCGCTCGAGACGTTCGTCTACCGCCGAGGCGGGCGTGACGAACAGCGCTTCACGACCACGTTCGAACTCGTGCCGCAGACCTTCGTGATGCCGCTTGCGGATTTCTATGCCGTGTCGCCTCAGTTTGATTCGGGACAGCTCAAGACCATCCGATTGCTGTTCGACAAGACGGTGGCCGGAACGGTCGTGGTATCGGATATCGGGCTGTCCACGAAGATCGATCCGGCGTTTCTCGCCAATCCCGTACCCTGACGAATCCGGAAAAGACGAGAGACGCGAATACTGCATCACATGCGTCGTCACCTGGAGGGGCCATGCTTGGAGATTGGGACGCCATTGCGACCGTGGCTGTGCGCGATCTTGCCAAGGCACGTGAGTTTTACGAGAACGTTCTCGGCCTCAAGGAGATTAGTTCCGAAGGCGAAGAGGCCGTGGTCTACTCCACGGGATCAGCGAAGCTGGTGGTGTACCGGTCAACGCTGGCCGGTAGGTCCCAAACGACGGCCGTGAACTGGCATGTCGGCGAGAACGTGGATCGGGTCGTGAAGGAACTGCGAGACAGAGGCGTGGAGTTCGAGCACTACGATGTGCCGATGCTTGCGCTGGAGGGCGACGTGCACGTCACGGAAGGATTCCGGGTCGCCTGGTTCAAGGACCCTGATGGCAATATCCACAGTATCCTGAACCGGTAACCCGGCCGAGCGGCTGTGTCATCGGCAACGTGCCGGACGTTGGCGTCGCCTCCCGACGCAGCGTAGCTTTGGGAGAGTGCTGGCCAGCAATGACTCCCCCGATTGTCGGTTTTTTTGCGCCGTTTTCGCGACTTCCATTGACCGACACCGCAGCTCACGCCAACGCGACCGTCCCCGCAGGAACGCCGGATGGCCCGCCGCCAGCACGGCGCTACGATCGTTCCATCATCGACGGCGATCTGCGCTCGGCCGTCTGGAAGATCGCCTGGCCCACGATGCTCACCAGCATGATCGGTGGTATGCAGGGAATCATCGATCACATTCTCGTTGGGCACTTCGTCGGGTACACCGGCAATGCTGCCATTGGTGTGGCCAACCAGATCTTCATCGTCGTCGTTGCCTTCATCCTGTCGCTGTTCATAGGCATGAGCGTCCTCGTGGCCCGGTTCGCCGGCGAGGGCGACGAAGGCAAGGTGAACCGCACCGTCTATCAGGCCTTCCTCACCGCCACGGGCTTGTCCGTCTTCGTGCTCGCGCCGGTCGGCTACATCGCGTCGCCCATCCTGCTCGACTTCGTGAACGCGTCACCCGCGGTGAGGGCCGAGGCACTGCCGTTCCTGCGCATCATGTTCGCCTTCAGCACCGGCATGATGGTGTTTTTCATGCTCGGCGGCGCGCTCCGGTCGGCCGGCGATGCGCGCACGCCGTTGGCGCTCGGTTTCGCGCTGACGGTGCTGAACGTCGCGTTCAACATCGTGCTCATCAAAGGACTGGGCCCCATTCCCGCGTTCCGGACCGCCGGCGCCGCGATGGGGACGTGCGCCGCGTCCGGACTCGTGATGCTGTTCTCCCTGTACAAGCTCATTCGCGGGGGATGGGTCGTGTCGTTTCCGCGTGGCGGCAGCTATGCCCCGGACTGGACCATCATTAGGTCGCTGTTCCGCGTTGGTTTGCCGAGCGGCATCCAGGGCATCGCGATGAACGTGGGTGGGGTGCTCATGCTGTCGTTCATCGGATCGCTCGCGCAGAGCGCGGCGGCGCAGGCGGCGTTCGCGGTGTCGTATGGCCAACTGTTCTCGTTCATCACGTGGACGTCCACGGGCCTCATGGGCGCCGCCGCCACCGTGGCGGGGCAGAATCTCGGCGCCCATAAGCCGGAGCGGGCCACCCAAGCCGTCCATACGGCGGCGCAGATCGGCGTCACGGGCGCCGCCTTCATCGGCTCCTTCTTCTTCTTCTTTCCGGCGCAACTGCTCGCCGTGTTCGGCATGAACGAACCGACCGTCGTGCACATCGGCACGCAACTGCTACGCGTCCTGAGCGTGTCGGGACTGTTCATCGCGGTCGCGCTCACCTACACTGGCGGGCTGCAGGGCACGGGCGACACGAAGAGCCCGCTGTATATCTCCATCGTGTCGCAGGTGATCGTCCCGCTTGGCATCTGCTTCACCATCCGGGCGTTCGGCACACTGCAGCCGCTGCACATCTGGTTCGCCATCCTCACCGGACACGCCACGCGGTGCGCGCTCAGCATGATCCGATTCAATCAAGGGAAGTGGCAGGGGATCGCGGTGAATATCCGGTAAGAAGTCCCCCTGTGCTGCAAGGGCGGTCGGCGAACTGACGAACCGCGGATCGTGCGGATCTGACAACTGATTCCTCACGGATTCTTTATCGGTATCCGCGAAGATTCGGCTGTCGATCCGCCCAGATCCGCGGTGTGTTGTTTTTGATGGGGAAAGGAAATCCGCGGTGTGTTGTTTTTGCCCGGTAAAGAAAAATCGGCGCCGGCGAAGCATCTCGCCGGCGCCGATCTCGTTTGTCAACCGCTATTTCGCGAGTTCCTCGATGGACTCGGAGAGCTTCTTGGCTTTCGCCGAGTCAGTACCGTGCATGCCTTCCACCGACTTGGCCACCGCCGTCAGTTCCTTCTTGCGAGCCCCACCGGACTTCCGTTCGGCGTTCTCGAGGCCGCTGCGCACCGCCGCGATCTGACTGGCCGTCAGGCCCTTCGACCGTTCGAGCTGATCGACATACGCCTTGGAGAGCGAGAAGCTTGCCGGCCACACCAGCTGCGGCTGACCCTGCGTGTTCATGTAGTCGAGATGCACCGTCTTGGCCGCATCGATCTCGTTCTGCGACAGATATTCGCTGGGCGACAACTCGAAAATGTCCAGACCGCGCGCGATCTCTGAACTGACGATCACGCCGTTGTACCAGTAGGCGGACCAGCTGCCCGCCATGCTGAAGTGGCTCCCGTCAAGTGGGCCGCGGTCGAAGTAGCCGATTTCCTTCGCGTGCGATGGGTCGGTCCAGTCGAACACCGTGATACCACCCTGATAGAACGCCTGCACCATCACATCTCGGCCAGGAATCGGAATGAGCGAGCCGTTGTGCGCCACGCAGTTCTCCAGGTCCGTCTGGGCCGCCGGCATCTTGTAGTAGCCCTTGAAATGCATCTTGCCCTTCTCGATGGTGAAGAGCGCATCGGCGCCCCACTCCATTGGATCCGAGGCGCGGCACTTCGGGGCGCCACCGCCACCCCACTCGTCGGAGAAGAGAACCTTCGTGCCGTCGTTGTTGAACGTGGCAGAGTGCCAGTACGAAAAATTCGTGTCCGCGGCGGCATCCAGGCGGACTGGATGGGCGGGGTCCTTGATGTCGAGCAGCAGGCCGTACCCGCCGCACGCACCGCCGGCCAGCCCGACCGCTGGGTACACCGTGATGTCATGGCACTGGTCCGGGCCCGTCGGGACGCGGTTGGCGTTCGCGCCGAACCGCTTCATGACGATGGCGTTGATCTCGGTCCGCAATGCCGCACTGTCGGCGCTCGTCGGGTCGCCTGTACCGCCGCGCGCCTTCACCACACTGTCCAGCATCGGCTTCACGAAGGGATCCGGCAGGATGATCTCCTGACCCTGGATGTTCACCACGTACGCGCCACGCGCCTTCGCCGCGTTCGAGGACTTGATATCGTCCGGGGCGGACCCATGGCTCTTGGCCGCGGCCAGATTGTCGAAAATGCGCGGTGACGTCACGATGGCCGCCTGCTCGGGATGAGCCAACGGCACCTTGATCACTTCGATGCGGAAGTGTGCGCTGGACGGATCCTTGTCGGGCGACGCATCCGAGCATCCGTGCAACTCCTCTTCCGGACGGACCGGAGCCGAGCCGGAGACATAGACGTAGACGTTGTTCTTGTCGTTCTTGTCCACCACCACCGTGTGCGTGTGCGAGCCGCGGCAGGTCTGCACGTTCGCGACGCTCCGGGGATGCTCGAGGTCCGTGATGTCGAAGATGCGAACGCCACGGATACGGTCCTTGCTCACTGGGCCCGGGGCACCCTGGTCGCCGCAATCGATGCGTCCGGTGTTCCCTTCCGCCGACACGAACAGCAGGTTCTTGTAGACCGACACGTCACTCTGTGACGCCGGGCAGTAGTTCGCCAACCGGAGCGATGGGGCGCTGGGGTTCGAAATGTCCCAGATCTGATAGCCGTTGTAGCTGCCCTGAATGACGTAGTTGCCCTTGAAGGCCATGTCCGAGTTCGTGCTGCCCACGAACTTCGTGGAGGGCGGCGTCTTCGACAACACCTTCAGGTTCCACACGGCCTCGCCGGCGTCGTACACGCCCGCCTTGAGACCAACGCGCGGATCCTGCTGGGCATGCGCCGCGGCCGAAACGACGCCGAGCGCGAGTGAAAGCGACACGAAGCGGGAGGCATGTCGCAGCGCCCCCGAACGAATAGTGTGATGCGCAACTGCCATGGTTGATTCCTCTGATGACGCGGGGTGGAGTACTACAGCGATCGGATTGCCGAAATTCAGGTTCAATGGCCCTCGAGTTCCATCATGATGAGCATGCGTTCCATTCGCGCAATCTCGGTGCGCTGATCGACCTGGACGTCCGACGCGAATTTGAAGGTCAGCTCGTCCTGACCCGCGCCGTACGTCTTGAAGAGTCCGTCCACCATCGAGACGGCTCCCTTGTGATGTTGGATCATGCCGGTGAGAAACAACCGGTCGAAGCCGAATCCTCGCGCTTCGTCCAGCTGCTTCATCTGGGCCTCGGACAGCATGCCAGGCATGAGCATCTCGTGCTCCATGCCATCCATCACCATCGTCATCGGGCCCGCCGTCGCCTCCGGCACCACCTGATTTCGATCACGCAGCCACCGCTGCATCGCGGTGATCTCGTCCTGCTGCGCGTTGATGATGCGGTCGCACAGCGTGCGCACGGACGGACCGGCGCCGTGCGTCGGCGCCATCTTGGCCATGATGATGGCCTGCGCGTGATGATGGATCATTCCGGACATGAAGTCCACGTCCGCTTTGGTGTACGGGTATCTCGCACTGTCGGTGCGCGCCTTCACGATCGCCGCGGCTTGCCCGCGCGCGATGTCCGAAGGGGACTGTGCCGACACCGTCCGAACGGTCCCGGCTGCCGTGGCGAGGCACATGGCCAGGAACGCGGTGCGGCTGGAAATGAGGTGTGAGTTCGTCATGGATGAGATCGTCCTGGGCTGTGCAGGCACGCGCCCGAAGGGTTC
>JANYIN010000012.1 GCA_025362035.1 Gemmatimonadaceae bacterium | reverse complement strand
GAACCGACGAGATGATGTTGGCCAGCACCACACGTACCGGCGCGATCAGCGGCAGCAGCACGGAGGCATCACCCTCCATCACCGCCACACGATTCCCTACGCCGTTGCGTGCGACGTTCTCGTGGGCGTTCGCGATGGCGTCGTGATCGAGCTCGATGGCCCACACACGCGAGGCGCCCAGTTTCGCGGCGGCAATCGCGAGCACCGCGCTGCCGCTGCCAAGATCCGCCACGCGATCGCCAGTCCCGATCACGGCCGGCAGCAGGCGCACAACGCCCCGCGTGGTCTGATGCTCACCCGTTCCGAAAGCCATTTCGGGCTCGATCACCACGGTGCGGGCGGGATCGCGCCCCTCGGCAAGCCAGGGCGGCACAATCGCGAGAGCGCCCAGCTCGTGCGCGCCCACGCCCTTCTTCCACTCCTCGGCCCAATCGACGGCGGGAATGAGCGTAGCCGTCACCTGGGCCGCCGCATCGGCGGCGACGACCGCCGACACGATCGCGTCTCCATCCGCGTCGCCGGGAAAGTGCGTGACGAGCTCGTCTCCGGCTTCGTGCACCCCTTCCGAGCCCATCGAGAACAACGCCGCGAGCACGCCCTCGCGCGAGTCTCCGGGGCGCACGCGGACGGCAAGCCAGTTCATGCGCCCAGCGCTTCCTTCATCTTCGCCCAGAGACCCTTTTCGCGATCGGCCGGAACGCTGCGCTGAATCTGGTTGAGCCGCTCGATGAGCTGCTCTTCCTCGTCCGTCAGCTTGTCGGGGGTCCAGAGCTGCGCGCGCACGTGCAGGTCGCCGTGGCCACTGGCGTTCACGCGCGGCAAGCCGCGTCCGCGCAGGTGGAACACCTGCCCGCTCTGCGTGGCCGGCGGAACGTTCAAGTTGATACTGCCAGTCACCGTGGGCACGTCAACCATCGCGCCCAGCACGAGCTGTCCATACGTCACGTGCACTTCGGTGAACAGGTTCTCTCCGTCTCGCTCGAACCGCACGTCGTCTGCTACCTCGAACACCACGTGCACGTCGCCCCGCTCGCCACCGCGTTCCGCCACGTTGCCCACCGCGCGGAGCGTCATGTACTGGCCCGTCGCCACGCCGGCCGGCACGGACACCTTGATGGTCTTGTCGCTGCGCATCCGGCCGTCGCCCTTGCACTTCTTGCACGGCGTCTCCACCACGCGGCCCTCACCCTTGCAATTGGGGCACGGAGCCACGGTCACGAACTGTCCGAAGAACGAGCGCTGCGCGCGGCGCACTTCGCCATGTCCGGCGCAGGTGGGGCACTGATGTGCTTTCGACCCGGGCTCCGCTCCATTGCCCGCGCAACGGTCACACGGCTCCAGCACCTTGAACTTCAGCTCCTTGTCCACACCCGTGAAGACTTCGGCCAGCGTGAGCGCCAGGTGGATCTTGATGTCTGCGCCCGTGCGCGGCGCCGCTCCCTGCCCGCGTCCGCCCAGCAGATCCTCGAGCCCGCCGAATCCGCCGAAGTCGCGCATGAAAATGCCGAGCGCCTCGGAGAGGTCCACGTGGTGGAACCCGCCTCCACCGCCGCCGCGCAGCCCCGCCTCACCATACCGATCATACGTGGCGCGCTTCTGCGGATCACGCAGGACGTCATACGCCTCGGTGATCTCCTTGAACCGCTCCTCGGCGTCCTTGGATCCGCCGTTGCGGTCGGGATGATAGGTCATCGCCAGCTTGCGATAGGCCTTCTTGATGTCGTCATCCGCTGCTTCGCGTGCGACGCCGAGGGTTGTATAGAAATCAGCCATGGTGAGACGAAGGGCGAATAGAGTGGAGCATTACAAAACTAATACGGCCGAGCTCCGGAGGGTGCCCTGCGGCGCGCAGCGTGCGGCGACGGCACTCGGTACGGCTCCCGATTACAGCAGGTCGGACAACAGCCGCGACGTGTGCTGTACGAGGGAAATCACCTTTTCGTACGACATCCGGGTTGGTCCGATCACGCCGATCACACCCGCGAGGGCCCCCGCGTGATATTCCGCCGTGACGACCGTGAACTGGTCCAGGCGCGGATCGCCATGTTCGCCGCCGATGGTGATGCTGACGCCCGGGCGCGCGTCGGCCTTGTGCTTGAACCGCAGTGCGTCGGCCAGACGCGCCGGCTCCTCGGTCAGTGAGAGCAAGCGTCGCAGGTTGTCGGCGCCGTCGAATTCCGGCTGCGATGCAAGCATGCTCGACTGCCCCACGATCACGGTCCCCTCGCCCATCGGAAGCGCCGCGTCGAGAAGCTGTTCGCCCTCCTGCACGAAGATGTTCAGCAACTCCGCGGCTTCGGGCGCGGTGGACGAATCGCGCAGCCGCTCGCTGACCGAGGTGCGCAGCTCCTGCAGTGTATGGCCGGCGAGCCGCTCGTTCAGCACCCTGGCCACTTCCGCCACGGCCATATCCGGGAGCGTGCCCCGCACTTCCACGAACACCGTGCGAACCACCGAGCCTTCCAGCGTGAGGACCAGCAACACCCGCTCGCTGCCCGCGCGCACCAGGTCCAGCGATCGCAGCACGCTGGCATCCAGCCGAGGACCAAGGGCGACGCCAAGCTCCTGCGTCAGAACGCCAAGCGATTGCGCGGCGCGGCGCAGAATGGTTTCGATCGTCGAGTTGCTCGCGGAAATTTCCGCGTGCAGCCGCGCCCGCTCGGCCACCACAATTGGGCTGGGCGGCGCACTCAGGATCGAATTCACGTAAACACGGTAGGCCTTGTCGGTGGGCACCCGCCCCGCCGACGTATGCGGATGCGAGAGGAACCCCTTCTCCTCCAGGTCGCTCATCGTGTTGCGGATGGTGGCCGGCGACACGCCCAGTCTGTGCCGTCGCGACAACAGCCGAGATCCGGCCGGCTCCGCAGTCTGAATGTACGTCTGAATGACCGCGGCGAGTACGCGGCGCTCGCGGGGCGTGAGCTCGTCGACGGTGGCCATAAGTGTAAATATGCTAACGACTTCGGTGATGCGTCAAGGCAGCGGCCAATGCGTCGAGGCGCAGCCAGCCTTCTGCGGTGCACCGCAGCCGGCCGTCGGAGCCCAGTCGGGCCCACCCAGCTTGTACCCATCGTTCGACGAAATGCTCTTCGCCGGGCAACAACGCCATACCCGCATCCGACCTCAGCCCGAGATACACGGTCTCGGCAACCCTGTTCTCGACCGTCAATTCTTCCGAGCCTTCCAACGGGTCGCGTCCGGCCAGCGCCGTGTCCCGCCAGTCCGCGTAGTTCCGCGCGTTCCAGCGGCGAGTTCGGCCGTCGAAGCCGTGCGCTGCCGGCCCCACGCCGACATACGGCACCCCCGCCCAGTACGACGAATTGTGCCGAGCGCGCCGCCCTGGCTTGCCGTAATTGGAGACCTCGTAGTGCTGGAACCCCTGCGCCGTGAGCAACCGATTCGCGGCGAGGAAGTCGGATTCATACCCTTCTTCAGGCTGTTCGACGGTTACGCCGCGCGCGACCCACTTTCCCAGTGGCGTAGCCGACTCGATCGTCAGCCCGTAGAGCGAGACGTGATCTGGTTGGAGCGCCAGGAGCCGTGACACGTCGCCTTCGAAATCGCGATGCAAGCTCTCGGGGAGCGCAAAGATGAGATCGAGTGACAGATTTGTGATTCCGCCGGCCCGCGCTGACGCCACCGACTCGCCGATGGCCGCGGAGCCGTGCGTTCGGTGCATCCACGCCAGCACGTTGTCGTCAAAGCTCTGGCTGCCGAGTGACAGCCGGTTCACCCCCGCGGCTCGCCACGATTCGGCGGCATGGACGCTCACGTCCTCCGGATTGGCCTCGACGGTGATCTCCGCATCAGCGGCCGGCGGGAAGAAGCGCCCCAGCAGTTTCACCGCGCGCGCCACGCCCGCCGCGCCGAGTCGCGAAGGGGTCCCGCCGCCGAGGTAGATGGAGTCCACTTCGGACACGTCGCCGCCGGGGAAGCGCGTGGTCAACTCGGATTCGAGCGCAGCGAGGTATTCGTCCACCGGCACCTCGCGGCGCACGGCGATGGAAAAGTCGCAGTACGAGCAGCGGCGCGAGCAGAAGGGGACGTGGGCGTAGAGGTGGCGGGGCACGGTGGAATATCGTATGGGGCTCGATCACGGCATACCGCGGATTATTGCGGATAACAAAGCCCGAATCTGCGCGGATACGGCCCCTGGGCAGCTTGGGCGGCTCCACCTCTGCTCCTGGAACTGAATACCGCGGATGTTAGCGGATGAACAGCGAGAATCTACGCGGGTACTACCCGGTCAGCATGCTCGGCCCAGGGCACACATCTTCGCTCGCATCGTTCAACAATTGAGAATGAACTGACAAGTGGCATGCGACGTCACGTGGTGGTTCACGGGGCAATCGGCACAAATCCGTCCTATCCGTGAACTGAATACCGCGGATCTTGGCGGATGAAACAGCGAGAATCTACGCGGATGCTGCCCCCGCCGGCATGCTCGGTGCGGCGCACACATCTTCGCTTCGCATCGTTCAACAATTGTTGATTAACTGCCACTCGGCGTGCGAGGTTTAACCGCCACGTCGCGGTTCGCGGAGCAATCCGCGCAAATCCGTAAGATCCGCGTGAATCCGCGGTTGTGTTTGACTACCACGATGCTCGCCGGATCTCCCCCGACATCGCGCACTCTACCAGCCCGCGCATCTCCAGCCCGGTCACTCCCGCCATCGCCTCATGTGCCGGCAGTGCCGACCGCGTGCACAGCGTGTCGAGGTCGGTGGGCCCTTGTTCCAGTGCGTCCCAAAGTCGTCGTTCGGCGCCGTTCGCGGGCAGCTCCTTGAGTTTGACCGATGCGGTGAGTCCAAGAAGCGCCAGCGCGTCGGCCGTGTTGGTGATGGCATGCGCGCCGTCCCGGAGCCACCGGTTGCTGCCAAGTGCCTGAGGAATGTCGATGGGGCCGGGCACCACACCCACGTTGCGCCCCAGCTCCAGCGCCTCCCGCGCGGTGATCAGGGCACCGCTGTTCTCGCCGGCTTCCACGACGATGGTGACCGACGCCAGCGCGGCGATGATTCGGTTGCGCTTCGGAAAGGAGCCTGGGTGCGCGGCACGGGAGGGCTCGAGCTCCGACAGCAGCAGGCCCTTGTTGCCGATCTCTTCCTGGAGCGACGCGTGGCCTCGGGGATAGACGACATCGAGGCCGGTTCCGAGCACCGCGCAGGTGGCGCCGTTTGCCTCGAGGGCGCCCCGGTGGGCCTCCGCGTCCACGCCGCGCGCCAAACCGCTCACCACGCACGCGCCCGCCCTGGCGAGCGTGCGCGAAAAGTGACGCGTGACCCGTTCGGCGTACGCGGTGGCGCGTCGCGTTCCGACGATGGCCACGGTTGGTCGTTGAAGCACATCGAGGTGCCCGCGGGCCCAGAGCGGATCGGGTGGACGCGCAAGGTCGCGCAGCGCCGCCGGGTACTCCGGCTGGTGGAGCCCCAGGCGCACGATGTGAGCTCAGGGCAGCTGCGTGTCTTTCACCGGCTGGAGCGAGGCCTTTCGCATGTCCAGCAGGCGACGCCACCATGCCAACTTGATTTCCTCCAACCCGGTCCGCGCCGCCGCGGAGATGGCGAACACCCCGAAAGCGTCCGGCGCGTGAATGGGCGCCGGTTCCAATTCGCCGAGCAGGTCCATTTTGGTGAACAGTACGCAGTGCGGCTTGTCGGCAAGCTCGCTGGAGTACTGCCTGATCTCGTCGCGCAGCTGGTCGTATTCGGCTTGCGAGTCAAGCGCATCGACCGGGACGAGGAACGCAAGAAGCCGAGTGCGTTCGATGTGCCGCAGGAACTGGAGGCCCAGTCCCTTGCCTTCGTGCGCTCCTTCGATGATGCCGGGAATGTCCGCGACGACGAAGGTGCGGTTGTCGCTCATCTGGACGACGCCCAGGTTGGGCGCCAGCGTGGTGAACGGGTAGTCGCCGATTTTGGGGCGCGCCGCGCTGATGACGGACAGCAGCGTGGACTTGCCCGCGTTGGGCTGGCCCACGAGCCCCACGTCCGCGATGAGCTTGAGCTCGAGCTCCAGCGAGAGGAGCTGTCCGTCTTCGCCCGGCTGCCATTCGCGCGGGCTGCGATGCACGGACGTGGCGAACCACGAGTTGCCCTTCCCGCCGCGCCCGCCCTTGGCGACGACAAATGTGTCGCCGTCCTCCAGCAATTCGTGAATGACCTCGCTCGTCTCGTGATTACGCACGATGGTGCCCGGCGGCACCGGCAGCATGACGTCATTGCCGGAGCGGCCCGTCATGTTCGATCCGCTCCCGTGGGCGCCGTTCTCTGCCTCCCAGTGGTCGCGGTAGGTGTAATCCAGCAGAGTGGCGAGATTGCTGTCGGCACGCACGATGACGTCTCCTCCTTTTCCCCCGTCGCCACCGTCGGGACCGCCCAGGGGGGCGAACTTTTCTCGGCGGAAACTGGCGATGCCGGAACCGCCGGAACCGGCGGTGACGCGGACGATGACTCGGTCGATGAACATCCTGTTAGTCCGGCAAAGGTAGGTAGGGCGTCCCGCGCAGCGGGATCATGTTGTGGCAGACAGCATCGAATGGCCGCTTGCGCGCCATTCGGCTGTCTGGCCCGCATCGGCGCTACGCGCCTCGCTCTTCGGCCCGCTTCGGCGCTCCGCGCCTCGCTCTTCAGCTATTCAGCCCGCATCGGCGCTGCGCGCCTCGCTCTTCTGCTATTCAGCCCGCATCGGCGCTCCGCGCCTCGCTCTTCTGCTATTCGGCCCGCATCGGCGCTGCGCGCCTCGCTCTTCAGCTATTCAGCCCGCATCGGCGCTCCGCGCCTCGCTCTTCGGCACTCTTCCTCTTCCTCTTCCTCTCCCATCGGCACAATTCCTCGCTTTTCGGCTAATCGTTCAACTTCTCTCAGACAAAGCTACTTACCCACCACGCGCGCGAGCAGAAGCTGTACGGATCTCACCCGTTCGGCTCCAATGAGCGGCTCCAAACATTGAATGGCGCCGGACAGTGCTTCCGGCGCCACGCCCACGTTCAGCGAACCGTGCAGGTGGGAGTGCAGCTGCCGGTCCTGCCCGGTCATCGCGCAGGCGGCCACGATGCACAGTTCTCGGCGCGGCAGGTCCAGTCCGCCGCGGCCCAG
>JANYIN010000003.1 GCA_025362035.1 Gemmatimonadaceae bacterium | reverse complement strand
TCCACCCCAGGGCGTACCTCTATGCGCACGCGCTGGCCGGCGGCGCGCTCGTCGCCGCATTTCTGTGGCTCTTCGTGGCCATTGCGGACGCATTCCCCGAGCAGGGCGCGATCGCTCGGTTCGACACCGCCGCCACCACCTGGCTGCAGGTTCACGGGACGGAGCCGGGCGAACGAATCTTTTCCGTGGTAAGCTGGTTCGGAGCGCAACTGCTCGTCGCCGCGGTGGCCGTCGCCCTCATCGTGCTCGCGCGACGACGCGAATGGATGCGCGTCGCCGCGCTGGCCGCGGCTGCGGGCGGTGGGTCGGCGCTGAACTACATCCTCAAGGCGGTGTTCCATCGCGGCCGCCCGGAGTTTGCCTCGGAGTTCATCAGTCACGCGACATGGAGCTTCCCGAGCGGCCATGCAATGAACTCATTGGTCGGATACGGGTTCCTCGCCTTTCTGCTGCTCGAGCATACGCGCCCGTCCACTCGTCGCACTCTGACGATTGCCGGTACCGCCGTGCTCGTGGGATTGATCGGATACAGCCGTGTCTACCTTGGCGTGCACTTCGTCAGTGACGTCATCGGTGGCTACATGGCAGGTGCGGCCTGGCTGGTGGTCTGCATTTCGGGCTATCAGTTCGCGCGCCTCCGACTTCACTCGGCGGAGTGACGGCACTCCGTCGCCGCGGCGGCGCCAGCGTCGGAATTCGTCGCTTTGCCGTCTACTTCCCGATCAGCAAAATCGTGAACGAGCCCGGGATAGCCGGAGGAAATCCTCCGCGACCGCCGCCCGGCGGTGGAGGCGGTGCCGGTCCCCGCTCGACGCTCATGGTCAGAATACGATTGGTCTTCGTGTCGAGCGTCAGCGTCCGCGCGCCCATCATCGTCTGAAGATTCTGGGTGACCTCGAAACTCGTCGGGCTCCGCTCCGCCACAACCGTCATCGTTCCGTTACTGTGCGTGCTGAACGCTTCCATCGTCGCGGGATTGAAGACGGCGCCGTCCGAGCCCCCCGCGAGCGGGAGGTTGGCCAGAATATTTCCATGGTCGGCGTTGAGGATCACCATCATTGGCTGCGGCGGTTGGGCCGGCGGGTTTCCCGACATGGCGCAGGCAGCGAAGAGCACATGATTTCGGACGTCCAGCGCCAATCCATTACAGCGGCCGATGTCGCCGAGGGGGTAGTGAGCCGTCGCCTTCATCGCCTTCGTGTCCACCACCGTGACACTGCCCGCCGCGTCCTGCATCACTACGTACAGCGTACCCTTGCCATCAGCGACGCCCTGCTCGGGGACGCCGCCCAGGTCGATCGTGCCCAATACGGTGCCGTCGCGGGAGTCGATTACCGTGGCATCCTTCGTGGGGTGGCTGAAGACGTACACCCGGTCGTTGAAGGAATCGAACAGGATACCGTCGGGCTGGGCGGCGCCAACGTCGATCGTCTTGATGAGGGAGAGCGTCTTGGTGTCGAACATCGACACCGGCTTGCTGCTGGAGAACCCGTGGCCCGACTTCGGGTCCACCGCCACGCCGTTCCCGCCCGTACCGGGAAGCTCGCCAAGCGGTGCAAGCGTCTCGAGGTCGAACACCGTGATCCGACCAGGCACCGCCGGTTTGGCGGCCGTGCTGTCGGTGGCCGCGACGGCGCGCGAACCCCCGCGCGGGATGTACAGTCTTCGGCCATCGACGTCGGCGTAGATGTAGTCGGAGCCACCCTCTCCTCCGACGCGTGCGGACTTGAGCACCCTGTAAGGGCCGCTACTGCCAGCCTGCGCGAGAAGCACGGGCGCGAAGCAGATCGACAAGGCGGAAGCGACGACGAAGCGTTTCATGGGAGACGTGATGGAAGGCGAATGCCGTGAACCCGAAGAATCAGTGATAGTGCGGACCGTCCCTCGCGCTGTCAATTCTCAACCGCGTCAGGATGAGATCCGCGATCGCGTGGTAATCCCCATCGAAGTGATGCGCGCCCTCGCGCGCCACTGGCACGACCAGCGTGGAGTCAACCGATCGGCATAGCGACTCATCTTCCCTTACACCGAACACGCACAACATGTTGGTACCGCGCAACCGCTCGAGTTCCGGCAGGATCGACGGGTCCGAGGGGCTGCTGCGCGTCGACCACAGGTCGGAGAAGTGGTAGGCGAAGCTGACATGTTCGGGAAGTCCGAGCATGGCAATCAGGGCCAGGCGATTTCTCAGCTCGGGCGGCAGACGCGTCGCGACGAACGGCGCGAAAGCCGCGCCGCGCGAATACCCCACGATCACCAGACGTTGATCGGCCCACAGCCGCATGTAGTGCGCAGCCACGCGCGTCACGTCGTTCGCGGTGCCGTTCACGTCGCGGCGGGCGGTCATCAGGTATGCGCGATCATCGAACCCGACGACGTCGATCCCCCGTTCGGAGAGCACGGTTCCAAGCTCTCGATCGATGTCCCTCCAACCGCCGTCACCGCTCAGAACGATCGCGAGCGTCTCCGACTTCCCCTTGGCGCGGAGCTCGATCACGGGCAGCCCGCGCACGTTGTCCGAAACTGGTTCGCCTCCGTTCTGCGCCACCGCAATCCATGGAACCGATGCGAGGATGATGACCGCTAGACGAGCGGCAAGCACAACGAGGCGAGTCATATCGGGCGGCAGGATGCGAAGGTGTCCCGAAAGCTACAGGAAATCGGCAACTAAGTTCCCGTGGAACGCTTGAATTGTCCCGAATCACGCACGACACTCAGACGGATGATCGGCACATCGGCTTCGACACTCGCCCGCCCGCACCTTCCCGCGCGCTTCCGTCGCGCGGCGGCGCGTTGTGCGCTCGCCGCGCTCGCCACCCTGGCGCTCGACGGATGTCTGCTCGGCGGAAGCGAGCCGCTCGCTGCCGTCTCCCAGGCGCCAGGCACGGCGCAACATGGTGTGCAGGTGGGTGCAGTCACGCGGACATTCCTGCTCCACGTCCCGCCAAAGCGACCCCGTCGCCTTGGCCGGCACGTCGCCTATCCGCTGGTCATCGTGTTGCACGGCAGCGGGGCCAACGCGGAGACCGTTCGGCGCATGTCCGGAATGGACGCCATTGCTGACGCCGAGCGGTTTCTCGTGGCATATCCCAACGGGACGACCGGGCGACTCGGGTTGCAGTCCGACTGGAACGCAGGCGAGTGCTGCGGCACGGCTGAAAGCCAAAACGTCGATGACGTCGCGTTCATTCGCCAACTCGTGGACAGTCTGGCGTCGCGAATGCCTGTGGACCGCGACCGCGTGTTCGTGGCGGGTTTCTCCGATGGCGGTCGGATGACCTATCGGATCGCGTGCGAGCTTGGCGCGCAAATCGCCGCCGTCGCGGTGGTTTCCGGTAGCCTCGTTGACGCCCACTGCGACCCCCGACGGCCCGTGCCGTTGATCGCGTTTCACGGCACGTCGGACCAGGACGTGGCGTACGCGGACTCATCGTACTCGACCCCGCGCCGAAGCCCGCCGTCCGCGGCCGTCAGTGCCCCTCCGGCCATTCGATTCTGGTCGGCCAGCAACGGATGCCAAACGGTCACGCTGAAACGCCAGTCCCCACACGTGACGCAAATGCACTTCGACCAGTGTGCCGCGGAGGTCGTGCTGTACACGGTGGAAGAGGGGCTTCACGCATGGCCGGGCGGGGCGTCGGACGGGCAGGAGCCGACGTCCGAGATCGACGCAAGTTCGCTGGCGTGGCGGTTCTTCGCGCGCCATCCGCTGCATTGAACAGGATGGCGCCCATGCTGCTGCCGAGAGCGGCCTTTCCGCAGCATGTGCAAGTCGGCGACAGCCTGCCGGTCATTGTGCTGGCCGTGGTGGTATTGACGGCAGTCGTCCTCGCCCGTTATTCGCCGGTCGTTGCGCGACTGGTGCGTGCCGGCGGAGACCTCACGAGCGCAATTCTGCCGCGCGCGCTGGCGTTCAGCACGTTCCTCGCTGGCGTCATCCTGCTGTTCTCCGGCGCCACACCGCCCAAGTCGGGGCGGATCGGCTGGCTCGTGGATGTGCTGCCGCTGCCCATCGTCGAGATTTCCGCCTACTTCGTCAGCATTCTCGGCGTTGCGCTGATCCTGCTTGCGCGCGGCCTGCAACGCCGGCTCGATGCGGCCTACCACCTCACGCTCTGGGTGCTCGCGGGCGGCGTGGTGTTCGCATTGACCAGTGCGCTCGATGTGGAACAGGCGACGCTGCTGGCCTTCATGTTCGTGGCGCTGCTGCGCTGTCATCGCTTCTTCTATCGGAAGTCGTCCCTGTTCGAGGAACGGTTTACTCGCGGATGGTTCGTCGCTATCGGCGGCGTGCTGGCCGCGACGGGAGTGCTGGCGTACCAGGGATATGGCCACGCGATCGTGTCCACGCGCGTCTTCTGGCAGTACGACGACCTTGCGCAGGCTCCGCGTGCCGCTCGAGCCCTGTCGCTTGCCATCGTCACGCTCCTTGCGCTCTCACTTGGCCGGCTGCTGCGCCCGGCTCGCATGCGGCTGGCAAGGACGGCATTCGACGTTCAGGAAGTGCAAGCGGTCGTCGAGGCCTCGCCACGTGCAAACGCACAGCTCGCATTTCTCGGCGACAAGGACATCATCTTCGACAACACGCGTTCGACCTTTCTCATGATCGGCACGGCCGGCGCGAGCCGCGTCGTGCTGGGGGATCCCGTCGGTCCGTTCGCACAGGCGGCTCCGCTCGTGGATGCGTTCATCCGCGATTGCGAGAGGACGGGCAGCTGGCCGGTCTTCTATCGCGTCGGCCCACAGCTGCTCTATCTCTATCTGGACTACGGGCTCGCCGTGGTTAAGCTCGGCGAAGTCGCGCGCGTACCGGTGGGTACGTTCTCGCTGGAGGGCGCCACCCGCCGGAACTTGAGGCGCGTGTATCGCAAGCTCATGGATGCCGGCTGTACGTTCGAGGTCGTGCAACCCGAGCAGGTCACCGCCCTCCTGCCGGCGTTGCGTTCCGTGTCGACCGATTGGCTGGCACAGAAGCGCTCTCGCGAAAAGAGCTTCTCGCTCGGCCGATTCGACGAGGCGTTCATCGCGCGAGGGCGCGTCGGCGTCGTCCGCATCGCCGGAAGCATCGTCGCGTTCGCCACCGTCTGGCTGTCCGGGCAGCACGCGGAGGTGGAAGTGGATCTCATGCGCTACGTGAGTCACGCGCCGCCGGGCGTGATGCGGTTCATGCTCACGGAGTTCATGATCTGGGCTCGGGCAGAAGGCTTCAGCCACTTCAATCTGGGGATGGTTCCGCTGTCGGGAATTCGAACCGGTGCGGTGGCACCGCTGTGGAACCAGCTTGCCAACGCCGTGCGAAGTGGTGGCGAGCGATACTACAACTTCCAGGGGCTGCGGGAGTTCAAGGAATGGTTCCATCCGGAGTGGGAACCAAGTTTCCTTGCGTCGCCCGGAGGTACCAAGCGACCCGTGATCGTGGCCAATATTGCATCACTCATTTCCGGTGGCGCGGGCGGGTTGATGCGCCGCTAGCAGGAATTTCCCCGACGCAACCGACAATCCCAGTCGAGGGACGCGCCATCGGAGGGTGCGACAATTCGCGGTCAGTCCATTTCAGAGGGCAAATCGTTCGCGCGCCACACCAGGAGCGACTTGTCCGCGTATGCACCGCCTCCTTCGCGACAGTGTTCCGGAATGCTCGCCACCGGCTCGGGGAAGCTGAAGGGCGGCGCCTGTAAATCGAGGGGCCGCCAGTTCCCGTCCACGATGTCGTAGTTGTCGGCCCGCTTCGGGAACGACGTCGTCATCAGGTACCGCGCGCCCGATCGTCGGATGTTGGCGATCGCGGCCCACACGTTGGCGTAGGAGAGATGAACGAGACAATCGCGGCAGAGTACCACGTCCGCTTCCGGCAGCGGGTCGCGCGTCAAGTCCAGATGCACAAAGCGGCGACGGGCGTTTCCAAAGCACCGTTGATTCTCGGCGACCAGGGCGGTGACGATGTCCGCGCCGATGTACGACACGTTCTCGAGCGGAGTTGCCGCCATCCAGGCGAAGTCACCGCAAGGAACATCAAGGAGCACGCGTGTATCCAGCGTCCCGATCATTCGCGACAGCGCCTCGCGCAGGTGCGCCGTCGCGTCGAGACTGGAGCCGGGCCCGGACCGCGACTGCGCGTCCGACCACATGTTCGTTTCATATATCCGCGAGAAACGGTCGGCCAGATCGAGCGCGCTGAGTTCCGCATCGCGCTGGGCGAACTGCGCTTCGGCGGACGTTTGGGGTCTGGATCGTCTCTCCATCGGCACCTCCAGGTGCCCTCCGCCGCGCAAGCGCACCCCTGCGGCGTCCGGCAGCAAGTACACTGCCGAAAACCCACCGCCTTCGCAACTGGCTTAGCCGAAGCCCCGCGCAAACCAGGACAAGCGCCTGCGAGTTGCCGAAGCCAATCGTTGACGCATACCCTTCCTTGCCGCGCAGCCTTCTCGTCGCGATGACCCGCGCCTTTTCTCTTCAGCCTCCATGCAGGGGTAAGCACCATGGCACATCTCACTACGACCGCTGTTCCCACTGAGCTGTTTTACGAGGACCTCGGCGCTGGACAGCCCGTGGTTCTCATTCATGGGTGGCCGCTGAGCGGACGTATGTGGGAGGGCCAGGTGAACGCGCTGCTGGAGGGGGGCTATCGCACCATCACCTGCGATCGTCGCGGCTTTGGGCAGTCCGGACGTCCCGCCACGGGATACGACTACGATACGTTTGCGAGCGATCTCAACGACCTTCTCACCGCGCTGGATCTGACAAACGTCGTATTGGTCGGCTTCTCGATGGGAGGCGGCGAAGTTGCTCGGTATGTCGGTCGATACGGCGTCGGTCGCGTGGCGAAGGCGGCTTTTCTCGGTGCAGTCCCGCCGTTCCTGCTGCAGACCACGGACAATCCGGATGGGGTACCGAAGCAGGTCTTCGAAGAGATGATGACCGCGGTGAAGAAGGACCGTGTCAACATCCTGACGGGCTTCTTCGAGGTTTTCTACGGCCGCAACAAGGACGCACACAAGGTGACCGACGACATGATCGCATGGGCCAAGTCGATTGCGTGGAGTGCGTCGCCGGTCGGGACCGCCGAGTGCATCCGGGCCTTCGGCTACACCGACTTCCGCGCTGACCTTGCGAAGTTCACCATGCCCACGTTGGTCCTCCACGGTGACGACGATCAGATTGTGCCGTTCGACGTCTCCGGCCGGAAGACAGCCGCAGCGATCTCCGGGAGCCGCGTTGCGATGCTCGCGAAGGGGCCGCACGGGTTCACCGCCACGCACGGCGAGGAGGTGAACCGCATCCTTCTGGACTTCCTTGCGACCGGAGAGGGCAGCGGACAGGGAACTTAGATCGTGAGCACGCTCGAACGTGCGATCGCGCTGGCCGCCACGCTGGACACCTGCGCGCGCGTCTTGCGCGTGCACTAGCCCAGTCTCCGCGGGACCAGCCAACCGAGTCCACCAGCAGCAGGCAGCACGCGGCCAAGCCTGAAGGTCCCGTTCGCTAACCCGGAAAATTCAGGCATCCTTTTCGCTACGGCAGAGTATAAGGTCCCACTCGTTCATTCAGCGGAGGAATCCATGAGACACATTGTGAAACAGGCTAGAACTGCCGCGTTCAGCGCCATGATTGCGCTGCCCCTCCTGGCCGGCTCGGTCCAGGCACAGCAGGGCGCGACCGCGCCCGCGCCCAAGCATCACAGTAAGCTGAAGGGCGCTTTGGTCGGCGCAGCAGCCGGCCATATGATGGGCGGACATGCCGTAGCCGGCGCGGCCGCTGGTGCCATGATTCAACACCATCGCAACCGTAAGGTCCACAAGCCGACGAGCTGATCGAGACGCGTCAGCGGCGTTGTTAGAAGGGGCGTCCGGCTGGAACGGGCGCCCTTTCGCGTGCCCAGTCACAACCCTCAACACCAATGACGATCGACGCGTTGGCCCGCCGCGATCGCGGCTTGCTACTCATCGCCGCCTTCAAGCTGTTGAAGGCGCTGTTGCTCGTGCTCGCCGGCGTCGGATTGCTTTCGCTTCTGCGGCCCGACATCGGGGATGACGTGCGCTCGTGGCTGGTCCAGTTCACTGGTGGACGAGGATTGTTGGGCATCCAGACCATCTTATCGTTTCTGGGTGGCGCGACGCCCCGGCGCATCGAGGAGTTCGGCCTTGCCGCCATCTGCTACGGCCTGCTGTTCGCCACTGAGGGAGTGGGCCTCTGGCTGGGCAAGCGATGGGCCGAGTACATCACGGTGGTGACGACATCGCTGCTCGTGCCGTTCGAGGTGTACGAGTTGGCGCGCCGAGTCACGGTGGTGCGCGCCGGCACGATGGTGGTGAATGTCGCGCTCGTGGCGTACCTCGTGTACCGCCTGCGCCATCCGATCGTGTTGCGGCCGCTACCGTGACTCGAAGGGCGTCGCGTTGGCACTCGTGGAACCGCACGCGCCGACGAGCGTATACATGAGGAGAGCAAGACACACTGCCTACGCGGGCCTGAGCCATGTACCGGCTGGCTCTGCCTTCGTACGCTCACCTCCGCGATAGTCTGTCCATGCGAAATTCTACGCGCGCCTCTGGCGCGCTGCGTTTTGCCAGCGCGTTGGCGCTGGCTGCCTGCTCCGACGCGTCGACATCCCCGACGCCCCCACCGGTAGTGGCAATCGTGCCTCCCGCCGCGTGTGCCGGCGCGCTGTCGCTTACCGCCGGCCAAGTCGTGACGGCCATGCCGGGCTCCAGTCTCTGCATCGGTGGCGTGGCCTCGGCGGCAGAGTACGCGCTAGTGCCCTTCAACGGTGACACGTCCAGCGTCGCCACGTTCACCGTATCGGCCGCCGGTGTGGCAGCGCCTGGCGCCTCCGCCGACGTGCTTGCCTCGTCCGGGGCGTCGTCGGCTTTGTCGACGACCGTCGCGACCGCCGCAAACTCCTTCCCACCCGCGCGTGCGTTCGAGATGACCTTGCGTTTGAGCGAGCGCGCGGCGCTCACGCCACGGATTCCGGGCGCGCGCGCCTGGGCACAATCCCGCTCGACGCACGCCACATACGACGTCATACCTGGGGCCGTTTCCGTCGGCCAGCTGCTCACGCTGAACGCCAATGCGAAGGTCCCCTGCGGCTCTCCCGTTTATCGCGTCGGGCGCGTGGCCGCTGTGACGAACCGGGCCATCGTGGTCGCCGATACCGGGAATCCCGCCGCCGGCTTCTCGGACGCGGAATACGCATCGCTCGGTACGACGTTCGACACCCTGGTCGATCCCCTCGACCGCGCAGCATTCGGCGATCCATCCGACATCGACAACAACGGACGCGTGGTGCTGTTCTTCACCAAGACGGTCAACGACCTGACGCCCGCCACGAGCGGCTCGTATGTCGGCGGCTTCTTCTTCGCCCGCGACCTCTTTCCGCCGCAGGGCACCGCTGACGCGTGTGCCGGCAGCAACTCGGGTGAGATGTTCTACGTCATGGTGCCGGACCCTACGCGGGGCGGCCCGTTCACCAAGGCCAACGTCGCCACCGAGGTGACGGCGACACTGGCCCACGAGTATCAGCATCTCATCAACGCGTCACGGCGCCTGTATGTGAACAATGCGAACGTGTTCGAGGTCTCGTGGCTGGACGAAGGACTGGCCCATGAGGCCGAAGAACTGCTGTTCTACCGCGCGTCGGGGCTCGCACCGCACCAGAACATCGACGTCGCGAGCCTGCGGAGGTCGCCCGCGGTGCTTTCGGCATTCAACAGCTACCAGTCGAGCAACTTTGGACGATACCAGGAATACCTGAAGCACCCGTCGGCCTACTCCCCCATCGCGGCCAACGATTCACTCGCCACGCGCGGCGCGTCGTGGTCCTTCCTGCGCTATGCGACAGATCGATTGGGTGCGACCGACGGCTCCACGTGGTATAGCCTGGTCAATTCGACGACGAACGGGTTGTCTAATCTGCAGAACGTGTTCGGCTCGAACGTCATCAGCCAGCTGCGAGACTGGGGCGTGTCGGTGATCGCGGACGAGGTGCCCGGCGTGGTGGGCTCGTACCTGCAACCGAGCTGGAACTTCCCGTCGATCTATGCGGCGTTGTCCAAGGGTGCGGCGTTTCCATTGGCAACGACCTCGCTCGCGTCGGGAAGCACGACCGTGAGTCTAGTACGCGGAGCAAACGCGTACCTGCGGTTCGCGGTCGCGGCGGGCGGCTCGGCCAGCCTGCAATGGTCGTCCGCGCCGTCGTCGGTGCAGTTCTCACTCGTTCGCTTGAACTAACGGCCTGCGCTGAATGCTTCGGCCCGGGCCTGCTCGAGCGGTGACTCGCTGGACGCCTCGCTTCGCTAGGCTGGCTCGAGCACGCGCCCGTCGAACAGGGCGACCTCGCGGTCCGCATGCTGTGCGTATCGCGAGTCGTGCGTCACCATACAAACGGTACTCCCGTTTGCATTGAGCTCACGCAGCAATTCCATGACCGCCTCGCCGTTCTTCGAATCGAGGTTGCCGGTCGGTTCGTCGGCCAACAGGATGGCCGGATCGCCGGCCACCGCGCGCGCAACAGCGACCCGCTGTTGCTGGCCACCGCTCAACTGCGCCGGAAAGTGCTTGGCCCGGTGCGACATGCCGACGCGATCCAGCGCCGCCGCCACGCGATCCTTCCGCTCCGTCGGCGGCATATCGCGATAGGTGAGTGGAAGCTCCACGTTGTCGAACACCGAGAGGTCGCCGATCAGATTGAACGCCTGAAAGATGAATCCGATTTGGCGATTGCGCACGCGCGCACGGTCAGTCGGGGCCAGTCGCGCGACGCTTTCTCCGGCCAGCGTATACTCGCCGTCGCTCGGCGAATCGAGCAGTCCGAGAATCGACAGCAATGTGGTTTTTCCGCATCCCGACGGGCCACTGATGGCGACATACTCTCCCTTCTGGATCTCGAAGTGAACGTCCGAGAGTGCGTGTGTCTCGACGTCATCGGTGTAGAACACCTTCTTGATCGAGCGGAGGCTGATGAGTGCCTTGCCATTGCCGTTGCTGTCTGAAGCCGACATGCGTTCTCCTGGAGTCCGATGTATTGCGTCGCTACTTGATGCGCACGCGCGCCACGTTTGCGTACAGTGACATGTCCGACACGATGATCTTGTCGCCCACGTCCAACCCGCGAACGATCTCGATGACGTTCACCGAGCTCCGTCCGAGTTCCACGGGCACGCGTACGGCCGACTTGCCGTCGCCTGCCACCTTGAACACCGATGCCGCTCCCGAGCCGGCGCTGAATGCGGGACGCCCGGTGTAGCGTACGTTGCTGAGCTTTTCGATCACGATCGTCCCGTCCACACTCAGGTCGGGCACCGCGCCGTTCGGGAGTGGGCCGTCGAGTGCGAGGTCCACGGTGACGCTTCCGCTCTGCGCCGAGGGATCCTTCCGCGTGACGTGGCCGGGCACGATGCCATTGCGCGTGTCCACCGTCGCCTTCTGTCCGATGGTCACATCCTTCGCCTGGCTCTCGGGAATACGGAGCACGGCCTTCAGCTGTCCCGGCTGCACCACCTTGGCGAGTGTGGTGCCTTCTGGAACCCATTGGCCCAACTGCAGCGTCAGGTCCTGAAGCACACCAGTATCCGGAGCGCGAACGTGCAGCGACTGCAACCTGGCTTGCTGGTTGGCCGCGATGGCCTTGAGCTGCTCCACCTGCCTCGCCTGGGTCGCAATCTGTGAGTCGATCGCCTCTTCCATCAGCTTCAACCGCTCCTGTTCGACGCGCAGCCTGGTGGTGAACTCGTCGCGCTGCGCGCGCTTGGTCTGCACCTCGAACTCGGACATGAGCTTGCGCTTGGCCAATGAATCGGCCGCGGCGGCTTCCTGCGTGGCGCTCACGAACTGCGTCCGCGTTGTCGCCACCAGCCCCTGCTGAGTGAGGAGCTGGCTGCGCAGCGCGGTCTTCAGATTCAGCAGTTCGATCTGTGCCTGCCTCACCTGCTGCTCGGCCTGCATGGTCTGGATCTGGAGATCGGGGTTGCTCAACTCGAGCAGCAGTTCTCCACTGCCGACGCTCTTCCCCGACTCCGACGCGAGCCGCTCCACGCGAGCGCTCGTCTGCGCCGTGATCCAGCGAATGTGTTCGGGCACAAGCGTGCCGGGGCCGCGTACCTCGCGCACCACATCGCCCTGGCGCACACTGTCGATCAGCACCGCCGATCGCTCGATCGTCTGCGCTGCGGGATCCAGGGTCAACGTCCACGCCGTGACGACCACGAGCGCGGTGGCGCTGCCGGCGATCATGACATTGCGTCGGGTTTTCGTGGGAGGAGTGCGCTTGATATCCATCAGTCAGTAAGCTCAGTCGTATCGAAGAGCACTCATGGGATCCACGAGTGCGGCACGGCGCGCCGGAATGAATCCCGCCGCCAGAGCGACGCACGCAAGGAGCACCACGGCAACGCCCATCGCCGCTGGATCGTGGGCCTCCAGCTGGTACATGAGCGAGCGCGCCGCGCTACCGAGACCCACGGCCCCGACGATCCCGATGGCGCCACCGATCAGCAGCATCACAATCACCTGCCCCATCACCATCGTCCGCACCCGCTGGCCGTCGGCGCCCAGTGCCATGCGCACGCCGATTTCACGTGTACGCTGCGTCACGGAGTACGAGAGCACACCATACAAACCGATGCCCGCCAGCAGTGTGGCCAGTATCGCGAATGCACTCGACAAGATTGAAATCATGCGATCGAGAAAAACGTTCTCCCTCACCTGCTGCAGCATCGTCTTGAGCTCCTCGACAGGCAGGTTCGGATCGATGCGCTTCATGGTCGCCCGCAGGGTGCCGAGCATCTCTTCGGGCGGCAGTGCGGAGCGCACGTAGAAGACCAGATCGCCGGCATGGCCGTCCTGCCGCCAGGGGCGGTAGAACACGGGCGGTACTGAATCCTTCACCTGGCTGTACTTCACGTCTCGCACGAGTCCGATGATCTGGATGTTCAGCGAGTCGTCGTCGTTGTCCCCCATGAACGCGCCCACGGCCCGGTTGCCGAGCTTGAACTTCTTCGCGAACGCCTCGTTCACGATCGCGACGCGCTGCGCGCCCAACTGATCGCCTGGCGTGAACTCGCGGCCAGCGATGAGCGACACGCCGAACGTCTTGAAGTAGTCCGCGCCGATCTCGTTGAACCGCGCGTTGCAGTCGATGTCCGGACCGCACATGAATCCCTGCACGTGGACGTTGCTGCCCCAATTGTTGCCGCTGAGTAGCGCCACCAGCCCGTCCGTGACGCCCGTGACCCCTGGCGTGGCGGCCAGCTCCTGCTCCACACGGCTGAACAGGATGGCGCTCCTGGCGCTGTCGTACCCCGTCCGACGCGGAACGACTTCGAAGGTCGCGATGTGGTCGATCTTCACGCCGAGGTCCACCTTGCTGACGTTCATCAGGCTCTTGAGAAAGAGCGCCGACATGATGAGCAGGCCCATGGAGAGCGCGATTTGCGCGGTCACGAGCCCCGAGCGGAAACGCGCCGCGGCGCGGCCACCGGCAATCTGCCCCGCGCCGGCCCGAATGGCGCTGATGAGGTCACTGCGTGTGCTGTGCAACGCGGGGAATAGTCCGAATACCAGGCCGGTGGCAATGCTCAGCAACGCCGAGAACACGATCACGGGCCGACTGAGGCTAAACTGCAGCGTGTCGGCTGGCTGCGGCGGCAGCAGTGACCCGATCACTCCCAGGGTCCACCGCGCCACGAACAGCGACGCCAGGCCGCCGACAGCGGCGAGCATCAGGCTCTCGGTGAGCAACTGCACCACCAGGCGTCCGCGCGTTGCGCCGAGCGCCAGGCGCACGCCCATTTCGGTCGCGCGGCTCGCGCCCCGCGCCAGCAGCAGGTTGGCGATGTTGGCACACGCGATGAGGAGTACGACGCCGGTTACCGAAAACAACAGCGTGATGGGCGTCTTCGCTTCACGATGGATGGAGCTCTGGCCTCGGCCGCCCGGCGCGAGAACGAGCTTCTTGTTCTTGAAGCTCTCCATCGTCTTGTCGCTCATCCCTTTCTGGAGCGGTGCCTCAACGTCGGTGATGATCGGGTGGTAGACGGCGTTCGCCGTGGCCGCCGCCGCCTCGATGGAGACGCCCGGCTTGAGGCGCGCGAACAGATAGATCCAGTAGTTGCGGCGATCGTCCCACTGCGTAAACCGCTGGAGCTCGGCTCGCATCGAGATCGGCACGTAGACGACCGGACGACTGCCGGTCGTCGTACCTCCGAACGTTTCGGCCGCCACACCGACGATCGTGAACGACTTGCCGTTCACGATGATGGGCTGACCCACGATGGTCGGATCCTTGCCGAACTTGTCTTCCCAGAAGCGATAGCTGATCACCGCCACGAAGTTGGCTCCAATGATCTTGTCGTCATCGGGCGTGAACAGGCGCCCCTTGGCGGCGTTGACGCCGAGCACCGGAAAGTACGAACCGCTCACCAGCGCGCCCTCGCCTGTCATCGGCACGTTGCGCACCTTGAGCGAGAAATCGCTCATGCGGTGCGCGGCGATTCCCGTGAACGGCGTCTGCGCCTTCTCGAGATCGCGAAACATTGCATAGCTGAAGACCTCGTCGCAGCCGCCGCTCTGGTTGCACGAGTCCGAACCCGGCATCGGCCCCGGTGCCGAGAGATTCACCAGCTGGCGTGGGTCGCGCACATCGAGCGGATGCAGGAGCAGTTGATCGAACATGGAGAAGATCGCCGCATTCGCGCCGATGCCGAGTGCCAGCGAGAGCACGGCGATCGCGGTGACGAACGGCGTCTTCAGGAGCATTCGGGCGGCGAGCCTGATATTGCGCATCGATGGGAGGGATTGGGGCCGGAACTCGGTGGACTTCCCTGCTTTGGACAGCAACAGTCCGCCGATTGTTGGCAAGTTCCGTTACGACAAGGGGGAGCGCTTTGTTTCGCCGGCGGCGGAGGGGAACGAGCATTGCGACGATCTACCGTGGTAGATCATCGCGGCTCGAGCAGGGTGCCGAGGGTCGGGCTAGTACACGTTCGCCGTGTCGCGATAGACGCGCACGTAGTCGATCCGATGATACTGCGGAAACACGGTCGACGATGTCGGGTCGCCGTCGAAGTCGCCTCCCACGGCGGTGTTCATGACGAGTTGCAGGGTGCCGAACGTGACGTTCGACGTGTGCTTGGCTCGCTGCGTGCCGTCCACGTACCAGAGCACACTGTCCGCGAACCACTCCACGCGGTAGGTATGGTAGCCGGCAGAGAGGGTCGTACCGCCGTACAGCGAGGTCTCGTGCCCCTGGTTGGGGTAGGTGCCCCACCAGTGCGTCATGAGGTTGATGTCGGGCTGGCTGCCGCGGAGCTCCATCACATCGATTTCGGGTGGCCAGTTAGCGCCGCAGCCGTTGATCCCATCGCACGGGGTGTTGACCAGCCAGTTCGCCGGCCAGATACCCTTCCCCGTCGGAATCTGCGTCCGCCACTCGACCGCGCTGCCAAGGCGAGCGGTGTGCTTCGTTCCGCT
This sequence comes from Gemmatimonadaceae bacterium, assembly GCA_025362035.1. GTDB lineage: Bacteria > Gemmatimonadota > Gemmatimonadetes > Gemmatimonadales > Gemmatimonadaceae > AG11. The sequence continues at coordinate 9,584 of JANYIN010000003.1, read as the reverse complement.
GCGCACTTCGCCCGACGTGTAGGCGCGTCCACCCATCGGTCGTTGCTGGCTGCGCAGCACGAGCGATCCATTCTGCAGGTAGACATCACTCGGGGTGTAGTATTCCCTCTCGTTGTTGACGTTCGACGCGCCCTCTACCGCAATCCACTTTGTGGTATCGAGTGCGGCCTCGTCGAATTCGTCGGACCAGTCGAGCGCCCACTTCGCCTGCCGCGCGACCAGCGGTGCGGCAATAGGGAGCGTGACGTGGGTGTCGCTACTTCCACCGCCGCAGGCCCACGCACCAGCGACACAGAGGATGGCTGCACTGCGATTCATGGCGACTCCCCGCGAAGGCTATCTGACTCTGACTGGCATCGACGCGAGCAGAGCGCCAGCGCCGGACGACACCGTGAAACGAAGGTCCCCCGCGACGGCCTGGCTCAGCTCGAAGTCGTACGTTTCACCGTTGCCCATTTGCTGGACGGCCGGACGAACCGTGGCCCGCGCCGCCGGCAGATCCATCCCATCCTTGGCGATGGCGCGCCAGTCGACGAGCGACGAATCGCGCAGGAGACGCGCAATCATGCTCGGCCGGAACGTGTGGATGTCCACAATGCGCAGCCGATACCGCTCGCCGACGCGCAGGTCGAGCCCTGCCGGGATCAGGCTGCCATTCACCAGCACCGCACCGCTGTCGGCGTCGAGGCGCGGCACCGTGAGGAGCAACACGATGTCGTGTGTGGAATCGAACCGCGCCGGATTGTCCACCACCAGCAGTGCGCCCGTGAGTCCCGCCTGCTGCTGGCGCACTTCGTCCGCATGCGGGTGATACATGAATGTACCCGCGCGCGGCGGCGTGAAGCGCGCCTCGAACGAGTCGCGGGGCGCGATGGCGTGGGCGATGTGCGCGCGCGATCCGGAGAAGTCCGCCACGCCGTCGAAGTAGCTCTCCAGCTCGATACCGTGCCAGTGCACCGCGGTGGCCTCTGCGAGCCGATTCACGACGGTGATCGACACCGGCTCGCCGCGCTTGAGTACAATCGTCGGACCGGGAAGCATCGACGCGTTTGACGACGTGCTCCTCGCGCCTTCATGCAGCACATAACGATACGACGGCTGCGCATCGGTGCCGCTCGCATCCGGCTGCGCCACCAGGCGCAGCGCACGACGCGCGTTGCCGGCGGGCGCCACACCCGACGCTTCACGACCGTGCACCTCGATTCCCATGACCAGCCCGCCCATCATCTCGAGCGCATGATTGGTGACGTGCTGAAGATGCTCAGCCGGCAGCGGTGCGCCGTCGAGCGGGGCGTTACGAAGGACGTGGCGGTTGTCGTGGCAGTGGAAGAGCCAATGCCCCCCTCGGTCGGGTACCCATGTCATGGTGAACGTGCGTCCTGCGGCGGCCCGCTCCGTCACGACCCGGTATCGCGGCGTCTCGCTTGCGTAGACGCTGTCAACGTTGCCGTTGCCGCGGCTGCCGACGTCGAAGTAGAAGCCGTGCAGATGCATCGGATGCACGGCTGTGCTCGCATTGATGATGCGGAACCGTACCGTGTCACCGAGCTCGTAGGAGAGGCGCTCTGTGTTGGGCCACGACTGTCCGTTGATCGTAAAGCGGAGCAAATCGTTTCGCCCCACGAATCCACCGGGCAACGCATGATTGCTCCAGAGCGAAATCAGGAACACGCGGTCCCGCGCTGGTGCCGGCGCGTCGCGCGGATCCACGATGAACGCGCCGCTCAGCTCCGCGTCCACGGTCGGATCATTCGTGCCGGATGGAGCGCCGCTCACACCCCGGTAATAGTACGTGCCAGGGGCGCCAGCGATGAAGCGCGTTTCGCTCGTTGCGCCCGGGGCGATCCGGATCGTGTCGGCTCCCGTCGCGAGGCCGCGTTGCGCCAGGCCGCTGACTACCAGCGCTTCCGGGAGCGTATTCGTGACGAAGGCGTGGACGCTTGTTCCCTCGGGTACCCGCAGCATCGGACCGGGAATGGTCAGCGGCTTCCCTGCTTCGGAGAACGCTCGCACCAGCAGCCCGGGTGCAGACTCACCGTCGGGGTGCCACTCGCCCTCACGGGCTTCGAGTCGGACGGTGAGCACACCATCGCGCAGCGTGCCTCCCGATGCTCGATTGTCGTTGACGGCGATGCGGCCGGGTGCCTCCACTTTCGCGCCGAGCCCCCGCTCGGAAACAAACAGGCAGACGACGGAGGCGAGTGCAAGTGTGGTGCGCATCGTGCTCTCCGTGTGATGAGGCGTCCCACCGGGTCATGACAGGTTACCGGCAACCCTCAATGGCGCGGCATTGCGCATGTTGGACCCGCGGTAGTATGTCGAGACATCGAATGCTCACGCACGCAGCGGTGGCGTCTTTCTCTCCGGTGGTCCATAATGTGGTTCGTCCTCCGTGAGCACAACGGGCGGTTCGACGCTTCGGAGTCCTCTCGCCCGCCGCTCGGCCGCTCGATCGCGTCGGCCTTCGCCTCTGTGCTGGCGCTCATCGCTGCATTTGCGTTCATCGACACGCACTGGCTCAGCGACGCAGGCGCGCGTCTGCATTCGTATCAGCAGCTGATCGGTCTGTTCGCTGCCCTGCTCGCGGCGGTAACGTCAGTGCGACTCGTCCTCAGGGGCTCGCCGTCGTTGTTCGCCCGCGCCTCGCCTGTCGAGGACGACGACGCACTCAGCGGCGCCGAGACGCCCGCGTCGCGCGCCCATCGCATAGCTCGGTTCGCCGAGTGGTTCATTCTCATGCGTTGGCTCGCCGCGCTGATGGCGGTGTTGCTTATCTTTGTCGCGATCGACGTGATGGGGTATCTCCCGCCGGGGCGCTGGGGTCCACTGACGATGGCCATCGGCACGCTCGTCCTGCTCAACATTGCGTACACGCACCTGCTCGCTACGGGGGCGACTGGCGCACCGCTCCTCGAGGCTCAGGCATACGGAGATCTCGTCATTCTGACCACACTGCTCCATTTCTCGGGTGGCATCGAGAACCCGCTCACCACGCTCATGGTGTTCCATGTGATCATCGCGGGCATTATCCTCGATCGATGGCAGTGCTATCATGTCGCGGCGGCCGCGGCGGTCCTCTTCGCCGTGCTCGCGTTCGGCGAGTATTCCGGTCTGTTGTCACACTACCCCCTCGGCATTGTGCCGCACTCGGCGCGCGCTGGCGTGCGGCAGGACGCCGCGCTCGATGAACAGTTCGTGGTCGCCCGCGTCGCTCTGCATGCCGCCGTCCTGTTGCTGACCGCGTACTTCGCAACGAGTGTCGTGGACGAACTTCGTCGGGGTCAGCGCGAGCGGCGTCGTGTCGAAGTGCGCGCGCAGCGCTCGGAGAAGCTTGCCGCGATCGGCGGGTTGGCGGGTCGCGTTGCGCACGAGGTGAACAATCCGGTGGCGATCATCAGCGCCAAGGCGCGACTTCTCCTCTCCGACCACCGCGGTGATCTCTCGGTGCACGCTTTCACGGAGCTGGGAAAGATCGTCGAGCTCGCGGATCGGATCGCAAGCATCGCGCAGGGACTTCTCGCGTATGTGCGCCCGTCCACGATCAGCACGGCGCCGCAACCGCTACGGTCGCTTGTCCAGAAGGTCCTGGCTATCGTCGCACCCAGCGCGCACGGGGCCGGAGTGGATATCGATGAGCGAATTCCCGACGGACTTGCGCCGGTCCGCGTGAACGCCGGCGAGATGGAGCAGGTCTTCCTGAACCTCTTTCTCAACGCGCTCGACGCCATGCCGGGCGGCGGCGTGTTGTCGGTGACCGCGTACGAGGACATCGACGGAGCAGGTGGATCATGGGTGTGCGTGATCGTCGCTGACACCGGGTGTGGCATCGCCCCGGAGATTCGCGCGCGGATGTTCGAACCGTTCCACACGACCAAACCAGAGGGCAAGGGCACCGGACTTGGGCTCTCGATCTGCTTGGGTCTCGTGACGAGCAACGGCGGAACGATGGAAGTGGATTCCAGCGTTGGCGAGGGGACGCGGATGCGGTTGCGGTTGCCCATCGCGAGCGAAGCGCGCTTGCCCACGCCTGCGACGTCGCTCCGAGCCGGAGTGACCTGACCATGCCCGACTTCCGTGTGCTCGTGGTGGATGACGAAATCGGGATGCTCGAAGTGTGTCGGGACACTCTGTCCACGATCGGCGGGGTGGAGATTGACATCGAGTCGCGTGCCGAGCGGGCGGTCGAGAAGCTCGGGGAACGGAGTTGGGATCTGCTGATCGCCGACATCCGGATGCCTGACCTGAACGGGCTCGACCTGCTGGAGATCGCGCGACGGCAGGATCCCCAGCTCCCCGTGCTGATGATGACCGCCTACCCCACCGTGGGCACCGCCGTGGAGAGCATGAAGCGCGGCGCCGCGGATTACATTGTGAAGCCGTTTTTGCCGGACGACCTCCGCGCCACCGCGCGACGCTTGCTCACCGAACGGCGATTGCGCGACGAAAACGAATTGCTCCGCGGCCACTTGGAGCGGCGATACGCGTTCGGTGACATCCTGGGCGGCAGCATGGCGATGCGCGTGGTGTTCGACGCGATCAACCGCGTGGCGTCGGCCGACGTGGACGTTCTCGTCACGGGCGAGACGGGCACGGGCAAGGAGCTGGTCGCCCGGTCCATTCACCAGCGGAGCCGCCGGCAGCGTGGGCACTTCGTACCGGTGGATTGCGGAGCGATCCCCGGGGATCTGCTGGAGAGCGAGTTCTTTGGTCACGAGCGTGGCGCGTTCACGGGCGCCAGCACACGTCGCATGGGACTCGTCGAGTTCGCCGCCCTCGGCACGCTGTTCCTCGACGAGATCGACCATCTGCCCGCAAACCTCCAGTCCAAGCTGCTCCGCACACTTCAGGAACGACGGATTCGACGCGTGGGCGGCAGAGAGGAGCTTGATGTCGACGTACGTGTGATCGCGGCGACCTCGGCGAACCTCGAGGACGAGGTCCGCCAGCAGGCGTTCCGGGCCGACCTGTATTATCGGATCAACGTGGTCCGCATCGAACTGCCGCCGCTCCGGAATCGCACCGATGACATCCCGATGCTCGTGGCTCATTTCGTCGAGCGATACGCACGCGAGATCGGCCACGAGATGGTGGAGATCGATCGCGAGGCGCTGGAGGTGCTCTCGAGCTACGGGTGGCCAGGCAACGTCCGCGAGCTGCAGAACGTGATCAAGCGCGTCCTCGTCTTCAGCCGACGTTCGGAGATCCGCGTGGACGACCTGCCCGACGAGGTCGTGGCGGGGGCGGGGAATCTCACCTCGGGCGCGCACGGCTTCTTTGCCCTGCGCGAGCAGCACAGTAACGCGTTCGAGCGCTCGTATCTCGAGCATCTGCTGCGCACCCACGGCGGGGACGTGGCGGCCGCCGCAGTCGAGGCGAGGCTTCCGAGAGGGACGCTCTATCGCTTGCTCAAGAAGGACGGCATCAGTCCGAGCGAGTACCGTTCCTGAGTGTCTCGGCGATGTGAATCGACCGGCGGAGCCTGTCGCATCCGTGTGACAGGACCGCACAACTCGGCGAACGTGGTGAAGGGCACGGTGTTGACCGATCCGGCCGTCCCGGATCGCGCATCGGAGGCAGTCCACCCGTCACCAAGCGTCATACGCTTGTTATCGTAGCGCCGTTTTCCCGCACGGCCCCTTCGCAGACGTGACCACCTAACACATTCCGCTTCTTGCGCTTACGACGCCGGCATCGGCGCTCGGCGAGCGATCGAAGTTGGGCATCCATCGTGCTTGTGGAGAGTGCGCGGGGAAGCTTCGTGGAACCCCGCGCAACCCGGTGTCAGGCCAGGAGTGCCATGTCTTCGACCACCGTACTCGTAATCAGCCCTACGGGCGAACTCCGCCAGTCACTCTCCGAGTTGTTCTCCGCCTCGGACCAGGTGACGGATGCGCGCCCTGGCGCCGGCTTGCTCAGCGTCCTCCGGCGCGCGAGGCCACGCGTCGTCATCGTCGATCGGATCGACGAGCGGCCGGAGGCGGCACAGCTCGAGATCGCGCTGGTGAAGGAGTTGTGTCCGCAGGCGCGCGTCATTGCCCTGAGCCGGAATTCGTCGGACGCGGATGCGTTCGTCGTCGAACAAGGAATCTTCTGTTACGTCGCGGCGCCCTGCGAGGGCGAACTGGTGCGGCTCATTCACGCCGCCACCCATGCCGCCGACGTGGAGGCTATTTGCACATCATGACGATGCGGCGACGAGACTTTCTCAGATCTGGATTCTTGGTGGCGGGCGGCGCAGCCGCCGGCGGCCTACTGCCATCGCGCTCGAGTGATGCGGCCCCTGCGTCGGACGGGCCGCCAGCCGCCGCCACGCTCACGCTCACTCCTGATGGCGCGCTGGTGGTAACGCACCCTGCGGGCAGCGCGCCCGTGACACCAACGCCTGGACAGGCTCGGCGCGGCGTGCCAGGCCGGAAATGGGTGATGGTCATTGATCTCGCGAGCTGTGACGGCTGCGGCCTTTGCTCCCAGGCGTGCTCGAGCAGTCACTTCGTTCCGCCCGATCGCCAATGGATGCGTGTCTTTCGCATGCAGGACGGAGCCGACACCGCACCGTATTGGCTGCCGCGTCCCTGTTTCCATTGCGATGACCCACCATGCGCGCGGGTGTGTCCCGTTGGGGCGACGTTCAAGCGGGACGATGGCATCGTCCTGATTGACAACGAGCGCTGCATCGGGTGTCGGTTCTGCATGGCGGCGTGCCCCTATTCAGTGCGCACGTTCAACTGGAGCACGCCTAACGATCCGGCCGCCGCCACCGTTCGCGGCTACTCGCCAGAATGGGGGTACCCGCGGCGCGTCGGGACGACGGAAAAATGCGATTTCTGCCCAGACATGGCGCGCGAGGGCAAGCTCCCGCACTGCTCCAGCGCGTGTCCCATGGGCGCGATCTGGTTCGGTGACGAGAACGAGGACGCCGTCACGAATTCCCACGGTGAGACCCTCAGGCTCTCGAAGCTTCTGCGCGACCGTGCCGCCTACCGCCAGCTCGAGGAGTTGGGCACGAAGCCGCGTGTGTACTATCTGCCGCCGGATAACCGGCACTACCCTGGGCCGGGCGAGGCCGCCACAACCCCCGGCAACCAGACCTCAGCAGTGGTGCAGAGATGAGCGCGACGACGTTATCAGTCCCCGTATATGCGTCCGAGTTGGCCGCGCGCCCCGGCGTGATGGATGTCGAGCATGACATGCTCGCCACGCTGCGGCCGATGGGGCGAGCCGGCCGACTCTGGATCGCCAGCCTGCTCGCGATCTGCGTCATGGCGTTCGTCGCCTGGCTCTACCAGATCGCCAACGGACTTCGCGTGACGGACATGCGGAACTACGTCTCGTGGGGCGCATACATGACGAACTTCGTGTTCTTCATCGGCATCAGCCACGCCGGCACGCTCATCTCGGCGATCCTCCGCGTCACCGACGCCGGATGGCGGCGGCCCATTACGCGTATGGCCGAAGCCATCACGGTCATCGCCTTGCTCGTCGGCGCGAGCATGGTCGTGATCGACATGGGCCGCCCCGACCGCGTGCTCAATTTGATTTTCCACGGTCGTTTTCAGTCGCCCATCCTCTGGGATCTGGTGTCGATCACAACGTATATCACGGGGAGCGTCCTCTATCTGTACGTCGCGATGATTCCCGACATGCCGATTCTCGCGCAAGCCGCGCGGGCGGCTGGCCGCTCGCCGCGCCTGGTTCGTCTGTATGAAGCGCTGTCGCTGGGATTTCGCGAAACACCCGAGCATCGTCGGCGCCTTGCGCGCGCATTGGGCGCGATGGCCGTGATCATCATCCCGGTGGCGGTGTCGGTCCATACGGTCGTCTCCTGGATCTTCGGCATGACGATTCGGCCGGGATGGCACAGCACGATCTTCGGGCCGTACTTCGTGATCGGAGCGATCTTCTCCGGCACCGCGGCGATCATCACGGCCATGGCGTTGTTCCGTCGCGCATACCACCTCGAGCGCTATCTCCGCGCGGAACACTTCCACAAGCTGGCGAAAATTCTGCTCACGCTGTCGCTGCTTTACGCCTACTTCACGTTGAGCGAATATCTCACCGCCTGGTACGGCGGCGTCGCGGCGGATTCGCGTCTGCTCCATCTGCTGGCCGGTAACACGAGCTTCGGGATGGCCTTCTGGCTCTGGGCCGCGTTCGGGCTGTTCGTTCCGATCGCCTTGCTGCTCTTCCCCACCCGGCGCTCACTCGCTTCGATCGTCGCAGCGTCGGTGTTGATCAACATCGGGATGTGGGTGAAACGATATCTGATCATCGTTCCGACGCTGCAGACGACGTACCTCCCCGCCTCAGCGGCGGGGGTCACGCCGCACTACCTCCCGAGCGTCGTCGAGTTGACGATCACGGCCGGCGCGTTCGCCGCCTTCCTGCTCCTGTTCACGCTATTCTCCCGATTTTTCCCGATTCTCTCCATCTGGGAAACCGCAGAGGATGAGGCGGAAGTAGGAGTGCGCAAGTCATCCCCTGTCCAGGCGCACTACGGCCGGGCGCTAGCCGCGCTCGCGGTCACCCTGATGGCGGGTGCACTGACGTCCTTCGTTCCAGTTCGTGCCGCTCGCGCGCAGCCGCCGGTCCACGCCGGCGCCTCGGCTCCAGTGGGGTCGACGAACCTTCGTATCGCGATCAGGCGCTCGAACGAACAGGGTCAGGACATGCTTGTCGGAACGATCACCGCACAGGGGCGTCCTGTCGCCGGCGTCACCGTGGCATTCTCGGTGAACCGGGCGTTCGGGAACATGACGCTCGGCACGGACCAGACCCTGAGCGACGGCAGTGCTGCTATCCCCTTCCCACAGGGCCTACCCGGCAACGCCGCCGGACAGCTGCGGATACACGCGACAATCCAGGCGCCGGCGGAAGTGGCAGGCCTGAGCGTCGAGGCGATGATCCCTGGCGGCGCGCCCCTGCACGCAGTCACCGGACTCGAGCCGAGAGCGCTCTGGTCCACGCGGACACCGCTGGCGCTGGTCGTCACGATTGGCGGGCTGCTCCTGTGCGTCTGGAGCACCTTCGCCTTCGTCGCAGGACAACTCGTCGCGATGTCACACATACAACCGGAGGAGTGAGCGATGTCTGGTCCATCCATGGTTTCCGTAACCGCACGCGGCGCGGCGATGTCCATTGTCTTACTGGCGCTCGTCGGTCACGCACCGTCGGCGCGGGCTCAGGGGCGCCCCGAAGTGTGGGCGGCACCGGAGCGTGCCGCACTCCGACCCAATCCGGTGGTCGCGACCAGCGATGCCGTGGGACGCGGACACTCGCTCTTTCATCAGAGTTGTGAGTCTTGCCACGGCGTCAAGGGCCGCGGCGACGGTTCGATGGCGTCCTCGCTGCCGATCAAACCGTCCGATCTCTCCTCGGAACGGGTCCAGTCCCAGACGGACGGGGCATTGTACTGGAAGCTCTATGCAGGACGAGGCATGATGCTGAGTACGCAAGGCACCATGACCGATGAGCAGCGGTGGGCCGTAGTCGATTACATCCGTACGCTCGCCGCGAAGCATCCATAAGCGGATGGCAGTACCAGTAGGGCAGTAGGCCGCTTCCAATATGGGAAGCGGCCGGCAGGG
>JANYIN010000206.1 GCA_025362035.1 Gemmatimonadaceae bacterium | reverse complement strand
GGAGCGCCGATGCGGGCTGAAGAGCGAGGCGCGGAGCGCCGATGCGGGCTTCCGTTACACGAAGGTATGGTAGATGCACTCGCAACGGTGATACTCGTTGCTCAACCTTCACGGAAGCACGAGCTGATGCACGGTTTATCCCCCGTACAACCCACGTCCCCACGTGTCACGAAAGCCGACGATGGCCATTCGCTGGACGTTCTGTACGTTGCTCCTCCTCTCCCTGGGGGCCTGTTCAGGGGCCGATTGCAGAGACGGCAATGAGTGCTACTCGCGCGGCAAGTCCGTGATCGAAGGCAAATTCGCCGCTGCGCTCCTGCAGCACGACGTCGATGGCATGCGTGAGGCCGCACGCGAGGCGATTCCATTCTTCGACAAAGGGTGCCATTTGGACCACGCGGCGTCGTGCGGGGCCAAGGCGATGTACGCGGAGATGTTCGGGGGCTAGGGCGCTCTTCGGCCCGCATCGGCGGCTGCGCCGCCTCGCTCTTCGGCCCGCATCGGCGCTCCGCGCCTCGCTCTTCAGGTACGACGTTTTGCTGAAGAGGCCGCGGCAGCGGCCGGGCTGAAAAGCGAGCGAAGTGATGCGGGCCGAAGAGCGGGCCGCAGGCCCGCGGGCTGAAGAGCGAGCCGCGAAGCGGCGAGCGGGCTGCGAGCGGGCTGCGAGCGGCCCCAGGCCCGCGAGCCGTCGCATTTCTCGACACCAACCGCGATATCGGTTCATTTGGCCCCATTGTGAAGACATCCAGCTAAGGCATCCGAGATTAAAACGCGAGGAAACCTGCCCGACCCTTCGATCCATCATTGCGAGGTTATAGGGAAATGAAAAAGCCGACGCTGGCCGATTCTGTTGTTGCACGTGTGGGTGTTGTGCTCGCTACCGTACTTCTTGCCGCCTGCGCCGGCGACGTCACCTCTGCGCCGCAGGCAATCGCGCACCCGCAGGAGGCCAGCAAGGCGCTCGTGGGGATGGTTGACGGCGTGTATAACGTCACGATCGATCCGCGTGCGGATCAGGTGCTGTCGGCTGGACGAAATTCCCTGACCATTCCTGCCAACTCAATCTGCCAGCTCGGGATCTCCAAGTACGGGCCAAGCCACTGGGACTCGAAGTGCACGCCGGAAGCACGACCAGTTACCATCACTGCCATCGTGCGGAATGCCGGGACGGACTATCCGAGCATTCAATTCGAACCCGCCATGCGTTTCAGCCCGGCGACCGTGGTCACGCTGGAACTCTTCGTGAGCGACGCCGCGACCTTGAGCAACATGGCGGTCGTGAAGTACTGCGGCCGCTTTGCGCCCTCATGTGTGGATGAGTCGCTTACGGATCCGAGTGTCAAGACGACCATCAACAAAACAGCCGGCTCTCTGTCCCGTCGCATCAAGCACTTCAGCGGGTATGTGGTATCAGAATAGGCGTTACCCTTGCTTCCTCCTTCCTCTGCGATATCACCCATTGGCCCCGCGCGACGACGCGCGCGGCTGCGCTGGAGACCTCACATGAATAATTGTTCCGCCTGGCCGGCGACGGACCGTGTGTTCGCCGGGCCCGAACACTCGGGATACATCATTGCCTCGAGCTGATCAGTAAGCGCCAAGAGGGCCACCCGGTGGGTGGCCCTCTTCGCGCGAAATTAACCTCCCAACGTTCAGCTGAAGAGGCCGGGCCGAAGAGCGAGGCGCGGAGCGCCGATGCGGGCCGAAGAGCGAGGCGCGGAGCGCCGATGCGGGCCGAAGAGCGTGCCGCTAGGCACGCGGGCCGAAAAGCGAGCCGCGGAGCGGCGAGCGCGCTGCGCGCGCTACGCGCGCTCCCAGCGCGCGCTCCATCCTCACCCGCACTTCCGCCCGCAACGCCGCCTCATCCTCCCGCGAACCCCCCGCAGGAAACACCGGCTCCAGCACCTCCACGATTACCTCGTGCGGCGTCAGCCGCCGACCCCGCAAATCCGTCTCCGGCTTGAGCGGCGAAATCACCACTGGCACAATCGGCACACCCGTCTCCGTCGCCAGACGAAACGCGCCGCGCTTGAACGGCCCCATGACACCCGGAACCTTGCCCCGCGTGCCCTCCACGAACATCCAGATCGAATTGCCGTGCTCGCGAATGGCGGCCGCCGACTGCTCCAGCGCGCTCGCCGCGTGCACCGGAACGTCCCGGTCCAGGGCGATGCAGCCCGAGCTTCGAAAGATCGTCCCCATGATCGGCCAGTCCCCAATCTGCGACGCCATCACCAGCGCATTGGCGGGATAGATGGTGCCCACGATCGGATAGTCGATCTGGCTCTGATGATTGCACGCGTACACGCACGGTGCGTACTGCTCGATATGCTCCGCGCCGATCACGTGCACGCGCACGCCGGCCGGTCGGCAGCAGAGCCTGGACATCACGCGCGCGAACGACTGCCTCCGGTACGCGTTCCCTACCGGCACCAGCTTGAGCGCCACGTACCAGACGACGGCCAGTCCGAACCCCGCGCCGGCCGCGCTTGCCCTGAGCCAGAATGCCGCGCGCTGTGGGACTGATCCGACGCGGAAGGTCATGAAGTAGAGTGTGCCGCGTCGTATGTACGAATCACATCGGCCATCCGCTGCATCTCTCGCATGGTCGCAGTGGGATAGAGCGGGAGATACAACACGTCACGCATCAGGCGTGTAGCCTGCTCGGGAACAACGCGTCCTTCGGGCGGCGCTGCGCAGACGAGGTTGGATGCGCCGCGCGTGGCGTCGAACCCCTCCGTCCACAGGTGCTGCATCAGGCGATCCGGCCGCGCGGTAACCATGGGGAATAGCCAGTGCGTGTGGCGAGGCGCTCGGCGGCCGGCGCGCGCGATGCCGGGATAAGCCGCACTCACCCGTTCCACCACCGTCACCCGCTCGGCAATCGACGGCGCGGCAGGCTGCGACAGTCGGCGTTCCAATGTACGGAGAAGCGGCGCACCGGGATGCTGGCGAAGCCGAGTGAGTAGGTCGCCGTGTTTGAACCCGCGGAGTGCTGTGCCGAGTGTCTCGTCGTGATCGCGCCCGAGCAGCCGGCACGCGGCAATGAACGCGTTGAACACCACGCGCGTCGACACCGCCTTGATGAACAGCATTGTGTACACGCGCTGGAAATACACTCCGCGCGCCAGCACGGGATAGGTCGCCTGTATGCGTCGAACGCGATCGGCCAGTGCCGCGTCCTTGAAGCGGAGCAGGGCGCCACCCAATGCCGTCTGGCGCTTGATGGAGCCGAAGCTGAACAGGCTCACCGTACTCGCCTCGTGGCCGCGATAGTCCGAGCCGTCGTTCGCCTGCGCGCAGTCCTCGATCATCGGCAGATCGAACTCGCGGGCCACGCGAGCGATGTCGTCCAGCGGCATACGGCTGCCGAACAGATGGGCCACGAGAATTGCCTTCGAGCGCGGCGTGATCGCTGCACGCATCGCGCACGCATCCACGGCCAGGGTCTCAGTGTCCACGTCCACCGGCACCGCCACCAGTTCGTGATAGGCGAGGATGTCGAGGATGTGGGGGATGGTGATGGCGGACAGAATCACTTCGCTTCCCGGCGGCAGCGCCAGCGCCTGAAAGAGCGCGTCCAGCCCGCTCCGTACCGACAACAGGGCTACGCTGTTCGGTGCCCACACTGCTTCAATCCGCGTCTGCGCGGCGAGATGATCGCCCGACTGCACGCAGTTCCAGGCGGCGGCGGCGAGATCGGTAAACGAGATGTACGGTGCACCGCGGGGAATCATCTCGCGGAGTGCGCCCCCGCCAGCACCGGCACGGGGCTGCTCGCCGACCAGTCGTCTCCGTTCGCCGCGTCAACCACGCGAGCAGGCGCCGGTTCCGGCCGCATCGCGTGGCGAAGCTGGTCGATCACTTCGTGGCTTACCGCGTGCACGTCGGACTCGCGATCGAGTAGCACCGGCGCCCCGCACGCGATGTGGATGTGTCCCAGATCCACTCGGCCGCGCCAGGCATTTGCGATCCAACTGGCCAGCGCGCCCAGTCGCATCGGCTCTCTCGGATAGCCGGCAAGCTCGCGATCGAATGCCGCCTGCTCTGGCACACGTTCGTAGGATATCGCGATGGGAAGCAGCGCGACGGTTCGGCCCGTGGCCTGCAGGCATCGGAGCAGTCCGCGCTTGGGCGCCAGGAATGCGCGCGAGCGGCTGCGCGCACCTTCGATGAAGAATGCCAGCGTGTGCCCTCGGTCCAAAAGGGCCGCCACGCGCCCCGCGAGCTCCGGATCCTTGCCCTTGCCGCGCCGCAGATAGAAGGCGTGCCCGGCCTTGAGCAGGCGGCCCAGCAGCGGCATGCGCTGAAAGTCCGTGGTCGCCGCGATATGCGGAATGGGCAGCAGATCCGGGCGCGCGAATGCCAGATAGGAGCAGAGCACGAAGTCCAGGTAGCTGCGATGGCTGGGCGTGAGCACCAGCGTCGCGCCGTCCGGCTTTGCGGCGAGCGCCCGCTCGAAGGAGCGCACATCCACGGTCACGGAGCCCATCGCCCGGCGGAACAGCGCCGACGACAGCCACGCTGCCATTCTCACGAACGCATTCCCCATGGGTCGTGCGAGCGCCCAGCGAAGTCCGCTTACATCGGCCCCGGCCGACCGTCCTGCCAGCACCCACTCACTGTCGTTCCGCTTGAGCAGGTGACGATAGACGCCGCGATCCACGACGTCGATGAACCTCGCGCCGTCGTAGGCGTCGTCCATCGGGAGCGAACTCTGAAAGTGAAACGTGCGCGTCGTGAAGTAGGCAAACTCCCGGTTCAGATACGAGGTCCGCGCGCGCCGCTTCTGCGCCTGCCGCCGGCGCGCTCTCGAATCCAACGCCGCCATCGCTACCGGCATACGGTGTTGGGCGAGATCCGCGATGGAAAATCCCACGCCGCGCGGTCCCAGGTACCGGCCTCCGGGCCGTTGGTCCACGCGGTGGATGTCGAAGTACCGTTGCGTCGCATCCCAGCACTGCGCAACCGTGGGGGCCTGACGTGCCCCCACCACCGCGTGCCGAATGACCGTACCACCGCTGTCGTGCAGCGCCGCGAACACCACGCGACGCGCTACCTCGTCCACCGGAATGAGATCGAGCTTCGCGTCCGGATCGCACACCAGTGCACGGAGGTGGCCCATACCCGTGAGCATCACGAACGCCCCGAACCCCGCCGCGCTGTCGATCCACGCGGGAAACGGATACGCTCGGCTCGCCGTGATGATGCTCGGTCGCACGATGCTCACTGGTACGTCGCCGCGTCGCTCCACCAGCAGATGCTCGGCGATTGCCTTCGTCAGCGCGTAGCTATTGGGAAGCCCCGCTTCCTGGAGCAACCCCTCTTGAGATGTCGCGGGCGCGCGGCACGACTCGTATAGCTCCTGTGCCGACTTCGGCAGCGGAGCGAGTTTTTCCACGATCGGCTCGTCGTCCCGCGCTGGCGTGACGTACGCAGTAGAGACGTAGACAAACCGCGTGAGACGCGGGAGCGACCGAGCCAGTTCGAGCGCGTTCAGCGTGGCCGTCACGTTCGCCCGCGCCGCCTCAGCCAGCGGCAGGTCGAACTGCACCGACGCCGCGGCGTGCACCACGTGCGTCACCGCTGCCAGCCGGCTCACGTCGTCCGCGCGAAGTCCGAATTCCGACTGCTCCACGTTTCCTTCCAGCACCGAGACGTGCCGAGTCCAGTCCTCTGGCAGCTCGCGGAAGCACGCCGACGCCACCACCTCGCGGCGAAAGCGTTCCTCCGCACCCAATCCGCGCTTCGGGCGGATCAACGCGAAGACATGCGCCACACCCAGCTCCTCGCGGCGGCGCACCAGGTCCTCGAGCAATACCTTGCCCAGAAAGCCCGTTACGCCGGTGATCAAAAAGGTGCGCGAGGTCAAGGGCATTTACTGGTTTGCGATGCCGAAGGTGTTGGCGGGATCGATGGCGTGCTTCATGTCCGCGGCCCACTGAAGACTGGCCGGCGAGAAGATGCGCGGCAGGTAGTCGCGGCGGATCTTGCCCACGCCGTGATGATGCGAGAGCGAACCGCCGGACGCCAGGATTTCGTCGCGTGCCGCGTGTTCCAGTTCCGCGTACACCGCCTCCGGGTGTTGAACGCCCTTATGATAGAACCCAAAATAGAAATACACCGCCACGCCCGTGTCGTAGAGCTGCGTGATGCGGCAAGTGATGAAGGGAATGCCCGGCAGCGTGCGAGCGATGAACTCCTTCTCCAGGCGCCGCTTGACGTTTGCGCACAGCGAGAGCGCCTCGCTCCATGAAACCGAGGTTTCGAACGACTCGCCCAGGATGTAGTGGTTCATGATGAAGTCGCGGAAGTAGGCTATGCCGAACGTCAGTTCGTACCCCTTCTTGCCGTTCTCCGCCCCCGCGCGCATGCCGCCGTGCCGCTTCATCAGTCGGCGCACCTCCGCCTCTTCGGTCGCCACCTGCGCGCGCGTGCCCTCGTACACAAGCGTGCATGCCACCATGGTGCTCGTGTCGAATCCCTTTACCGTCGTGACGAACAGCCGTTCCGCCCGGCGCGCGGCGGCCTTGAGCCCCGTGGCTTTCGGCTTGAGCATCTGGCTCAGCTGGAACTGCAGGTTGTCCACCAGGCGCACGCTGGCCGGCACCGTGCCCGACCGCATCAGGTCGTGCAGAAAGGCGAAGCCGCGCTCGAAGGCGGGGAAGAGAATCGCGTCGTAGCGTTCCACCTGCGGCAGCGGAAAGATCTTGACCACCGCGTGCGTGATGATGCCCAGCATTCCCTCCGAACCGAACATCCAGCGCCGCGGATCAATGCCCACCGACTCGCGCGGCGCCACGCTCGGCCGCGCGAGCGGTCCGCGCGCCGTGACCACGTGCACGTCCAGCACCAGGTCCTCGATGTTGCCGTAGCGGTTCTTCTTCATGCCGCTGGCATGCGTGGCGATCCATCCGCCCAGCGTGGAGAATTCCACACTGTCCGGCTCGTGGCCCATCGTGAAACCATACGTGGCGAGTTGGGCCCGGATATCGCGGCCCACCGCTCCCGCCTGGATACAGGCCATCCGGTTGATCGGGTCGATCCAGAGGATGCGATTGAGCCGGCACAGATCGACCGAGACAATCATACGCCGCTCTTCCACGGGGCATCGAAGCGCGTCCGTGACATTCGTTCCGCCCCCGTAGGGCACCAGGCAGACGTCATGCCGTCCAGCGGCCTCGACAAGAGCCGTGATGTCTTCGGGGGAGGAGGGGAAAACCACGAGGTCCGGAACACGTTCCACGCGACCGTACTTGATGGCGTACATCGCTTCGAGCGTGTGGCCGTGACCATGGCGGAGGCGCACGAGCGGGTCTGTGCTCAGCGCCTCCCCGGCGAGGAAACCGCGCACCTCCCGCACGAATTCCGGATGCTCCACCGGGTCGGGTACCTCCGGAGGGTAAGCGGGCGTGTGCCGGTCTTCTATCGGAAGGTCCGCACCCAACACGAGCTTCATCCACGGAAACAGGTCCGGAAGCTCCGAGCCGCTCAGTCCGTAGCGCGCACCCGTAAGGGTGACGTTGCCGTTGGGGAGAATGGTGAACCGCGTGTCGCGAAAGCCCCAGACGTCAAGGCTGATCGACTGATCGTCCTCGACGGCTGCGGCTGGGGGGTAGATCAGCGGGTGCTTCGGCTCGGTCATTCGGTATCGCGTGCTGTTTGGCGGTGCTCGCATCCGAACGGCAAGTTAGCGCGCGAGCAATGACTGTGGCACGTGCATTTGCGCGTCCGTAATCCGGCC
>JANYIN010000170.1 GCA_025362035.1 Gemmatimonadaceae bacterium | reverse complement strand
GCGCCAGTCCGATGCGTGCCGTACCCGTGGCGCTCGAACCGGACGGCGCGTCGGAACAGGCCAGGGCGAAAAACGAAAGGGCGACGAGCGCGAAGGGGCGGGCGGGACCACGCATGGCGACTTGGGCGCAAGGGTGAACGCCGCCAGGAGATCCGGACGTCGTCGAACCGGAAGCACAATGTCGGACCGTTCACGCCATGACGTCAATGGCGAGAATCACGCAATCGTGGCGAGCGCTTGCGTCAGAGCAACGCGTTCCCGTCTACTGGGGCAAAAAGTCCCACGCGATCGCGCTGATGAGTGCGCCGCAATCTCCCACGCTGAAGCCGCAATCTCGCACGCTGAATTAGAACTGCAGGATGTCCGTAATGGCGCGCTTGAACGAATCCACCTGCGGCAGCGTGGCATCCTCCAGTTGCGGGGCATAGCCGACGAACGTGTCGATGCCCGCCACGCGTCTGACCGGCGCATCGAGCCACGCGAAGCAGTCGTCCGCAATGCGAGCGGCGATTTCCGCGCCGTATCCCCACGACATCGAATCCTCATAGCCGACGATCACGCGATTGGTCTTCGTCACGCTCTCGTACACGGTCTCCTGATCCCACGGTGACAGGGAGCGGAGATCGATGACTTCGGCGCTGATCCCGTGTTCTTCCTGCATCTGGTTCGCGGCCGCAAATGCGCGTTGGACCGTGGCGCCATAGGTGACGATGGTGACGTCGGTGCCTTGCCGAACCACCCGGGCTTTGCCGAACGGAATCATGAAGTTCGGGCCCGGGTACGCCGCCTTGTTGTACGTCTGGCGGTACAGGTGCTTGTGCTCGAGGAAGATCACCGGGTCGTCGCAACGGATGGCGGTGCGTAGCAAGCCGTTCGCGTCGAGCGCATTGGAGGGACAGATCACCCGCAAGCCGGGGCAGTGCGTGAACAGCGACGCGCCCGTTTGCGAGTGGTAAATCGCCCCACGGATGTAGCCGCCGTAGGTCACGCGGACTACTACGGGCGACGCAAACGCATTGTTCGAGCGCCAGCGCATGGTCGCAAGTTCGTCGCGCAATTGCATATACGCCGGCCAGATGTAATCGAAGAACTGGATCTCCACCACTGGCTTGAATCCGCGGAGCGCCAGGCCGATGGCCCGTCCGATAATCGTCGCCTCGGCCAACGGTGTGTTGTACACGCGCGAACCGCCAAATTCCTTTTGCAGCCCCCAGGTCACCTTGAAGACGCCGCCCTTGCCCTTCACGTTGCCGAGGTATTGCTCACGGGACACGTCGGCGACGTCCTGGCCGAAGATGAGCATCTTCGGATTGCGGCGCATCTCATCCTTCATGCACGCATTCAGCAGATCGACCATCGTCGTCTCGTTTCCCGAAAACTGCGGATCGTCTTCAGTATCGAACTGCTCGCTCGTCGGGTCGACGTCCGGGGAATGGACGTAATCGTACACCGTGTCCGCGGCGGGCTGCGGCTGCGCAAGCGCGTCGTCCGTCGCCGCGAGCACGACTGCATCGACCTCCTCGGCAATCTTCGCCAGCTCCGCGTCGGTGGCGTGGCCACTCGCGATCAACCACTTCGGGAATTGCGTGATGGGATCGCGGAGGGCGTCTGCCTCGCGCTCCGCCGCCGGGCGGTACATGACTTCGTCGTCGGAAAGCGAATGCGAATACGGACGAATCACCTTCGCGTGCACGAGTGCGGGTCCCTTTCGCTGGCGCGCATGGTCCACCGCCTTCTGCATTGCGGCGTGGCTGGCGATCAGATCGCAGCCGTCCACTTCCTGCACGAACAGATCCGGGAACGACGCGACGAGCTTGGATATGGAGCCGCCGGCGGTGTTCACCTCCACGGGTACCGAGATCGCGTAGCCATTGTCTTCCACCAGATATACGACGGGCAGCTTCAGATTCGACGCGCTGTTGAGGGACTCCCAGAATTCGCCCTCCGACGTCGTGCCATCGCCGGTGGACACCAGCACGACTTCATCGTCATGGAATCCGTCAGTGAGATCGAGCAGCCGCGCCCGGAGCGACGCTTCGGCGGTTCCGGCGGCCTGAAGGAACTGTGTGCCAGTGGGCGAGGAGGTCGAGACGATGTTGAAGCGTTTGTGGCCCCAGTGGCTCGGCATCTGGCGGCCGCCCGAACTTGGATCGACGGCGGCGCCCACGGCCTCGTACAGCATCTCGTTCGCCGTCATGCCCAACTGCAGACAGAGCGCGCGATCACGGTAGTACAGATAGAACCAGTCGTACGCGGACCTCAGCACCATGCCGGCCGCCGTCAGGACGGCTTCGTGACCCGCCCCCGAAATCTGGAAGAAGATCTTGTTCTGCCTCTTCAGCTGGATCTCCTTGTCGTCGATCCGGCGCGACAACAGCATTGTCCGATACGCGCCGACGAGTTGGTCGCGCGAGAGGCTGGCGGCGTCCTGACGTTCGACGCGGGTCTGGGTGGCCATGCAGGGAAACGGTGTTGGGGCGAAGGGAGACATCGCAAACATCGTAAGATAACGCCGCCGCATGTGCGAGTAAGACGTCGCGCGCTCGGTGGCGGCGCGTATTACCGGGTGGCATTCCGCGTGCATTTTTTGCAGGGAACCCATCACACACAGAGGCTCCATGGCACACGAAGCACGGCACAGCTGTCCCTTCTGCGACCTCATCCGCGGTGCCGGTGAGGTATCGATGTGCTACGAGGACGCGGACGTCGTCGCGTTCATGGATATCCAGCCCGTGAATCCCGGGCATGTGCTCGTCGTTCCGCGGGAACACTTCGAATCGCTGGACGACATCCCCCCATCGCTGGCGATGCACCTGTTCGAGGTGTCCATGGACCTCGCGCCGATCGTGAAGCAGATCGGTGCCGCGGACGCGCTCAACATCGTGATCAACTCCGGCGCGGCGGCCGGCCAGGACGTCTTTCATTACCACGTGCACGTCATCCCGCGCCGGCCCGGCGACGGATTCGACGTGCCGCTGCCGTTCGGCGGATCGGAAATGCCTGACCGCACCATCCTGGATGTCCACGCCGCGCGCATCATTGCGACGTATCGCGACCCGGTAGCATCGCGCTCGAGACAGGAACGCCGATCGACGGGCGAACGCCGCCGTGTCGAGTAGTCGCGGTGCCGCCGAAACCTCGTCTCACGGACGACTGATGGATTCGTGCGCTCGTACTTTCACATTGCTCTTGCGCGATCCGGGATTTCATCCCACTAATACGGCGGCGAGACACTTCTCACCGCCCCCAATGGACCCGGAGGCCGATGAGCACCATAGCCCGACATCTGCATATGCAGTGGTCGATGCGATCGCGGATCCCGCGACGCATGTGCTGGCCGACCCGTGCGACACCGACCACAATGCGCGACACCCCGTGACAGGATCTCCTTCCTGGTGCGGGGTGTCGTCTTTTCTAGCGAGGTGCAATGCCCGCTCGACACGGTCACCGCGTCCCTCTCTCTCGCGCACCACGCGGCAGCATGCGCCGCCTCCGGCGCATTCGCCCCGCCGAGCAGAAGCGAGCGATCAAGCTCGCCACGCTCCGCGACTGCGGACGTCGCTGCGTCTACTGCGCGCAGCCGCTGGAATACGCACGCGCGACGCTGGACCACGTGCATCCGCTCGCGAAGGGCGGGGCGCATACGCCCGGTAACGTCGTGGCGGCGTGCCCACCGTGCAATCGCCTCAAGGCGGACATGCTCCCGGTCGAGTTCTTCATGCGATATCCCTGGGCGGGCAGCAATTTCATTCACCATGCTCGCGCTGTGCATCGCGCACTGAAGCGTCAGGCGCGCCGCGCGGTGAGTCTGGCCTTCGCCGCACTGCAGGCAGCGGCCTGACTCCATCGCGACACGGAGCCGGCGGGACCGTCCGGGCGGCTCGCCGCCTCCGCGTCACGGGACACTCTCCCCGATTCTCATGCGTCAACGCATTGCGACGGGCACAAAGTGGGAGCCGCTCGTGGGCTACTCGCGCGCCGTGCGCGTCGGCCGAGTCGTTCACGTCTCCGGCACGACCGCAACGGACGCCGCGGGAAAAATCGTCGGCGTCGGCGATCCGGGCGCGCAGACTCGTCAGGTGCTGCTCAACATCCGGAGCGCGCTGGAGCGTGCCGGAGCACGACTTGAAGACGTCGTGCGCACGCGGATCTACGTCACCGACATCAGTCGATGGGAACAGGTCGGTCGAGTCCACGGCGAATTCTTCTCCGCCATTCGTCCGGCCACGTCGATGATCGAAGTGCGAAATCTCATCGATCCCGACCTGCTCGTGGAGATCGAAGCGGAGGCGATCATCGCTGACGAGACCAGCTGAGTTCCGGCCGCGCTACGGATTGATCGGGAAGGGCGCGCGCCGAATCACGTCGCCGGGAGTGCGCCATCCGCCCCGCGGCTCGCGCTGTGTAGAGGGCTGAGGAGCCTGCGGACGTCCGGTCGCCGGTACGTCGACGGGCAGCGGCTGATCGGGCGCCGCCGGCGCGATGTCGTCCGCGCGATGCGGCGCAGCGGCAGGCGTGGGCGACTCGACAGCCTCGATGGAACGGGACGGATGCGTCACCTTCGCGACCGCGGGCGCGCGAGCGATCCTGATCGCTCGTGGGGACGGTGTGAAGGAGGGCGTGCGCTCGGCCGATGACACCACGTCCACGCGTGAAACGGCCGGTGCCGCAAGCTGAATATCGCTGCCGCCCGCCTTGGCGAGATCCTGCTTCAGGTCGTCAGTCAACGGTGGCGCGGACGAGCGCGAGCACGCAGCGGCGATAACCGCGGCAAGCACGCCGGCTGACACAGGACGGAAGATTCGCATGGTAGTGTTACCGCCGAGATACCGAATTAGGTCCATCTTCCACAGCATCAATAGTCCACCGGCCGCAGGTAACTGTCCCCGATCGACGACGAGCTCAGCATGGCGACAGTTGGCAATCTCCGCTTCCAGTGCGTGCTCGCCAATCGCTTGCGCACTACGGCAACGTCGGAGGCGTCGAAGCCTCGATCCACCAGATCGGCTTCGCCATAACCGTTCAACAGCCAGTTGAGAATCTCATCTGCCTTCGCGTAACTGATGCCGAAGTCGCCCTCGTCGGTCTGCCCAACGACGAGGTCCGCCGACGGCGCCTTTCCGATGATGACATCGGGCACACCCAGGTGGCGCGCCAGAGCCCAGACTTGCGTCTTGAAGAGATCGCCCAGCGGATTGATCGGCGGAGAATCGTCCGCGTGCCATGTGAAATAGCCGAACAGGCGCTCCGTCTTGTTTCCCGTACCCAGCGGAATGGCATGGTGCTTCGCGGAGAGGTCGAACAACGCGATCATCCGCATGCGCGCCATCACGTTTCCCCGCCTCGAGGCATCCGCGTCCGGTTCGTTCGACAGATACGCATCGACCGCGGCGCTGACGTCGAGCGTGCGGGCCTCGATCCCGAGCGCGTCGATCACGAGTTGCGCGTGTGCGAGGCTGTCGGGACTGGAGGTTCGATATGGCATGCGCACGCCGATCACGTGCTCGGCGCCGAAGGCGCGACGCGCGTGATACGCAGTCACGGCGGAGTCCACACCGCCAGACACACCGATGACGGCGCGCTCGAATCCGCGCCGTCTCATCTCATCACGGAGAAATCGCACGAGCCACTGCTCGACAAGCTCCGTGTCCAGCGCGAGGGTTGGCGGACCA
>JANYIN010000161.1 GCA_025362035.1 Gemmatimonadaceae bacterium | reverse complement strand
TAACCGCCTCTTGGCCCCGGTCCTCTCTGAGGACCGGGGCCTTTTTCCTATCCACCCGAGAACAGCAGCATGACGAGCATCGCAGAAGTGGTGCAAGACCATGAAATCAACGGCCCCGTCGGGGCGCCCGTCATCCTGGCGCTGGGCGGCATCTCCGCCGGCCGGCACGTCGTCCGCAATCAGCTCGATGCTGGCCCGGGATGGTGGGAGTGCGTCGCCGGTGCGGGGCGCCCGCTCGACACCCTGCGGCGTCGCGTGATGAGCGTGGATTTCCTCGATGGCGGCTGTGGGGCGGATGGACGCCCGATCGATATCGTCACCACCCACGATCAGGCGGACCGGATCGTGCGCCTGCTCGACGAATTGGAAATCGACCGGCTCGATGCGCTCGTGGGCGCGTCGTACGGCGGCATGGTCGCGATGGCGCTGGCCGAGCGATGGCCGCGTCGCGTCAACCGCCTGGTCGTGATCAGCGCCGCGCACCAGTCGCATCCCATGGCCACGGGCTTGCGCGCCGTGCAGCGTCGCGTGGTGGAGCTGGGGCTGGACGCAGGACGCGCGCGCGACGGCATGGCGCTGGGCCGCGCCCTCGCGATGACCACGTACCGCACGGCAAATGAGTTTTCCGAGCGGTTCGACGCGGTGGCCGTTCACGATGCCGGCACCGTGGAGTTCGACGTCGAACGATACCTGATTTCGTCAGGCGTTCGTTTCGCGGACCGCATGTCGCCCTCGCGATTCTTGTCGCTCTCGCTCTCGGCGGATCTGCACCGCGTCGCGCCCGAACGCATCGACGTCCCCACCACCGTGATCGCTGCGCAGGGGGACACGCTCGTGCCGCCGTCGCTCGTGCGCGCGTTCTCGCGCCGCCTGCCGCGTCTTCAGGACCATCACGTCATTCGCACGCGCTTCGGCCACGACGCCTTTCTCACCGAGCCGGCTCGACTCGGTGCCCTTCTCACCTCCGCGCTGGCTCGCTGATCATGTCCGCGAAGAAACTGTCCACTGCCACGCGCACCGTGCGCGCTGGCATCGCCACCGACGCGCATCATGGCGCCGTCGTGCCGCCCATTCATCTATCGTCCACCTTTTCCTTCGCCGGATTCAACCGGAAGCGGACGTACGACTATACGCGCTCCGGCAATCCCACTCGCGACCAGTTGGCAGCGGCCCTGGCGGAACTCGAGGAGGGATGCGGGGCAGTGGTGACGAGCACTGGAATGTCCGCGGTCACGCTGGCCCTGCAGCTGGTGCCGCCAGGAGGACGTGTCCTTGCCGCGCACGACTGTTATGGCGGCACGTATCGCCTGCTCACCGCGTTGGCGAAGCGCGGTCAGATTGATGTGACCTTCGCGGACCTCACGGCGCCGAACGTCGAACAGACCATCGCCAGGTGTCGGCCCGCGTTGCTCTGGGTGGAGACGCCGAGCAACCCCCTGCTGCGCATCACCGACGTGGTACGCGCGTGCGCCGCCGGGCATGCGGCGGGCGCCATCGTGGTGGTGGACAACACTTTCCTCTCGCCTGCCTTGCAGCAGCCGCTCACGCTCGGCGCGGACATCGTGGTGCACTCCACCACGAAATACCTGAACGGCCACAGCGACGTGGTCGGCGGCGCGGTCGTGGCGCGTGAACCGGCGCATCTCGAAACGCTCGGTTGGTGGGCGAACTGCCTGGGCATCACGGGCGCGCCGTTCGATTGCTACCTCACCCTGCGCGGTGTGCGCACGCTGTTCGCGCGGATGCGCGTACACGAAGAGAACGCCCGTGAAATCGCCGTTGCGCTTTGCGCTCATCCCGCCGTCCTGGCCGTCCACTATCCCGGGCTGACGTCGCACGCGGGCCACGCGCTGGCGGCCTCTCAGCAGCGTGGGTTCGGCGCGATGGTGAGCTTCTCACTTGCGGGCGGCATGGCTGCGGCGGAGCAAGTCACCGACGCACTCGAGTGCTTTACCTTGGCCGAGTCGCTCGGCGGCGTCGAGAGCCTGGTGGCGCATCCGGCCACGATGACCCATGCCTCGATGGACGCGGAGGCACGGCGTGTAGCCGGCATCTCCGACGGACTGCTGCGATTGTCAGTGGGAATCGAGTGCGCCGAGGATCTCGTGCGCGATCTCGTCGCTGCGTTGGACTGCGTGTCTGTGAATGCCCGACGACCAGCGAGAGGTCAGTCTACCGGCTCCCAGCGCGAAAAGCATCGCCATCCGAACTCCCTGGCGGCCCGCATCTGATCCGGCAAGCCAAAGCAATCCGTCCACCCTTCTTGCTGAGCCTTCCAGGCGCAGCACCACTCGAAGCTGAACCGATGCTCGCGCTCGCCCGCCACCGCCACCAGCTCGCCCGTGAAGTCCGAGCAGCCCGACGTCGCCGAGAGCCTGACGCGCTCCACTGGCAGCTCCGGGTGCGCGTGCAACAGCTGCGTCAGCACGCGTTGGACCTTGACGCGCGGTGCCCTGCCGTTCAGCTCGATACGCGGAGCATTCCCGCCACGAACGTACTCCAGAAGGTCCCGCTTGAATTCGGGATGCGCGGAGGCGGCGTCGAGATAGGGAAGGAGATCGGGCACGTGTTGGGTCGCTGAAGGGTGAGTGAAATATCGCGGCAAATGTTTGTCGGCGGAACCCCATGGGGCTACAAATCGTGGCCCGCATCCGGTAAGCTGAGGATCCGAATGGCCGTCGAGGCCGCCCCATGCTTCCTCTCCGCCCAACCAAAAGCGTACTCGAAATTGCGGACCGCCTCGAACGGGCCGGCTTCGAGGCGTGGTGTGTGGGCGGCGCCATTCGCGATGCGCTACTGGGAGGTCAGCCACTCGACTGGGACCTGGCTACCCAGGCCACGCCGGAACAGGTACGCGAGCTCTTCGGTCGCCGTCGCACCATTCCTGTCGGGATCCAGTTCGGCACGGTTTGCGTGCTGGGCGAGGACGAGGTGCCACACGAGGTCACCACATTTCGGCGCGACGTGAAGACGGACGGCCGGCACGCCGAGGTCGAGTTCGGCGCCAGTCTGCACGACGACCTGGCCCGACGAGACTTCACCATCAACGCGATCGCCTATCGCCCGAAAACCGGCGACCTTGCCGATCCCTTCCACGGACAGCAGGACATCGCCGCAAAGTTGGTCAGAGCAGTCGGCGTGGCGGAGGATCGGATGCGGGAGGATCGCCTGCGCGCGCTCCGCGCCATCCGCTTCGCGGCGCGCTATGAGTTCCAGATCCATCCGCAAACGCTGGCCGCCATCCGGTCTTCCGCGCCGCACCTAACCCGACTGTCGGCCGAGCGCGTACAGCAGGAGCTCGTGAAGACGATGGCGCAGGTGAAGTGTCCCGGCGCAGCCATCCGGCTCTGGCGAGACACCGGCGCGCTACGCGTCTTGATTCCGGCTCTCGCGTCGCTGGACGACGTTGCCTTGGCGACACTGGACCGGCTTCCCCAGGACCGCCCGGGTGGTCGCCGCGCGCCGCGGCGAACGAACAACAGGGTGGCGGCACTGTTCCTTGACGGCTCCGATGACGATGCGCGGCAGGCGATGACCGCGCTCCGCTTCTCCAAGTCCGAAATCAACTGGTCCGCCGCACTCGTCGCGCGCTGGCGGGAGGTCGGTGATTCATTGTCGCACTCGCTGCGCCGCGGCGAACCGGACGACGCTCAGGTGCGCCGCTGGCTGGCGCGGGTGGGCCGACTCCACGCGGGTGGATTCCTGCGCCTGGCGGCGGCGCGATGGAGCGCCATGCGCGATGCGGGGCAGCCAGCGCCACCAGCCGCCGAGGTGCGCGCGCTGCATCGCCGGTTCGTGATCGGCCGCTTCGACGCCATCGAAGTTGCCGATCTGGCGATTGGAGGAGACGATCTACGCCGCGCGGGCGTTCCGGCGGGACCGATCTATGCTAAGATTCTGCACGCGTTGCTCGAGCTGGTGCTCGAGACTCCGGCACGGAACACGCCAGAGTCGCTGCTCGCCGAGTTGCCGCGAACGGTCGCGTCGCTCGAGGCCACCGTGGGGACTTCGACCAGCCACTAGGCACGCATGCTATTTCGCGGTAATCAGCCCGAGGCGTCGATCTGGCGGCGTTTCCGCGCCAGCACCGACGCGTTCACGTTCTCGGAACAGGATGGCATCTACACGGCCCATATCGGGGCCACCGCAGAGCGGGTGGTCGAACTGTTCTGGACGCTCACCGAACTGATGCCGCCGGCCGTCGATCTGCACGTGGACGACCTCCGAAGCGGCCGCAGCTGGAAGAGCGAGTCGCTGCCGCTGGGCGACGTCCGCGACATGATCGCCAAGCTGCGACTGCTGCTGGCGCGGTTCGGGGGAACGCAGGTGAGCGTGTACACCTCCGACGACCAGCTCTCGCTGAACGAGCACCTCGAGCTGTACGTCTACTCGACGTCCGACAAGTGGCTCTACCTGCTGGAGGGACGCGGTCTGGAGGAAACGGGTCAACTCGATACGAAGAGCTGGAAGATCGACCGGCGTGCCTTCCCGCCCGCGCCCGATCTCGTGAACGCCCTGGCCGCCGCTGCAGAGCGCCTGAAGTTGGAGCGCGCGTGACCGCGTGACCGGCCGCATGCTCGGATATGCTGTCGCCGCGGCCGGAGCCAACCTGCTCGGCGCGGCGGCGGTGGTCGGTCGCGCTCGATGGAGCGTCCGCGCATTGGACGCGATGCTCGCCTTCGCCGCGGGCTTCATGATCGCCGTCGCCATGATCGATCTCCTGCCCGACGCGCTCGCGCGCGGCGGAAGCAACGCTGCGGTCATCGCCCTCATGGGATATCTCGCGGTGCACCTCACGCAGCACGTCATCGGCGCGCATTTTCACTTCGGCGAAGAAACGCACCACGTCAGCGAAGCGGTCAGCGTCGCCGCGCTGGTTGGGCTGCTGCTGCACACCTTCGTGGACGGCGTTGCGGTGGCGAGCGGCTTCGGTGTGGGCAACGCGGTGGGCGCGCTGGTGTTCGTGGCGGTGCTGCTCCACAAGGTCCCGGAGGGTCTCGCCATTTCCTCCCTGTTCCTCGCCGCGGGGCACGGACGGCAGCGCGCGCTGATGGCCGCTGGGGCGTTGGGGCTGGCCACCTTTGCCGGCGTGGTGCTCACCGAGCAGATCGCCGGACTCCGCGATCACGGACTGGCGCTGGCCGCGGGCGTGACGCTGTACGTCGGCATGTCGAACCTGGTGCCGGAGTTTCGCGCCCGCGGCGGCTGGCACCTTCCGCTTGCCTTCGTGGGCGGCACGGCCACGTACTTCGTCGCGCGCCTCGTGGCGGGAGCGTAGCATGGCCGAACGACGCCCTCCTCGCACCAAGCCCGGCGGTCCATCGCTCTTCTCGGCGGCCGCACCACCCCAGCCGCTCGCGGCGCGCATGCGCCCGCGCACGCTCGATGAGTTCGCGGGGCAGCGCCACCTGCTGGCACCCGGCAAGCCCCTGCGCGAGAGCATCGAGAAGGGGACCGTTACTTCAATGGTCTTTTGGGGACCGCCCGGTACGGGCAAGACGACACTCGCGCGGCTCGTGGCCGGATACACAGATCGGGAGTTCGTCTCGTTCAGCGCCGTCACCGAGGGAGTACCGCGCGTTCGCGAAATCGTGCGTGAGGCACAGGATCGCCTCGACACGGGACGCGGCACCATTCTCTTTGCCGACGAGATCCACCGCTTCAACAAGGCGCAGCAGGATGCGTTCTTGCCGCATGTGGAGGCAGGAACGATCACCCTCATCGGCGCCACGACGGAGAATCCCAGCTTCGAGATCAATGGGGCGCTGCTGTCCCGCGTGCGCGTCTTCGTCCTTCAGCCGCTGTCAACGGACGACATCAGCGGCGTCTTGCGTGGCGCGCTCGCAGACGTGGAACGTGGACTTGGAGAACTGTCGCTGACCATGGAGGACGACGCGGTCGCGCTGTTGGCTCGTGAGGCCGACGGCGACGCGCGCCGCGCCCTCACGATTCTGGAAGCGGCCGCGGACCACGTCGGTAACGGCGGTCTCGTTTCCACGCAGGTGGTGCGTGACGCCGCACAGCTGCGGTTCGCGCGCTACGACAAGGGCGGCGAGGAGACTTACAACATTCTCAGTGCGTTCCACAAGTCGCTGCGCGGCAGCGACCCGCAGGCAGCGCTGTACTGGATGGCCCGCATGCTGGAAGGTGGACAGGACCCGATGGTGATCTTCCGTCGCGCCATCGCGATGGCGGCCGAGGACATTGGCCTGGCGGACCCGGAGGCACTCAAGCTCGCGGTGGCCGCGCGTGACGCGTATCACATGCTCGGCGCACCCGAAGGCTATCTGCCCATGTCGCAGATGGTGATCTACCTGGCCACCGCACCCAAGTCGAACAGCAGCAAGATGGCGCTCCAGGCCGCGCTGGAAGCGGCGCGAGCGCATCCGGCTGAGGGCGTGCCGCTGCACATCCGCAACGCACCCACCAGCCTGATGAAGGAACTGGGGTACAACAAGGGGTATCAGTACGCGCATGCCGTCCCGGCGGCATACATCCCGCAGGAGTACCTCCCGGAAGCGCTGGCCGGCTCGGCGTTCTATACGCCGGGCCCCTTTGGTTTCGAGAAGGAAATCGCGAAACGGCTGGCGTGGTGGGAGGAGTTGCGGCGGCGTGAGCAGGGCAGTGAAGAAGGAGACGCCGACTTGAGCGGAAAACACCAAACGGAGGAGTGAGTCATGCGTCGTCTTGTGTTGGGTGCGGCTACGGCCGCCATCGCGATCACCGCCGGCTGCAGCATGCTGGGCAAGCAGGCCTTTCAACAACCCGTGGTTCAACTGAAGGACGTGGCCGTGCAGAGCGTGGGATTGACCGGCGGCAATCTCGCCGTGAAGCTGAACGTCTTCAATCCGAACGCTTACCGGCTGGATGCCACGCGTATGACCTATAGCGTGACCGTGGGCGAGAACGTGGGGCTCGCCACCGGTGTCGTGGATAACCGGTTCACCGTGCAGTCCGGCGACTCCACCACCGTGACCATTCCGGTGAGCTTCTCGTACAGTGGTATCGGCGCAGCTGGCCGGCAGCTGATGAACACGGGCGGCGTGGACTATCATGTCACGGGTGACGTGACGGTGGGCACGGTCGTGGGTAACTTCACCGTGCCGTATAGCTCCACCGGAAAGTTCACGGCGTTCGGCGGCACCACTCGTCAATAAGAGGTTTTCGCATCTCACGCGCACTCATCACGGTCACTGCCCCGATTGACCGGGCACTCCTCATCGGCGCGCCCATCAAGCGCGCCGGCGCCCGCAAGTTGCTCGACGAACATCTCAAGGAGCTGGAGCGCTTGGCCGACACGGCGGGTGCCGTGGTGGTGGGATTTCTCACGCAACAGCTCGACCGGCCGCATCCCGGGACCTATCTCGGAAAGGGCAAAATCGAGGAGTTGAAGTTGATGGTCGCCGAGAAGGAGGCGACGCTCATCATATTCGACGACGAGCTGACACCCAGCCAGGGTAAGAACATCGAGGACGCGGTCGGCACACGCGTGGTGGACCGCGCGGAATTGATCCTGGACATCTTCGCCGTTCG
>JANYIN010000155.1 GCA_025362035.1 Gemmatimonadaceae bacterium | reverse complement strand
TCGCACCGGTATTGTAGGACCGGTTATTGTCGGCCTGCTGGAACAGGTGGCCCTTGTTCTTCGCGCCGGCGGAGTTCTGGAACCCGATGGGCTGGAAGTTCTTGTAGCTCTGATTGGCGACGTCGTAGTTGACGTTGCCCTCCGCCGTCAGCCAGGTGAGCGGCCGGTAGCGCAGTTTGCCCGTGCCGGTGAAGCGGTCGCGGTCATTCTCGATCTGATCCTGCGACAGCGCGTAAAGTGGATTGTTGAGATTGCCGGACTGCGGCGGCTGCTTGATGAGGGCGTTGTACGGTGTTCCATCCTTGTTCGGCGCCAGCAGGTCGATATTCGGCTCGAGGAAGCGCAACCCGAAGAAAATCCCGGCGTCTTCCGCCTGGTCGGCGTGCGAGCGGCCGTAGAAAGCGCCGGTGGACACGTCGATCTTGTCGGTGAGCGCCTGATCGATGTTGAGGCGGAAATTCTGCCGGCGAAATCCCGTCATGAGATTCAGTACGCCCGTTTCCCTGGTGTTCTGGAACGATGCGTTGAAGTTGTTCTCTCCGCGGCGTTGGCCGAATGACGCGTAGTTCGTCTGGAAGTTGCCGGGCTTGAATACCTGTCCGAGCTGATCGTACGTCTTGAGATAGGAATTGTCGGAGATCTGGTCCGACTTGAGCACACGGTTTCCGTTCGCGTCCCGATCGAAGTCGCCGTTGGGAAGCACCTTGTATGCGTGCGACGTGTTGGTCGCCAGCGTGCGAGGCAGGTTGCTCTGGCCGTACTCATTCCGGAACGAGAAATAGCTCTGACCCTCGGCGAGTGACGCGCCGCGCTTGGTGAAGATCTGCACCACGCCATTCGCCGCATCGGAGCCGTAGAGCGAGCTCGCCGCAGCCCCCTTGAGCACTTCGACCCGCTCGATGTCTTCCGACGCGATGTCGGCCATCGACTGGCGGGTAATGGTGCCGTCGACAATGATGAGGGGGTCGGTCTGGCCGGTGATGCTCGCCGGCGAGCGCAACCGTATGGCCGGTGCGGCGCCAGGCTGGCCGGACACGGTCACGACGCTCGCGCCCGCCACCTTGCCGCTGAGGCTGGCAATCGCGCTGACGCCAGGAGCCTCCTTCAGCGCCGTTGCGTCCACCACCGCCACGGAGAACGCGGTGTTCTTCTGCGACGTCGCATCGCTCACCCCCGTGACCACGATCTGCTCCAGATTCAGTATGTCGCGCTCGAGGTCGAAATCAGCGTCGACGCGGGCAGCACCGAGCAGCACCGAGAGTCGCTTCGGCTTGTACCCGATATACCGCGCCACGAGGTCCACCGTCCGCCCCTTCGAGCGGGAGATGTCCAGCGTGAAGTTGTACCTGCCATCCGTGGAAGTGATGCCGCCCACCCCGAGGGTACCGATGCCCACCCGCGCTCCACCAACTGGCTCACCGTTCGACGTTACCTTTCCCGAGAAGACCACTACCTGGGCTTGAACGACTCCCGCGAACAGCGTCACTGCCGCAATACCTCCTGCAAGGCAGCGAAACCTTTGGATCAGCGCGCGATCCGTGACCATTTCCAGACCTCCGTGGGCGGGGGGGGGGGCGTACTCAACATCTACAAAGGCTCGGGGAACTAGCAAAACGTCACAGGGTAGGACAATATTTTACTAGCGGAAACCCTTCCGACCCGTTAACGGTCGCTATCGTACCGCTAGTCCTGGGCTGTCGCAACCCTCTGTTTGGATCCGCACGGGGAGAGAGGTCGGATTCTCGCGACGAACTCCCAGTCCGCCACCAGGTGCCGGCCCGCCGGCACGAAAGGCCGGAGCGTAGAATGTCTGCAGGCGTTCGCCCGCCTATTCGGTTGTTGTGCGCGATCGCGATGCCCGTGGCTGCCGCCATGGCGCAGAAAAGCAATGGGCGAATCCAGGGGATGGTGGTGGACCGTTCGTCTGGGCGGGCGGTCGTCCGCGCTGAGATCGTGCTGGGGGGCGCGGGCACGAGAGTCGTCACCGACTCGCTTGGCAATTATCTCATCTCCGACGTCCCCGCCGGTATCGTGCGCCTTCACGTTCGCGCGAATGGCTTCCCCTTCACCAGCGTCTACCTCGCGTTGAGCCACGGCGAGACGATGTCGCGAGTGATCGAAATCGACTCCACTAGCGGCGGCCGCGAGTCCGCCCAACCGCTGGCCGGCGTCGCGGTCACCGCGCCTCGACCGCCCACCCCGCGGTACGTGGACTTCGAGCGCCGCCGCGCCAATGGCCGCGGCCAGTACGTAGTGCGGGAGGAGATCGAACGGGCGGGATACTCCACGCTGCAGGACGCGATGCGAGGGCTTCGCGGCGTCAACATCGACTGCGGCGGTGGCACCTACTGCGCCATTCGCATGGCCAGGGCGCCGTTGCGCTGCGGCC
The DNA here is from genome assembly GCA_025362035.1 of Gemmatimonadaceae bacterium. Taxonomy (GTDB): domain Bacteria; phylum Gemmatimonadota; class Gemmatimonadetes; order Gemmatimonadales; family Gemmatimonadaceae; genus AG11. Next base: position 3,766 of record JANYIN010000155.1, on the reverse strand, counting down.
CCGAGTACATCGTGGACGAGCGGGTGGACAACTGGTTCGGCCCGTCCACGCCTATCCGGGACATCGAGGGAATCGAAGTCTACACCGGACCGGCCGACGTACCGGGCGAATTCGCGGGGCGAAACGCGGGATGTGGCGTGGTCGTCATCTGGACTCGGGCTGGTCCGTCGCGATTGAAGCCCTGAGCGCCCCTCACGCCATCCATATGATCCGCAGACTGTCGATTGCGTTGACCCTGTTCGGCGCCGTCGCCGCCTGCTCGCGTGACAAGCCCGCAAGCCGCACAGAAACGTGGGTGAATCCGTACGTCCAGGCAAAGTTGGGAGAGCGCACACGCGAGGACACTCGGCCCGACTCTTTCACCACCAGTGCCGATCTAGGTCGCGTGATGGGCGACTCCGCGGCAAAAGTCTGGATCGTCATGGTCAGCGACTTTCAGTGCGCCGACTGCAAGCGCTGGTACGATGAGGTGTACCCGCTCGTGAAGCAGGAGTACGTGGCAACGGGCCGCGTGCGCTTTGCCTACATCAACATGCCCTCGAGTGCCCACCTGAATGCCACGCCCTCCGCGCTCGCGGCGGCATGTGCGTCCGCCGCCGGCAAGTTCTGGGAAACGGCGGGACGGATTTTCGACACGCAGATCCTGTGGAAAGACCTCCCGGACGCCAGGCCCTTCCTCGACTCGCTGGCGATCGCAGCCGGCGTGAACGCTCCCGCGCAGCGACTCTGCACCGAACGGGCGCGCAGCATGAAGCTCCTGCAAGCCGACGTCCGGCGGGGCCAGGCGGCCGGAGTGGACTCGCTGCCCACGTTCTTCGTGGGTACGCACAAGGTGGTCGGTCCAGCCCCGTTCATCACCCTACGCCCCGTCATCGAAGCCGCCCTCTCCGGCAAGTAGCACGACGCGGATGAGCAGTCCGAAAGCGCTTACGGGGGCCGGCGCAGCATCACGTCGCGCTGCCCTGGCGTGATGGGCACCACCTGCTCCAGCCCCAGGGGCCAGCGCACCCAGAGCGCGTTGGCTCCGGCAGGCCGCGCGAGCACCGTCACCGCGCCGTTCATGGACCAGTAGCCCCCGCCAGCCCGCACCTCACGCACCGGACCGCGGACAGCACCCATGACGATGCGCAGCTGGGTGCCCACGCCCAGGGAATTATCGGGTCCTCCGAATACATGGACCCGCAATCCCGGCACAGCGCGGGCATTGTGCCAGAGCGTGGTCGCCGCGCCGTTCTGCGAAACGGCGAGATCCACACGTCCGTCGCCGTCGTAGTCGGAAGCCGCCGCGCCGCGCTGATCTCCGAGCACCGCAATGCCCGACTCGCGCACGCCGAGCGCCCGGAATCCCGCGCGCCCGTCGCCGAGCAGAATCTGACCCGCGCCGGCGTCGAAGCGCATGGTGGCCATGTCGGTCGGCGAAAAATTCTGCGCCAGAAACAGATCCTCGTGGCCATCGCCGTCGAAGTCAGCGACGACCACCCCGAAAGCGGGAGCGATCTGTGCGGCACGGGGAAGCGCGTGCGCCTCGAATCGCCCCCCGCGATTCAGGAACAGCGTGTGCTCGAATGTCGTGGCGCCGAGGCGCGCGGCCGTCTTCGTGGCGTCGCCGAACACATCATCCACGGAACGCTTCGAGTAGTCGGCGAACGACGCGACGCGGTCGTGCACGCCGGGAAAGACGGCAATGATCTGCGAGAACGACTCCAGCGGCATCTCGCGCCCGGTCGCCGAGTCGCGTCTGGCGAATACGAGTCCTGGACCACTCGCGCCAAAGTTGCCCACGACGAGTTCGTACGGGCGGTCTGGCGATGCCGTCCACGGCACATTGAGTCCCCAGCTGGTGGCCACGATGTCCAATCGTCCGTCACCATCGAAGTCGCCCACCGCCAGGCCATTCCAGCGGCTGGTCACCCCGGACATGCCCCATTCACGCGTCACGTCGCGATAGTGGCCGCGCTCATTGTGCAGAATCCGAATGGGGCCCCATTCCGCCGCCACGACCAACTCCGGCCAGCCATCGCCATCCAGATCAGCGAAGAGCGCGTCGGACACGATGCCCAGCGAGGCCACCACTCTCGCGTTGACCGTATCCGGAACGAAACGGCCGTCGGCGGCCCGAAGGTAGAGCCGGGACGGCGCGGGAAAGGGCCACGTCCCCGGCACGACGCGCGCGCCCACGAACAGGTCGAGACGACCGTCTCCGTTGACATCGCCGAGCGCCAGCGGACCGACGCTGGCGCTTTCGGGCGGAGCGATCGTGATGGGGGTTTGCGGAATCCCGCCGCGGAGCGCGAAGCCAAGCACGGACGGAACGCTCAGCGCTTGCGCAGGAGACGACGACTCGTAGCTCGACTGCCCCGCGAGCAGCAACATTCCGCCCTTGCCATCCGGGACGGGCAGAATGGTCGTGAGATCCCACGCGGCAGCGGGGCCAGGCGGATGTACAGCAGTGAAATGCGTGCCCGTGTTGCGGAGCACGGTGAGCGCGCCTCCACGGCCCGTGCCGACCACGAGATCTTCGCGTCCGTCGCCGTCCACGTCGATCCAGCTCACGCCTGGCCCGAGTTGGCTGAGCTTGTTGGGCAGTAACGGCTGCCGTCTGTAGTCGTCGAAAATCGAGTCCACGTGCACGTGCCCGCCGAGCAGGGCGGTGGCGTTCTCGAACAGCGGCGGCGCTGAGTCTGCCGGAGTCGCGGCAGTGCCGGCGGCCGGCGACGATCCGGCTTGATCGATTTCGTAGAGGCAATTCGCCCGGACGCCGGTCAGCGTACTCCGGCGGCCGTCGCGCCACTTCACGTCAATGGAAATCAGCGAATCGCGTCCTGTGGCAAAGGTGAGTTGTGCGTCGCTTCCCGAGAGGTAGTAGCCGCCGGACGTCATTTCGCGGGACTGGGTGGGCAACGACGCCGCTCGGACCGTGACGACAGCACCGATGCCCGCGCTGTTCGGCGACGTTCCTTTGAGCCGCACGGTCACGCGCGGCGCGGCGCTCTCGTTGCGATAGATCACCGGCGGGGCATTCAGTCGCGTCACCAGCACATCGAGCGCGCCGTCGCCGTCGAAGTCGGCCAGCGCAATGCCTTGCGAGATGGCGTCGTCCACGCCGAACCCCCACTCCCGGCTCACGTCGCGAAAGCTCACGTCGCCGTTGTTGCGTAGCGCTACGCTAGGCACTGCCAGGCGCGGAAATTCGCCTTGCTCACGATTCCACGGAACGCGAGGGAAACTGTTCCGCATTCGCTCGAACGTATCGGCATCGCGAACGTCCCAGCGATGTCCGTTCACCACCAGCAGATCTTCGTAGCCGTCCAGATCGACGTCGAGGAACGCCGCCCCCCAGGACCAGTCGGTGGCACCGACGCCAGCAAAATCCGCGACCTGGGCCCACGTGCCGTCGCCGCGCGACAGTTGCAGCGTATTGCGCATCCACTGGCCGCGATCGGGGGTCAGCCCCACGCGCTTTGGCAGCGGGGTGTGCGTGGCAATCTGTCGCTGTCGTGCGGCAAGGGTGGGGCTGAGCATGTCGGTCGTGAATAAATCCACATGCCCGTCGCGATTGATGTCCGCGAAATCCACGGACATGCAGGTGTTGCTGGTTTCCCGAACCGACAGCGCCGGCGTGAGGCGAAAATTTCCCTTTCCGTCGTTCAACCAGAACTGGTCGGGGTCTTCGAAGTCGTTGCACGTGTAGAGGTCGGGCGCGCCGTCTCCGTTCACGTCGTAGAAGCGCGCCGCCAGCGTGAAGTAGTCGGGATCCGTGACCAGC
>JANYIN010000144.1 GCA_025362035.1 Gemmatimonadaceae bacterium | reverse complement strand
AGGCCAAGCAGCACCGGCACCCAGAGAAGCTGCAATGACAGCGTGACGCCAAAGAAGGGGACGATCATGGCGACGAGGATCAAGCCGATCGCGGAGTCGAAGGTTTGCGCAAGCACCGCGCTCAACGGAAGCACCTCGCGCGGGAAGTAGATCTTCGTCACGAGCGACTTGTTGGACACCAGGCTCGGAGTCGCCGTGTTCAGGCAGCCGACGAAAAACGCCCAAGGCACCGCCTTGACCGCCATGCCGGCGAGTTGGGCCGACTGCAATCCTCTTCCGGAGCTGTAGGCCACGGCATACCTGATGACGATACCGGCCATGACGACGGCGGCCGGGAGGAGCAGCGCCCATGCAAAACCGAGCGCGGCCTGCTTGTACCGAACCCGGATGTCACGCAGGGTCAACTGGTAGATCAGATCCTCGGATTTCAGGAAGTCTGCAACGATCTGCGCCAAGTCGCCCCGCACCGTGCGACGCGCGAGCGGAGGCGGAGCTGCATTCTGGTCGCGGACGTAAGCCCCTTCACGGGCCACCTCCTCGGGGACAGTCGCTTGAGTCGCCAGGGCCACTACTGCGTTCTCCAGGGTGTCGATTCCACTCGCGCCCGTTCGCGGGGCACACCAAACGCTCCCCGGACCGACCACGGCAAGCCAGCGGCGAGTACCGTGAATCCGGGCGTCATTTTCCGGCGTCCTTCGATGCAACTGCGTGTAGGACGATTATTGGCAGGTTGCGCTACAACTCGGACGAAACAACGTCGCGACGCGACGGCCGACCGAGACTGGAGAAGAGGGACTCCACCAAACGGTATCTGGATGGCAATCCGCGTCGCATTCGTGACGAAAACGAGTCAGAAATCATGGCAAATGCCAGCCCACGGACATATGATAGTTGGACGGTCGCGTGGCGTGCAACGCCGCCGCGTGACATCGGGCGTCTCGTGTGCGTCCAATTGAGGCGTCGGTAATGCCGGACGACGCCTTCACCCTGCTAGCCGCTCAGTCGCCGAGCCCTGCGCCCAACGGTGGTCTCGTCGGCTTCGCCATTCTCGTCTTCCGTCTCGTGAGGTAACTGAACATGTCCACGGCCACCGCAGAAAGCAGCCAATCGAAGACGAGCCCCGTTGCCGCGCCCGAGGGAGTACGCGCGTACATCCTGAGCGAGGACGCGCCATTGCCGCTGGTGATCGAACCCACAGCGGACGGCATCGTGCTGGCGGAATGGAACCTGGCGAACCGCGAGTGGATCGAGGCGCAGCTGCTGGTGCACGGCGGCATCCTGTTCCGGAACTTCAACCTGCCGTCGCCGGCGGACTTCGAGCGGGCGGCCAAGTCGGTGTACGGAGAGCTGTTCGGCGACTACGGCGACCTGCCCAAGAACGCCGCCGGCGAGAAGATCTACGAGTCCACGCCATACCCGGCAGACCAGATGATCCTCTACCACAGCGAGAGCGCGCACCTGCCGACGTTCCCCAACAAGATCAGCTTCCACTGCGTCACGGCGGCAAAGGTCGGTGGCTGTACGCCGATCTTCGATACGCGCACGGTGCTCCGGCACATCGACCCCGCGGTACTGAAGGAATTCCGCGAGAAGGGACTGATGTACGTCCGCAACTTCTCCAAGGGCGTGGACCCGTCGTGGGAGGAATTCTTCCACACCACCGACAAGGCCAAAGTCGAACAGATGTGCAGGGACGCCGGCAGTAGCTTCGAATGGACGGCGGACGGTGGTCTGCGCGTGATCAACCGCACGAGGGGCACGGTGAAGCACCCCAAGACGAAGGAGGAGCTCTTCTTCAATCAGGTGCAGATTCACCACATCTACTGCGTCGATGAAGACACGCGCGAGGGGCTCCGTGCCCTGTTCGACGATCAGGATCTGCCGCGCAATGTCTATTACGGGGATGGCTCTGTGATTCCGGACGAAACGATGCAGCACCTTGGCGAAGTCTTCGAACGGGTGGCCGTCAGGAACAAGTGGCAGAAGGGCGACGTGGTCATGCTCGACAACATGCTCGTGACCCATGCGCGGGACCCGTTCGAGGGGCCGCGTCATATCGTCGTGGCAATGGGCCAGATGATCGACGCGGACACGCTGCCGGCGTAGCCTTCGGGCGCCCGGGCCAGTCCCCGCGCATGCGCGTTCTTCTCTTTCGGAGTCTGTGCGACACGGGTGGTGTTTCCACGTCCATGCTGCTCCTCGGCCGCGAGATGTCGCGGCGCGGGATCGACTGCGAGTACTGGTTCTGCAAAGGGTCCAATCGCCTCGCGGAGTTCGTCGAAACGGGACGTGCCACACTCGGTCCGCTGTCCCGCTTGGCGGAGCGGCTCGACCGCGGAGAGTTCGACGTCGTGCACATGACGGCGTCGGATCCCGCCGCTGAATTGGTCGCGCGGATGGCGCGCGGCACGGCGCGCGTAGTGGTGACGGCCCGGGGGGCCCTGTCGGACAACTGGAGTCATACGAACTGCGTGGCGTACACTGCAATATCGAGGGGCATGGCGGAGGTGAATCAGCCATACACCGACCTGCAAATCGAGGTCGTACGCAATGCGATCGACGTGGACCGCTTCTCGCCGCCCAGCGCTGAGAGCGGCGGTCCTCCGATCGTCGCGTTCGTTGGCCGGACCACGGCACCGGAAAAGGATTTTCCACGGTTCACGCGGATCGCGCGACGACTGGCCGCTCATGGCGCCCGCGTCTGGATCGCCGATCCGCACGAATCGAAGTTGGAGGCGTTTCTCGAACAGGGAGCCGAACCGCTCGTGCCGGAGCGCTGGGAACGTGTGCCCTTCGGGGAAATCCCGGCGTTCTATCGCGCGGTGGCATCGTCCGGCGGTGTGGTGCTGATGACCTCGCGATCGGAAGGATTCGGGAACGTCGCGCCCGAGGCTGCCGCCTGTGGAGCGCGGGTAGCCGCTCCCGACGTCCTTGGGCTCCGTGAAGCCATCATCGATGGGGTCACCGGCATCCTGTTCGCTGCCGACGCGCCGGACGACGACGTCGCGGCGCGCCTGCAAGAGTGGATCGACGGTCCGCACGACATGCAGAGATGTTCAGATGCGACGCGCGCCGCCTTCTCGTCGGAGGTGCTCGCGGACGCGTACGCGGAGATCTACGCCCGCACGCAACCACGCCTCGCGACGGCCGCCGCGGCGCGCGGTGAGATGCCCGAGCTCGATACGTTGCGCGACCATCTGCGACGGCAACGTGGCTGGCGCGCGTCAGCGAGTCGGGACGGCGCAGAGGATCTGGCCAATGCCGGGTTTGCCGACTTCTCGCTCGGAGCGCTTTCCATCGCCTTCCGTAACGCGCCACGTCAATTCCTGACCAGGTCGGGGTCCCGACAACTCCTCGCCACGCTTCGACGCATCACGAGTCGAACCACCGTGCGCCGAATGGCGAGCCGAATGGGCAGGCAGTAAGCGATGGCATCCTCGACCGCCTCCTACCAGCTCGCGTCCCTGCAGGCGGCCATGCTGGTGAACCACCTGCGGGCGCCGCGCTCCGGCGTGGATGTCGTGCAGATGGTCAGCGCGCTGCACGAACGCGTGGAGCCAAACGCGATGCGCGACGCGTGGGCGCGCATCAGTGCGCGTCACGATGCCCTCCGCACGACGCTCGTATGGGAGCACGTACCGGAGCCACAGCAACAAGTGCAGGAGTCGGCGCCGCCGATCGTGTCGGAACTCGACTGGTCGGACACCTCAGGTGCCGAAGACATCGCCGCGCGCATGCGTGCGTTTCTGGCCGCCGACCGGACGGCCGGATTCGATCTCCGCGCCGCGCCGTTGCAACGTGTTGCGCTCGTGCGCCTGGCGAACGATGAGTGGCGCATGGTCTGGACTTTCCATCACATCCTGATGGACGGCCGATCGTTTGCGATCGTGCTACGGGAAGTGTTTGCCACCTATGATGCAACGTTGGCCGCCAGCCCGGCTGTGTTGCCGCAGCGGCGGCCCTATCGCGATTTCGTGTCGTGGTACAACGCGCAGGACTTCACGCGCCACCAATCGTTCTGGCGCGAACGCCTGCGTGGACTGCCTGGCGCGACTCCGCTGCCCTTGGGGTTCTTCGACACGAATGCGGCGCGCCACGGACGTGGACTCCAGCATCGAATGCTGGACGCCGAAACGACCGCCGCGGTCGAACGCCTGGCGCGCGCCAACACCCTCACGCTCAATAATGTCGTGCAGGGCGCGTGGGCGCTCCTGCTGGCGCACCACTCCGGCGAGGACGACGTGGTTTTCGGTGCCACGCGCGCATGTCGCAAGGGAACGATCGAAGGTGCGGATGACATGGTCGGCCTCTTCATCAACACACTGCCTGTCCGAGTACAGGTGCGACCGGAGAGTACCGTCGCCGCGTGGCTCAAGGAGCTGCGGGACGAGTGGCGATCGCTCTTCGAGGTCGAACACACACCGCTCCAGTACGTGCAGCGATGGAGCGAAGTCGGCTCCAATACCCCGCTGTTCGGCAGCCAGGTGGTGTTCGAGAATCTCCCGCTGCAGGAAACATTGCAGCTGGATGGCGGCGCCATGACCACGCGGGAATTCCACTTGTACGGCGGCACCAACTTCCCGCTCACAGCGCTGATTTACGGCGGAAAGCAGATCAGTCTGGAACTCGAGCACGAGCGCCACACGGTGGATGACGCGACCGCACAGCGGCTGCTCGAGCACCTGGCAACGCTGCTCGAGGGCATCGCGGCTTATCCCGATGGGCTCGTCGGAGATCTCACGGCACTGTCGCCGGTCGAACGCTCGCTGGTGGTCGAACAATGGAATGACACCCGAGCGCCGTACAGCGAGCATGACACACTCGTCAGTCTGATGGCAGCCCAGGTCGCCCGTACGCCGGATGCGACGGCGGTGATCGATGAGGTACGCTCGCTCTCCTTCGCCGAACTCGACGCGCGAGCAAACGCGCTGGCGCACCGGCTTCGCGAGCGCGGTGTGGGCCGCGACGTTCTGGTGGGCGTTTGCGCGGAGCGTTCGGTAGATCTGGTCGTCGCCCTCGTGGCGGTGCTCAAGGCGGGTGGAGCGTATGTGCCGCTCGATCCCGATCATCCCGCAGACCGCCTGGCCTTCATGTTGGAGGATGCCGCGGTGCCGGTGGTGCTTGCGCAGCGCCGCGTCGCCCACCTGCTGCCCGCCCTCATGTCGGTGATATGGTTGGACGATGTCGTCGACGCCGAGTCCGCGAGTGCCGCCATCAATCCGCTGCCTCCAGTTGCTCCGGACGACCTGGCATACATGATCTTCACGTCGGGGTCGACGGGCCGGCCAAAAGGTGCGCTCAACGCACATCGTGGTATCGTGAACCGCCTGCAATGGATGCAGCACGAGTATCAGCTCGTGCCGCGCGATGTCGTGCTGCAGAAGACACCGTTCAGCTTCGACGTGTCGGTCTGGGAATTCTTCTGGCCGCTGTTCACCGGCGCAAGGTTGGTGCTCGCACGTCCCGGCGGACACCGCGAGACGGCATACCTGGCAGAGACCATCTCGGCAAACGGCGTCACGGTCTGTCACTTCGTGCCGTCCATGCTGCGCGCATTTCTGGCGGACCCGGACGCCGCCGGAAGCACCTCGCTGCGCGACGTCATGGCCAGCGGCGAGGCGCTGGCGCCGGATCTCGTAGCCTCGTTCCAGCGCACGCTGCCCTCGGCACGCCTGCACAATCTCTACGGGCCCACCGAGTGTGCGGTGGATGTATCATACTGGCCGTGTCCGCCCGCCCCCGCGGTCGTTCCCATCGGACGCCCGATCGCGAACACGCGACTCTACGTGCTCGACTCCCGAGGTAGGCCGACGCCAATCGGCGTACCTGGCGAACTGCACATCGGCGGCGTGCAGGTTGGGCGTGGCTATCACCGTCGTCCGGCGCTCACGGCGCAGAAATTCATCAGTGATCCGTTCGCGCACGGTTCGGAGCACGGGGCACGCCTGTACCGCACGGGCGATCGCGCACGATGGCGTTCCGACGGCACCATCGAATTCCTGGGACGGCTCGACTTCCAGGTGAAGGTGCGGGGTTTCCGCATCGAGCTCGGCGAGATCGAGAGCGCGTTGCTCACGCACGGGGGCGTGCGTGACGCTGTCGTCGTAACGCGCGATGAGCAAGGCGATCGAAGACTTGTGGCGTACATGGTGGCGGACGGTGAGTTGCCGTCCATTGCGGCGTTGCGAGTTCATCTCCTCGCCACACTCCCCGAATACATGGTTCCGGCGCTGTTCGTGTGGCTTCCGACGCTGCCGTTGTCGAGCAACGGGAAGGTCGATCGGCGTGCCCTTCCGGTGCCCGAGGTCGAGCGACAGGCACTCTCTCGCGCTTTCGTGGAACCGAGCAATCCGGCGGAACGCACGCTCGCCGAAATCTGGTCCAGTGTGCTCCGTCTGGACCGAGTGGGTACCGACGACAACTTCTTCGAATTGGGCGGCGACTCGCTGCTCGGCGTCCAGATCCTGTCGCGCGCAGCCGAGCGCGGACTGCGTGTCACGCTCACGGAACTGCTGCATCGGCCCACGATTGCGCAGCTCGCGCGGGTGGCGCGCGTCGCGCACGCCGCACGTGCGGAAGCCGAGACCGAGGGGCCGGTGCGACTCACACCGGTGCAGCACTGGTTCTTCGAAACCCAGTCCGACGAGCTGCACTACTGGAATCAGGCGCTCATGTTCATCATGCCGCTGGGCGTGGACGTCGCGCTGCTCGCCGCCGCCGTCGATGCGGTCACGCGCCACCACGACAGTCTGCGGCTGCGCTTCGAACGCATCGGCGACGCGTGGCGCCAACGACTGGTCGCTGAGGCGCCGAACGCTGAGATCGACGTCGCGGAGGTGGGTTCGCCCACGGACGTCTTGCACGCTGCCGCGCTGAACGATGTCTGCGCGCGGGTCCAGGGTTCGCTCGATCTCGCCGCTGGTCCGATGCTGCGCGCTGGTCTCATTCGCTTCGGCGCCGGGGAACATCCGCGCCTGCTGATTGCCGCGCATCACCTCACCATCGATGGCGTGTCGTGGCGGGTGTTGCGCGAAGATCTGGAAACGGCATATCTCCAGCGGCAGCGCGGAGAGGCGATTGTGCTTCCGCCGCGCACCACGCCGTTCAGCGCGTGGGCGGCGCGGCTTGCGGATCCGACGCTGCTGGACGCGCTGCGGGGAGATCTGCCGTACTGGGAGCGCGTGGGCTCGCCCGCGTCGCTTCGCGTTCCGCGCGACATGCCGGCGGATGACGTCGGGTTCGCATCCGACACGGAGACCGTGACGGTCCGACTGGATGAAACCGAGACGCGCGCGCTCTTCCAGTCTGTTCCCGCCGCCTACAACACCCAGATCAACGAAGTGCTGCTCGCGGCACTCGGCGAGTGTCTCGGCGCGTGGCTCGGCGCGGGCGACGTGGTGGTGAACCTGGAAGGCCACGGCCGCGAAGACGTCGTCGAGTCCGCGGATGTGTCTCGTACAATGGGCTGGTTCACGACGATCTTTCCCGTACGTTTGCGGCTTGGAGCGTCCGATATCGGCACACGCCTCAAGGAAACGAAGGAGCTGCTGCGCGGCGCACCGCGTCGAGGCGTGAGCTACGGCCTGCTGCGCTACCTCGATGGCGCGGAAACGCTGCGCGCGCAAACGACTCCCGACGTCGTGTTCAACTATCTTGGCCAGTTCGACCAGGTGGTGGCCGATTCGACGCTGATGGGATTTGCGAGCGAGTCCACCGGATCCTGGTATGGCTCCCGCACGAGACGTCCGCATCTCGTCGAGATCAACGCGCTGGTGGTGCACGGGAGGCTCGAAGCGCGATGGAGCTACAGCAGGCGCGCGCATCGGGTTGAGACGATGCACCAAGTCGCGGATGCATATGCAGCCGCCCTGCGGGGGATCATTTCGCACTGCTCCGCACCGGGAGTGCGCGGCTATACGCCGTCCGACTTCCCCCTCGCCGCCCTCGATCAGGCCACACTGGACCGTATCGTCGGCGACGCCAGCGACATCGAGGACATCTATCCACTCACGCCGCTTCAGGAACTGTTCGTCGGATACGCCGATCCCGCAACGGATCCGGGCTTCGAGCAGTGGCGGTACATGCTGCGCGGCCACGTTGACGTCGACGCGCTTCGTGCCGCGTGGGAGTTCGTCGCCACGCGGCATGCGATCATGCGCACGTCTTTCGTGAGCGAGGGACTGCCACGTTCACTGCAGGTCGTTCGCATTCGCGCCGAACTTCCGTGGGCGGAACACGATCTGCGCGACCTCGCTCCCGCCGAGCGGACCCGCCGGGCGAACGAGCTGCTGGCTCTCGATCGTGAGCACGGTTTTGCATTCGACCGCGCGCCATTGATGCGTATCGCGCTCATGCGCCTGGCAGACGAGGAATTCGAGTTGGTGTGGACCAATCACCATCTGCTCTTCGACCGGTGGTCGTGGCCGCTGGTGTTGCTCGAAATCTCTCGCGCCTATCCCGCATTCGCGGCCGGCGAGACGCCGGTGCTCCAGCCAGCGGCACGGTACGCCGATTTCATCGCATGGCAACAAGAGCAGTCCCACGACGAGGCGCGTGCATTCTGGTCAGGTCACTTCGCATCGTTCGAGGCCCCACCGCGCCTGGCGATGGTGAATGCCGCGGCCGCCGGCGCCGGCGCGGAGGCGCGCGTCGAACTGACCACCGACGAGACGAAGGCCATTCACGCGTTCTCGCGCGCGAAACAAGTCGCGACAAGCACGCTCCTCGAAGCGGCCTGGGCGCTCTGGCTCGCTCGCCGCGGCGCACACCATGACGTCTCCTTCGGGGTAGCGGTCGGGGGGCGGGATGCGGGTGTCGCCGGCATCGACCGCATGGTGGGACTCACGATCAACAATCTGCCGCTGCGTGTACGTGTGCCCGCATCGGCCCAAGTCGGTGTCTGGCTCTCGGAACTGCACGCGTCGCAAGCCGAAATGCAACAGTACGCGTATGTGCCGTTGGCGCACATTCAGGAGTGGAGCGGCGTGCCCTGGCGTACGCGTCTGTTCGATACGCTGCTGGTGTTCCAGCACGACGATGCGGAAGAAGTGACGCAGTCCTGGCTCGGGACGCGAGTGGAAACGTCGCTCATTCACGTACCGACGCGCACCGCGTATCCGCTCTCGATGATGATTGCCGGGGGCACTGCCATTTCCCTTCGTGCCACGTTCGATACGCGTTACCTCGATTCGGCCGCGGCCCTCGAGATGACGAATGGATTTCGCGCCGCCATCCTGACCCTGATCTCTGCCGGGGACGAGTCGTTGTCGGCGCTGTTGGCCCGGCTCCCTGTTCCGTCGCGGATACTGGGGATATCCACGCGCGCATCCGCGGCGTACGTCGCACCGAGGACTGCCACCGAGACCGTGCTGGCGGGGATCTGGGGCGATATGCTCGGTGTGGAACGCGTTGGCGCAGAGGATGATTTCTTCATGATGGGCGGCTATTCCCTCGTTGCTGCCCAGATTGTGTCGCGCGTGCGCTCTACCCTACAACTCGACGTGCCCGTCCGACTTATTTTCCAGCATCCGACCGTCGCGCAGTTCGCGGTGGCCATTATTGCACGCGAACGGAAGCCCGGACAGCTCGAGCGCGTCGCGCAGATCGTGCAGCGCGTGAAGAACATGTCGCCCGACGAACTTCGAAGCGCGAGCTTGGCGCGCGCCGCGACTACCTGATGGAGAAGCAGATGTCCACGGCAGAATCCGGGCTCGAACAGGAGCGGCGTCGACTTCTCGAGCAATTGCTCGCTGAGGAGGGACTCGATGCGCCCCAGGTTCCGGCGATCCTTCCGCGCGATCCGTCGGCGCTGACACCATTGACGTTCGCGCAAGAGGTGCTGTGGCTTCTCGATCGCGCGACGCCCGGTCTCACGGCGTACAACACCCCGCTGGCCCGGCGAGTAAACGGGTCGCTGGATGTGGCGGCGCTGGAACGAGCGCTCGCAGCACTGGTCGAGCGGCACGAGACACTGCGCACCGTCTTCGAAGCGCATCAGGACGGTGCTGTGCAGGTCGTCCAGCCGCCACGCGTCGTACGGGTGGCTCTTCACGACGTGAGTGACCTGCCACCAGAGTCGCGGGAGGCAGCGGCCATCGCTGCCTTGCGAAGCGAAGCGGACACGCCGTTCGATCTCGCGAGTGAGCCGGGATTCCGTGTGGCGCTCGCGCGTCTCTCCGCACACGATCACATCCTCCTGCTCCTCACGCACCATATCGTGTCGGACGCGTGGTCGTACGGCGTGATTTTCCGCGAGCTCAGCGCGCTGTACGACGGAACTGCGCTGCCGCATCCGGCGTTGCAATATGGCGATTATGCGGCGTGGCAGCGCGCGACACTGCGGGGCGAAGCCTTGGAAGAGGGGCTGGTCTACTGGCGCAAACGTCTGGCTGCATTGCCGACGCTGGAGTTGCCCACGGAGTTTCCACGTCCCGCGCATCAGGGATTTGCCGGCGCACGCCGCAGCATCGTTCTTCCCCTGGAGACACACGCGGCCATCCGCCTGCTCGCGCAACGCGCCGGAGCCACCACGTACATGGTGCTACTCGGGGCATACGCCACGGTGCTTCGCCGCTATTCGGCGCAGGACGACATCGTGATTGGTTCGGCGGTCGCGGGACGCATACGTCACGAAATGGAAGCGATGGTGGGCTACTTCTCGCAGGCGCTGCCCATGCGTGTGCGCTTTGACGGAGATCCCACCCTCGACGAACTGCTCCAGCGCGTTTCGGAAACCGTGCTCGGCGCGTTCGAACATCAGGATACACCGCTCGAGACGCTTGTTCTCGAGCTCCAGCGCGGACGCACCCAGCCGCCCGCACCGCTGTTTCGCGTCGTGCTCACCATGCAGGACACGCTGGGCGCCGAGCTTTCGCTTGGCACGGCCGCGATTTCCCCCGTGGAACTCGACGCGACGTCCACGAAGTTCGATCTCACCATTTTGGCTACCGAGCGCGCCGACGGCCTGGAGTTGACGCTCTGGTATCGCACCGATCTGTTCACCGCGGGCTTCAGCGAACGGTTCCTGGGGCATATGCGCGGCGTGCTAGAAGCGATGCTGGACGATTCGTCGCGGCGCGTCTCTGCCATTCCGCTGGTGACGAAGGAAGAGCGCGCGCAGTTCGCTGCGTGGAACGACACGCATGTCGACGAAGGTGCGCCAACAACTATCGCCGAGTTGTTCGAGGCGCAGGTGGCGCGCGTGCCCGATCGTGTCGCTGTCGTGGCACCGTCGGTGGCGAGCGATTCCAGCACAGCGGCTCCATGCTCGCTCACATATGCGGCGCTCAACGCGCGCGCGAACCAGCTCGCGTACGAACTGCGTCAGTCCGGCGTCGGACCCGATGTTCCGGTGGGGCTGCTGCTCGATCGCTCGGTGGAAGCGATCGTCGCACTCGTGGGCATTCTCAAGGCGGGCGGGTGCTACGTATCGCTATCGGAGGATGCGCCAGCGGTGCGACTTGCACGGCAGCTCGGTGAGTGCGGCGCGGCGGTGGCGGTGACCACTTCGGCGCTGGCGCCGAAGCTGCCCGCGGGTGTCGCGGCGCTGGTGCTCGACTCGACTGCACCGAACGCGCACCCTGCCGCCAATCTGGCGCCCATCGCGCGGGCGGAGGATCTCGCCTACGTACTCTACACAAGCGGAAGCACCGGCGTGCCGAAGGGAGTGGCGGTGACGAACGCCAACGCTGTGCACTACGCGCGCGGCGTCAGCCGCGTGCTGTCGGACTTTCCGTCGTCGCAGACCGGCAACGGCCTTGCCGCCCTCGACGGGTGGCGCTTTGGCCTGGGGACGACGCTCGCCGCCGATCTCGGCAATACGAGTCTGCTCGCCGCGCTGTTGAGCGGCGGAACGCTCTCCGTGCTGCCCAAGGACGCCACGACGGAACCGGCGCGGTTTACGGAATACGCCAGCAGCCATACGCTGGACGTGCTCAAGCTCACGCCGAACCACCTCATGGCACTCCTCGCCGGAAAGACAGGCGCGGAGCTGGCCACGGCACTGCCGACGCGCTGGGTGGTCCTCGGCGGCGAGGCGTTGCGTCCCGACGTTGCGCGGGCGCTGTTGGCCGCCGGGACGTGCCGTCTGCTCAACCACTACGGTCCTACCGAAACGACCGTCGGCGCGCTGACCTTCGACGTAACGGCGTTGTCCCTGGACACGGTCATGTCGCTGGGCGCCCAAACCGTGCCGCTCGGCTATCCGCTCGCGAACATGCGCACCTACGTGGTGGACGCGCACGGAAACGAGCAGCCCATCGCTGTCCCGGGTCAGCTGCTGCTGGCCGGTGCCGGCGTGGCGCGCGGTTATCTGAAACGCCCCGATCTCACGGCGCAGCGCTTCACCGAGTTGCGCGGCGACCGCGTGTACTGGTCGGGTGATCGTGTTCGACGTCTCGCCAACGGCGCGATCGAGTTTCTGGGCCGCGAAGATGACCAGGTCAAGGTGCGCGGTTTTCGTGTGGAACTCGGCGAGATCATTTCTGTCCTGCACGCCCATCCCGGAGTGGATCGCGCCGAGGCGGTGCTGCGCCGGAAGGGCGACGAGTCGCAACTCGTGGCGTACGTCGTACCCAAGAAGGGCGGTTACACCGTCTCGCACGCAGATCAGCCCACGGCTGAGCGGCTGAGAGCGTGGGTGGAGGCGAGTCTCCCCGAGTACATGGTGCCGGGTGTGTTCGTCCTACTGGACAGGATGCCGTTGACGGCCAACGGCAAAGTGGACCGAAACGCGTTGCCCGACACCGAAGTGGACGGTGCCGCGAGCGGAGACCAGCATGTCGCGCCGCGCACGACGACCGAAGAGCAGCTGTGCGCCATCTGGGCCGAGGTGCTCAAAAAGGAGCGCATTGGCGTAAAAGACAATTTCCTGGCGCTGGGCGGCCATTCACTACTGGCCATCCGCGTGCTTGGTAAGATCAGCAAGGCGTTCGGCGTCCGGCTACCGCTTCGGTCGCTGTTCGAAACTCCGACAGTGGAAGCGCTTTCCGCGGCCATCGATCGAGCGCGGGGCGCCAGCTGACGACCATAGACTGGATGTGCGTTCTCGCACGTTGATTTGGAGGAATGATGCTGGTGCAGAAGGATGAACCGGGGGCGACGCAGGACCACGACGCGGAGATTCCGCGCCGCAGTCCAGGTATTGTAGCGCCGATGTCGTTCGCGCAAGAACTGCTGTGGCTACTGGATCGGGCTACACCGGCGCTGACGGCGTACAACGTCCCGCGCGCCATTCGCATTCGCGGAGCGCTCGATGCTGAGGCGCTGCGTGCCGCCATCGACGACGTGGTCGCGCGGCATGAGATCCTGCGCACGACCTACGCGGCCGACGAGCGCGGCGCGGTGCAGGTGGTGCGACCGCACGAGCCCATCGTGCTGCATCACGTCGATCTCTCTCACGTGACCGACGAGGAGCGGGAGGCGCACGTGGAGCGTGTTGTGCTTCGCGAAGCAGGTGTAGCGTTCGACATCGCCACCGATCTGCTGGTCCGCGCAACGCTCGTGCGCGCCGCTGCCGATGACCAGACGCTGATCCTGCTCTCGCACCACATCGCCTCCGACGGATGGTCGCGCGGTGTGCTGTTTCGGGAATTGAGCGCGGCGTACGCTGCGCGCGTCGCGGGAGGCGCACCGACTTTCGCGCCGTTGCCTATCCAGTACGGCGACTTCGCCGCATGGCAGCGAGAAGCGATGCAGGGGCCGGCGCTCGAAGAACACCTGGCATTCTGGCGGGAGCGGCTCGCGCCCCCGCTACCCGTGCTCGACTTGCCGACGGACTTCCCGCGGCCCGCCACGCAGGGATTCGAGGGCGCGCGCCGCGGCATCATGCTGCCAGCGGCGCTCGTGCGACGGCTGCGCGACCTGGGAATGGACCATGGCGCCACGCTCTACATGGTGTTCCTCGCGGCGTATCAGACGGTACTGCACCGCTACTCCGGCCAGGAGGACATTCTCACGGGCTCGCCCATCGCGGGGCGCAACCACGCGGCAACCGAAGGGTTGATCGGCTACTTCGCGAACATCCTTGCCATGCGAACGAACTTTGCAGGCGACCCGACGTTCGCCGACCTGCTCGAACGGATCGCGAGTAACGCGATGGACGCGTACGAACATGACGAGGTGCCGTTCGAAAAGCTTGTACTCGATCTGCGGGCGGAACACGAGACGCTCGGCCACGCCCCGCTGTTTCGGTGCGTCCTCACAATGGAAGACACGTTGCCGGACCTGCTGCGGCTTGGTGACGCTCAGGTGCAGCCGTACAGCGTGGACATCGGCCAGGCGAAGTTCGACCTCACACTCCTGGTGGCGGAGCAGCCCGAAGGGTTCCGCCTGGGGCTGTGGTACCGTACGGACCTGTTCACTGGCGAGTACGCCGATCGATTCCTCGGACATCTCCGCACAGTACTCGAAGCGGTGGTGATGGACCCGGCGCTGCGAATTGGCGTGCTCCCGATGCTCACGGCGGACGAACGGGCAGACCTGGAGTCGTGGAATGCCACCGTCGTCGATGAAGGCGTCCCGGCCACCGTCGTGCAGCTCTTCGAGGCTCAGGTGGCGCGTGTCCCTTCGCGTGATGCGGTGGTGGCTGGAGGAAGCGACGGCCCGTCAGCAGTCGGAAGGCTCTCGTACGCCGAACTGAACGCGCGGTCCAATCAGCTGGCGCACCATCTTGTTGCGTCCGGCGTGCAGCCCGGCCAACCTGTCGGCGTGTTGCTCGACCGATCCCTTGATGCCATCGTGGGGTTGCTGGGCGTCCAGAAGGCGGGGGGCGCGTACATGCCGCTGTCGGCAGATGCACCGGCGATGAGGCTCGCGACGCAGCTCACGGAGAGCCGCGCCGGGATCGTGATAGCCAATGCAGCGGACCTGGGAAGACTGCCATCCGGCGTCGTCACGATCGCGCTCGATCGCGATGCTGCGGCACTCGCCGAGCTGTCAACGGTGAACCTTGGCATCGTGACGTCGCCGGATTCCATCGCGTACCTGCTGCACACCAGCGGAAGCACCGGAGTCCCCAAGGGAGTTGCGGTCACCCATGCCAACATCGTGCACTACACGCGCGCGGTGAGTCGCGTCCTCGGCGACGTACCGGCAGACCGCCCGGGCGACGGCTTCGCGATGCTGGATGGAATGCATTTTGGGCTGGTATCCACGCTCGCCGCTGACCTTGGGAATACGAGCGCATACGGCGCGCTGCTCGCCGGAGGCACCCTGCATGTGCTGAACAAGGAGGTCACCACCGAGCCCGCCCGCTTCGCCGCGTATGCGAAGTCGCACAAGCTCGATCTCCTGAAGATCACGCCGCCGCACTTCGTGGCGCTCACGGCAGGGAAGCGCGGTGCGGATCTGGCGGAGCTGCTGCCGTCTCGCTGGCTCGTGATGGGCGGCGATGCGCTCAGCCCAGCGGTCGCGCGCGTCGTACTTGAAACAGGCGCCTGCCGCGTCCTCAATCACTACGGCCCCACAGAAGCGACGGTGGGCGTGCTCACCTTCGAAGCGACGATCGCGTCGCTCGACGCGGTTCGCGCCCTCGGCGCGCAGACCGTGCCACTCGGACGACCACTGGCCAACACGCAGATCCTCGTGCTCGATGCGCATGACAACGAACAGCCGGTTGGCATACCCGGCGAGTTGTGGGTGAGCGGTGCTGGCGTGACCGCCGGGTACCTGCATCGCGCCGATCTCACCGCCGATGCCTTTGCGTCATTTCGCGGGCGGACGACCTATCGCTCCGGCGATCGAGTACGGCGGCTGGCCAACGGCACCATCGAGTTCCTCGGCCGAGCGGACCACCAAGTCAAGGTGCGAGGGTATCGAGTGGAGCTCGGTGAAGTCGAGCAAGCCCTGCGTTCGCATGCCGGTGTCGAGTCTGTCGCGGCCGTGCTACACTCGGGCGAAGACGCCGAGCCCCGCCTGGTAGCCTATGTGGTACCGAAGAACGCAGGCTACGCCGTATCTCACAATGATCGCGCCACGCCGGCTAAGTTGCGGGAGTGGGCGGCGGCGCGCGTGCCCGATTACATGGTGCCCGGCAGCATCCTGTTGCTCGATGCGATGCCACTCACGCTGAATGGGAAAGTCGATCGTGCGGCGCTCCCCTCGCCGGACGTCGTAGCCGATACCGTCCACGTGGAGCCGCGAACGAACACGGAGCGCCAACTCGTCACAATCTGGTCGGCCGTACTGAAAAGGGATGTCGTGGGCGTGACGGACAGCTTCCTCGATCTGGGCGGCCACTCCTTGCTGGCCATCCGCGTGCTCGGCCGCATCAGCAAGGACTTCGGCGTCCGGCTCGCGCTGCGCTCGTTGTTCGAAACGCCGACCGTACGGCAGATCGCCGTCGTCATCGATGCGGAGCTCGCCCAGCGCAATGCGGCCGCGGCACTGAGTCAGGCGCTTGAGGCGGTGGAAAGTCTCTCGGACGCGGAAGTCGAACGACTGCTCGCCGCGGACGACTCGCCGCGCGACGCGCGCTAGGGACGGCCGCATGGACGATACCGGCGTCCCGTTGGGTGACCTGAGCACACGCCTTGCGCATCTGACGCCGGAGCGCCGCGCGCTGCTCGAGCGAAGGATGCGCGAACTGGGGGCGGCGCAGACGGCGTCCGTGCGAGAGCGCATTCCTCGGCGCGCCGGCACGGAGCCAGCGCGGTTGACGCCGAATCAGGAACTCCTCTGGTCACTCGACCAGGCGGTTCCGGGCATCGTGGCGTACAACGTGCCTCGCGTGCTGCATATTCGCGGCGACGTGAACGCCGCCGCGCTGCGCCGTGCGTGCGATGCCCTCGTGGCGCGGCATGAGACGCTCCGAACTCGGTTCGTTCCGTTTCCGGATGAGCCGCGCCAGGTCGTACACGCGCCGACCGCCGTGCCGTTTGAGGAAATCGATCTACGCGGCGGGACCGAGACGCAGCGCGCGGAGACGCTGGAGGAGATCGTCTCCACGCGAACCCGCCGGCACTTCGACCTCGCGCACGATCTGCTGTTCCGCGCCACGCTCGTGCGCACGGGTGCGGAAGAATGGACGCTGGTGTTGCTCACGCACCACATCGTGTGCGATGAGTGGTCACGGGATGTGACCTTCCGAGAGTTGAGCGCGCTGTACGACGCGTACGCCGCGAATCGAGAACCGTCATTGCCGCCGCTTCCGGTGCAGTATTCGGACTACGCGGCATGGCAGCACGACGCGATGGAGGGGGGCGAACTGGTCGAGCAAGTCGCGTACTGGCGCGCGCAGCTCAACGGTCTGCCCACCGTGGACCTTCCCACCGATCGCCCACGCAGTACGGTGCCCAGCTTCGTTGGTGCCCGACGGCGCTATCGGCTCTCGGTGGAGCAGCTGAACGGATTGCGCGCACTCTCGCGATCCCACGACGCCACGCTCAACATGACGCTGCTCGCGGCCTACAGCGTCGTCCTGGCGCGCCACTGCGGGTTGGAGGACGTCGTAGTCGGCTCACCGATTTCCGCGCGCGGTATCGTCGATCTTGAAGGGTTGATCGGATACTTTCCGAACGTGCTCGTCCTGCGCACGCGAATGGAAGACGACCCGTCGTTCAGCGATTTATTGCGTCGCACGCGCGAGACGTGCCTGGGCGCATACGAACATCAGGACGTTCCGCTCGAGAAGCTGGCGCTCGAGCTGCGGACCGCAGGACAGCTCGGCCATGATCCGCTGTTTCAAGTGTGGTTCGTGATGCAGGCACCGGATCCGGCGATCCTCACCCTGGGCGACGCGGTCGTGCAATCAACCCCAAGTGATTTCGCAACCGCAAAATTCGATGTCCTCTTCGGAGCGAGCGAACAGAGCGACGGCCTGCATGTGGTACTCGAGTATCGCACGGAACTGTTCGACGAAGCCACGATCGATCGTTTCTTCGAGCACCTGCGTAACGTGCTCGACGCCGCGTCCGCGAATCCGGGCTGCCGTGTCTCGCAGCTGCCAATGCTTGGCGAGGCCGAGCGCAGTCTGGTCGTGAACACGTGGAACAATACCCGGGTGACGATGGCGGGGGGCGAGACGCTGGTCACGCTACTGTCGGCGCAGGCGATCGCCACGCCTGACGCCGTCGCGGTTCAGGACGAGCGCCAAAGCCTGACCTTCGGTGAGTTGGATGCGGCGTCGGTCGCGCTCGCGCGCCAGATTCGCGTCGCGGGCGCTGGCCGCGGTTCGCTCGTGGGCGTCTGCGCGGAGCGTTCGATCGAGCTGGTCGTGGCACTCGTGGCAGTACTGAAGGCGGGCGCCGCCTACGTGCCACTCGACCCGGAGAGCCCCGCCGAGCGTCTGCGATTCATGATCGAAGACGCGGACGTGCGTGTATTGCTCGCACCGCGTCGTCTTGCCGAAACGCTCCCAGCGCTGGCGACGACTCGCGCGCCGGTGCTCCTGCTCGACGAGGCCGCGTCGGACCGCGTCGCCGCGGATGCCCCTCCACTGGAGACGCCCGAGCCCGGTGATGCGGCCTACATGATCTACACGTCGGGTTCGACGGGACAGCCGAAGGGTGCGCTCAACTCGCACCGCGGCATCGTCAACCGGCTGCGCTGGATGCAAGCGGAGTATCAGCTTGGAACGGCGGACGTGGTACTTCAGAAGACGCCGATGAGCTTCGACGTGTCGGTGTGGGAATTCTTCTGGCCGCTGTTGGCCGGCGCGCGCCTGGTCCTGGCACGTCCCGGCGGCCACCGAGACGCCGGCTATCTCGTAGACGTGCTGACCAGGCACGGCGTGACGGTCTGCCACTTCGTGCCATCAATGCTACGGGCATTTCTGGCGGAACCGGCCGCCGCGCAAAGCACCACGCTTCGGGATGTGATGGCAAGTGGAGAGGCCCTGGCGCCCGATCTCGTGGCGTCGTTCTACACCGCCCTGCCACAGGCGCGCTTGCACAATCTGTACGGACCCACGGAGTGTGCGGTGGATGTGACGTATTGGCCGTGCCCGCCGGGGACGACGCCGTTGGTCGTGCCGATCGGGCGGCCCGTGTGGAACACGCAGGTATACGTGCTCGATGCGCACGGAGTGCCGTGTCCAGTCGGCGTGGCCGGAGAGCTGTATCTGGCCGGCGCCCAGGTTGGGATGGGCTACCACAGACGCCCCGCGCTGACCGCCGAGCGCTTCGTGCCCGATCCGTTTGCGATCGGGCAGGTCGCGGATGCGCGCATGTACCGCACGGGCGACCGGGCGCGATGGCGGCAGGACGGAACGCTGGAGTACCTGGGGCGATTGGACTTCCAGGTCAAGATCCGCGGATTCCGCATCGAGCTGGGAGAGGTCGAGGCCGCGCTCGCGGCGCATGCCGACGTGCACGACGCCGTGACGATGGCGCACGTGGACGAGCGGGGTGATTCGCGTCTCGTGGCGTACGTGGTCGCGAACGAGGACCAACGATCCGATGACGAGAGCGAGGCGGTCGATCGATGGGCGGAAGTCTTCGATCGCACGTACGCACACGCGGATGAGACGGGTGATGCTGTCGAGTCGGGCTTCAACATCGCAGGCTGGGTGAGCAGCTACGACAAACGTCCCATTCCAGCGGTCGAGATGCGCGAATGGGTTGAACGCACCTGTGATCGCATTCTCGAGAACAAGCCGAAACGCGTACTCGAGATCGGCTGCGGAACGGGGTTGCTGCTCTTCCGCATCGCGCCGCACGTGGAGCACTATCACGGGCTCGACATTGCCGCAACCGCGCTCGACGGCATTCGCACCGATCGCGCGTTTGCGCCCATCGCCGATCGCGTCACGCTCGCCGTGGCGAGTGCGGACCAGATCGAGGGGCTGCCACGCGAATCATTCGACACCATCGTCATCAATTCCGTGGTGCAGTACTTCCCAAGTGCGCAATACCTCGTGCAGGTGCTCGAGCGGGCGGTGCACCTCGTCGCGCCACGTGGACGGATCTTCGTAGGAGACGTGCGCTTGCTCCCGCTACTGGAAGCACTTCACACCTCGGTCGCGTTGCACGATGCGCCGGACGATCTCTCGGTAGCCGACCTGCGCGCCCGGGCGCAACAGCGCCTCTGGCACGAGAGCGAACTGATCATCGATCCGGAGTTCTTCGAGACGTTGCGTGCGCACGTCCCGCGCATCGCGGATGTGGAAGTGCTACTGAAGCCCGGCCGCGCCGTCAACGAATTGACCAAGTTCCGTGGCGACGTGGTGTTGCACGTGGACGCCGCGCGCCCCGCCGTGCCATCCGACACGCTGCTCGCGCGAGACGTCACGTCCATTCACGAGGTCCGCGCGCTACTTCGCGACGAACCAGCCACCCTGCGACTCGCGGATCTCATCGATGCGCGCGTGGAGCTGGATCTCGCACTGCTGTCGCGGCTTGCCACGGCGCCGGCTCAACGGACCGTCGGCGAAGTCCGGGACACCGTACGTGAGGTCGCAAGCGGGATTGACCCCGAACAGCTTTCCGAATCGTTTCCGCGGTATCGCGTAGACCTGCTCTGGCCCGAGAGTGGAACGGTCGGACGCTTCGACGCGATGCTGCGGCATCGCGAGCAGCCGTCCCGCGAAAGGGGTACGCCGGCGGCGCTGCGTGGCGTCGTCCGTCCGTGGGGTGATTTC
Organism: Gemmatimonadaceae bacterium; assembly: GCA_025362035.1. Taxonomy (GTDB): domain Bacteria; phylum Gemmatimonadota; class Gemmatimonadetes; order Gemmatimonadales; family Gemmatimonadaceae; genus AG11. The sequence goes on along the minus strand of JANYIN010000144.1, from coordinate 3,941 downwards.
GTCCATCACGCCGCGGCGGAGTCATTCTCGCAGGAGCAGACTACGCGCTGGCGCCGCCATCTCGCGCTGACACTTCCGGACTACATGATTCCCTCGGCGTTCGTGCGTTTGGGCGCTATGCCCTTGACGCCCAGCGGCAAGCTGGATCGCAAGGCGTTGCGTCCACCCACAGACGGCGGGCGTATGACCAGCGTCTACGTGGCACCGAACACTCCGACACAGGTCGCTCTGGCCGCGCTGTGGGCCGAGGTGCTCGGCGTGGAGCGCGTCGGCGCGGCGGATGGCTTTCTCGCCATGGGCGGTCACTCGCTCCTCGCGATGCGCATTGTGGGACGCGTGCGGCGCGAATTAGGCGTGAGCGTCGGTCTGGATTCCCTTGTTCGCGGCGAGACCTTGGCGCAATTCGCCGGAGCGATCGACGCGGCGCGCGCTGTGCCGGCGGCGGACGAAGTCGAACTCGCGCCGGTGTCGCGGGCCGCATATCGCCGGCACTCGCCGACAGGAGGAGCGCCATGACCGGCTCGCCTCCCGGTGTGTCTCTCGCGACGCTGTATGCCAGGCACCGCGACCTGCAGGTGCTGCCGACGAGCTTCGCGCAGCAGCGCTTCTGGATGCTCGACCAGCTGGGCGACGCGCTCGGATCGTATACCATTCCGCTTGCACTTCGACTGCACGGGGATCTGGATGTTGACGCGCTCGCTCGGGCCCTGAACGCGATCGTCGCTCGTCACGAGTCGCTGCGTACGGTGTTCGTGCTGGAAAACGAGCAGCCTGTGCAAGTCGTGTTGCCGGAGCTACACATCGACCTTCCGCTACGTGATCTGCGCTCGCTGTCGGATGAGGAGCGTCAGCGGGAGGTGAGCGCACAGGCGCACATCAATGCCAACACGCGGTTCGATCTGGCGTCGGGACCGCTGCTCCGCGCCACGCTGCTACGCGTCGGCGCGAACGAGTACGTGCTGTTTGTCGTCCTGCATCACATCGTGGCCGACGGATGGTCCGTGGGCATACTCTACCGGGATCTGGAAGCCGCTTACGCCGCGGCCTTGACTGGTGCGTCCCCGGTGTTTCAACCACTCCCGCTCCAGTATCCGGACTTCGCCGTTTGGCAGCGACGGACGATGCAGGGGAAATCGGCGCAGAAGCAGATCGAGTACTGGGCGGAAGCGTTGCGCGATCCTCCAACGCTCGACCTGCCCCTCGACCGGCCGCGACCAGCCGAGCAGACCATGAACGGCGGTAAGCGCGAGCTACTCGTCCCCGCGGACGTGGTGGAGGAGATGCGCGCCCTCGCCCGCCGCAGCTCGACAACGCCATTCATGGCGTTTCTCGCGGCCTACTTCGCACTCCTGCACCGGTACAGCGGCCAGTCCGATCTCGTCGTCGGCTCCATCACGTCGGGACGTTCGCGCGCGGAAGTCGAGCCTCTTATCGGCCTCTTCGTGAATACGCTGGCTATCCGCGCGCGAGTGGAGGGCAGTGCTTCATTCATCGAGCTGCTTCGCGCCGTTCGCGATGCCGCGGCAGGCGCGTACGACAATCAGGATGTCCCGTTCGAGCAGGTGATCGAGCGCGTGCAGCCCGCGCGCGACCGAAGCCGCAGCCCCCTCTTCCAGACGGCGTTCCAACTCCTGGAAGGGCTTGGACGCGACCTGTGCCTTCCCGGCATCGAGGTGAGCAGGGTCTCGGGCGTGAAGGACTCGGCAAAGTTCGATCTCACGCTCGTGCTGCACCCTGCTGCCGGCGGCGCGCTGCGAGCGATCATGGAGTACAACAGCGATCTATTCGACGCTGCAAGCGTGGATCGAATGCTGGCACACTTTTCCGAGCTGCTGACCGTCCTCGTGCGCGCTCCGCGCGCTCCGATCGCGTCGCACTCGATGTATGCGCCGGGTGAGCGTGCATCGCTGTTGTTGTTGAGTACGGGAGGACCGCTGGACGATCCGATGCTCACGCTGCATGAGCTCGTTGAACGGCGCGTGGATCAATCGCCGGCCGCGGTGGCCGTTGTTGCCGCGGACGGTCAGCTGACGTACGCCGAGCTGGAGGCGCGCGCCAATCGCCTCGCCGCGCACCTGCGCTCGATGGGGCTCGCCCCGGGCAACGCGGTGGGAATCTGCCTGCTGCGCGACGCCGAGTTGGTCATCGCGCTCCTGGCGATCCTGAAGGCAGGTGCGCACTACGTTCCGCTCGATCCCGAATATCCCGCCGACCGGCTTGAATACATCCTCGAGGATTCCGGTGCCACGCTCGTCCTCGCTACGACCGCCACACGCGACCGGGTGCATGGGTGCGGCGTTCGCGTCGTGCTGCTCGACGTCGAGGCAGCGAACATAGCGGCACAGCCTTCCGCTCGGCAGCACCTTCCCGTTGCGCCTGAATCGCTCGCGTACCTGCTCCATACCTCCGGCTCGACGGGACGCCCGAAAGGCGTCATGATCCCGCATCGCGCGGTGGTGAACCTGCTGCGGAGCATGGCGACGCGCCCCGGTCTGTCGGCGGCCGACGCCATCGTCGCAGTGACGACCCTCTCCTTCGACATCGCGGGACTGGAGTTGTGGCTTCCACTCATCGTCGGTGGACGCGTCGTCGTCGCGCCGCGTTCGGCCACGGTGGACGGCGCCGCCCTCGCACAGCTCCTCGATGATACGCAGCGCGCCGTGGGTGCGAATGAAGGCCGCGTGCTCCTCCAGGCCACCCCCGCGACATGGCGCCTGCTGCTCGACGCGAACTGGGGCGGGACTCCGACCTTGCGCATGCTCTGTGGCGGCGAGGCATGGTCGTCTGACCTTGCCGCGGCGCTGCTGGCGCGCGGCGATTCGCTCTGGAACGTGTATGGTCCGACCGAGACGACCATCTGGTCTGCGGTCTCGCGCATCCACGCGCCCACCTCGATCACGCTCGGCGAGCCGGTTGCGAACACGACGTTGCTGGTGCTCGATGCGCGTGGTGAACTCTCCCCCTTCGGCGTGCGGGGAGAACTGTTCATCGGAGGCCTCGGCGTGGGACTCGGCTACAGAAATCGTCCCGAACTCACGGCGGAGCGTTTCGTGCCTGACCCCTACTCGGCCACGCCAGGCGCGCGGATGTATCGCACTGGCGATCTGGTACGACGCGGTCATGATGGCGCGCTCGAGTATCTCGGGCGGCTCGACCAGCAGGTGAAGATTCGCGGATTCCGAATCGAACTGGGCGAAATCGAGTCGGTGCTTGCCACGCAGCCAGGCGTGAGTCAGGCCGTGGTCGCGGTACGACTGCGTCCTGATGGCGTGCAGCTCGTGGCGTATCTCGTCCCCACCGCGTCCGGCGTGCCGCTACTCGCCGACGATTTGAGCGAGCGACTTCGCCTCGCGCTCCCGCCGTACATGATTCCTGCGCATTACGTGCGGCTCGATGTGCTGCCGCTTACTCCGAACGGCAAGATCGACCGCCGCGCGCTCCCGGAGCCCACGCCCAGCGATGAATTGCGGCGGCGCCAGACGGTGGCGCCGCGCACACCGCTCGAACGTCAGATCGCCGACGTGTGGCGCGAGGTTCTTGCGGTGGACGTGATCGGCGTCGATGACGAGTTCTTCGCGCTCGGCGGTCATTCACTCCTTGCGATGCGGGTCGTTGCGCGGCTCGCCGCGATCCTGCCCGTGCAGCTCACCATCGGCGCCATGTTCGAAGCGCGCACTGTGGCCGGCATGGCCGCGTTGGTCACGCGGCGTCTGGCCGAACTGGAAGAGGCGGCACCGGACGACGATCTCGCCGCGATGCTTGCCGAGCTCGAAGACATGTCAGACGCCGCCGCCGCGCGCTTGCTGGCCGGAGGCAATGCATGAAGTCCGACGATGTGGCAAAGGCCTCCGTACTTGTGGAGCGTCTTGGCGCACTGTCGCCCGAGAAGCAGGCGTTACTCGCGCGGCGGCTCGCCGTACGCGCCGAGGCGCGCGGCGGAA
>JANYIN010000142.1 GCA_025362035.1 Gemmatimonadaceae bacterium | reverse complement strand
GGATCGCTGCCGCCGGTGCGCGAAACACCATGCACGGTGCAGCCCAGCGCGTTGAAGAGGCGCCCGATGCTGGTGCCGACTTCTCCGGTGCCGACTACCACTGCCGTCGTGCCGCGAATGTATGAGACATCCCGCGGGGTCCATTCGTGCCTCTGCTGAGAGTCCGCGAGATCGAGTAGCTGTTGCTTGAATGCCAGCGCGCGAGCCAACGCCCACTCGGCGATCATCGGTCCAAACGGTTCGGACGTCCTGGTGAGGAGTATGTCGCGCGGCAGGGCGTCAGGAGAGAGCCATGCGTCCACGCCTGCACCGGTGCAATGAACCCACCTGATGTTTCCCATCGTTGTCAGGGGCGGCCGCTTGAATCCGATGTAGGTGTCACCCCATTCGAGATCGTTGGTGGTGACATTCGTATACGTGTGGCCACGGATCTCCAGGTCCGCGCGCAGAGCACGGAGCCGGTTCGCCAGCTCGACGTGGGCGCCCGCGCCGATGACCACGCGCCGCGGCTCCGGAAGCGGCTGGCTCATGGTGTCGCTCTCCGGTCGAATGGCCGCGCGTGGGCAGCCGTCAGCAACGCGGCGCTCCGCGCCAGTTCGAGTCCTGCATGAACGCGCATTGCCGTGGGTGAATGCGGTGGAGGCGTAACGAGCGGAGACGGGAGACGTGCGTTTCGAACAGGGAAATGCGCAACGGACGATCCGCGCGCAATGGTTGACGTGCGGTGGTGCGGGCGTGACCTTGCCGCGCGCCACGACCCTCACCTCCACGGTCCGCGGTGCGCCGCTGCTCGTTTGCGCCGCGCACGGAGGGGCTGGCGAAACGGGCGAGCGTCGCAAACGTTTGCTCGTGGGCAATACGGCCCGTTCCGAACGCGCAAACCTCTTCGAGACATCCCGGTGCATCGGTCCGCCCGCGCAGTCGCCGTCGTACTCTGCCTCCTTCCATTCAGCGTCCGTCGGCCCACCCACGCAGACCACTTCGCGGTCTTCGTGGACAACTACCTCGAAGAGTTCGCGCGCATGCATCCGTCGATTGCGGCCGGCAACGGGCTGCACGCCCACGACGATCTGCTCGAGGACTTTTCGACGCGCGGCGTTGCGGCTGAGGTGGCCCTCCTGAAGAACGAACGGGCATCGCTGCTGGCAATGGACGAAACGATGTTCACGCCCGACGAGCGTGTCGATCGGCGCATCCTGGGCGGCATCATCGATGGCTGGCTGCTCGAACAGGAAACGCTCGAGAACTGGAAGCGGAATCCGATGCAGTATGCGTCGGCGCTCACCGACGGCATTCACGACCTCATGACGATGGAAAGCGAACCGGCGCCCGTCCGGATGCGCAACATCATTGCGAAGCTGCGCGGCGCGCCGGGACTGCTCGCCGCCGCGCGCACCAACATCAGGAATCCTCCGAGGCTGTTCGCTGAACGCGGTGCGGCGATGATGCGCGGGGCGAGCGAGTTGCTGGGGCGGGATCTGGATTTGGCGTTTGCATCGGATTCGCATCCGGTACTTCGCGATTCGCTGCGTCGCGCCGCGGACTCGGTCATTCCACTCATCGACGCGTACGCCGCCCACCTGGAACGGGACGTCGTTCCTGGAGCGAGCGGCGACTTTGCCATCGGCGGGGCGAACCTCTCGCGCCGCTATCTCGCCGAAGAGTTGATCGACACACCGCTGGAAACCATGGTTGCCATCGGCGAGCGGGAACTCCGGAAGTCGCAGGCCGAGTTTCGTTCGGCCGCGGAAGCGCTGGCTCCGGGAAAGGATCCGCAGGCGACGTGGCGGGCGGTACGACGCGATCATCCAAAGCTCGGCGGCGTAGTCCCGGCCACGCAACGCATCGTAGACTCGCTGACACACTTCGTGGCATCGCACGGCATTGCCACGCTCCCGCCCGGTGAACGCGTAATCGTGGCGCCGGCGCTCCCATTCGACCTCGGGTTCGCGTCGATGCATGCGTCTCCGCCGCTCGAGACGAAGCCGCTGAAGAGTGTCTTCTATATCACCGACGCGCGTTCCGACCTCTCGCCCGAACAGCAGGAGGCGTGGCTGGAGCGGTACAACTACGCGTCACTCTCCAATACGGCGGCGCACGAAGCGATGCCGGGGCACTGGCTGCATTCCACGTACATGCGGAGGACTCCGGGCAAGATTCGCCGGATATGGATCGGGTTGAACCCGTTTCCGCAGCCGTCATCGGGGCAGGACGGATGGGCCCACTACGCGGAGCAAATGATTCTGGATGAAGGTTATGGCAACGGCGACCCGAAGCTGCGCATGGCTCAGGTCAGCGACGCGCTCACGAGAATCTGTCGGCTGTTGTCCGGCATCGAGCTGCACACGAGGCACTGGTCGCTCGATGACGCCCAACGTTGCTTCGAACGCGAAGCGTACGTCGCTGCCCCTGCCGCAAGGCGCGAAGCCGAGCGCGCGGCCTACGACCCGACTTACGGCGGGTATTTCCTCGGAAAACGGGGCATTCAAAAACTGCGTGCAGACTATGCCATGAAAATGGGCTCGAACTACAGTCTGCGTGCGTTCCATGAACGGTTCATGACGAATGGCATCGCCCCCATCTGGGCGCATCGGCAACTGTTGTTGCCGGGCGACACTTCGGCCATCATCGACTGATGGGCGGATCGACACGAAGATCGGTGCGAGGTAGGCCCGTGCGTGTGGGAGTGCTTGGCGCCGGCGCGTGGGCAGAATTCGCGCACATCCCGGGATACAAGCGCGATCAGCGCTGTGAAGTGGTTGCCATTGCGGACCCGGTCCTGGAGCGCGCACAGGCGTTCGCAGAGCGCTTCGGCATTCCGCAGGCCTACGCGTCGCATGAGACCCTGATCGCGCGTGACGATATCGACCTCGTGGATGTGTGCACGCCCAGCGCGACACACTTCGCGCTGAGCTGGGCCGCGCTGGAAGCAGGCAAGCACGTACTGTGCGAAAAGCCGGTGGCGTATGACTATGCCGACACCCGCCGTGCGGCAGAGAAGGCCGGGCAGATGGGCGTCAGGACGAAGCTCGGCTTCACGTTCCGATACAGCCCGGCAATGCAGTACATGAAGGACCTGATCGACCAGGGTTACGTCGGCACCCCTTTCATCTTCAACGGCTACGAGCAGAACTCGCAGTGGTTAAATCCCCAAACACCGCTGCGACAGGTGGATCACGAAGCTGATCAGTCCAGCATCCAGGTGTCGTCGCTCGAAGGTTACGGGGCCCCGATCATGGATCTCGCACATCTCTTCATGGGAAGCCGCTTCACGGAGGTAGTGGGCACCATGAAAAACTTCATCCCCGAGCGTGTGGTCCGGGCGACCGGCACGATGATGCGCATGAACATCGACGACGGGGACGTCTTCATCGGAAACTTCGCGAATGGCGGATTCGGGACGATCCAGACGAGCTTCGTGACCGTGGGCAATTACCCGGGGCTCGAGGCACGCGTGTATGGCAGCAAGGGAGCCTTGATCTGCCGGCTCGTCGAGGAGAATGGAATCTGCGAATCGCTCAAGGGCGCAACCGCGGAGCAGGTGGAGTTCCGCGATCTCGAGGTGCCGGCGCGATTCTATCCGCCGGGCGGCAGCAAGGAGGAATCGTGGCGGTCGCTATTCTACGCCAACCTCATAAGCTCCTTCATTTCGGAGATTGTCGACGATGGAGTCGTGAGCCAGGGCCATTTTGAGGATGGGGCACACGTCCAGGAGTTGATCAACGCCGTCGAGCTCTCGTGTCGCGAACGGCGATGGGTTTCTATCCCGCTGTCACCATGATCGATCCCTTCTCCCGGTTCCTCGATCATTATTACCGCCGCCGGCCGGTGAACGCCACGTTCACGGGCATGCACGTGTACGATTCCAGCCTTCCCGATTGGTCATCGGACGGACTGACGTCGCTCGAGGCGGAATTGCGCAAGCTGCGGGCTCAACTCGACGAGTCGTATCCCGCGCCGAGTTCCGCGCGCTCGTATCGTGACGACGTCGATCTCCTCGATGCCGACCTCATTCGTGCCTTCTGCGAGACGCAACTGTCGGAAAACGCGTCTGGTCACGGCATGCGAGGAAACCCCGCGCTCTGGACAGGCGAGGCGGTGTTCTCGGTCATCTCGCTGATGATCCGCGAGTTCGAACCCCTCGACCATCGCATTCGCGCGGCGACCGAGCGCATGAACGCGATTCCCGCGTTCTTCGGCCATGCGCGCGCTGTCCTCGGCGATCGGCCAATTCCCTCGGTGTGGACGGCACGCGCGACACGCGACTGCGAGGGCGCCGAGATCCTGTTCACGAGCGGCGTCCAGCTGTGGATGGCGTCGGGCCGGCACGCGCCGGCGAGTGAGACGCATGCACTCGCCGGCGCGTCGAACGCGGCGATCGCGTTTCGCGAGTTCTCGGAGTGGCTGCACACGTGCCCGATCGCGGCCGAGTCCGCGATGGCGTGCGGTGCGTCGCACTTCGATCTATTGCTCTCGCGCGGTCACCAGAGCCCGCGATCGCGCGCCGATCTGCTCGTGGAAGCACGCGGGCGACTCGAGGTTGAGTGCGACAGGCTCGCCCAGATGGTCCGCGAGGCCGCCGGCACGTGGGAGGAGCTACTGGAGCGGCTCGCGGAGAATCACCCGACGTCCGCGGAGTACCTCACCGCATTCGAATACAAGTGGAGGACGTGCTACCGAAAGGTGATGGACGCCAAAGTGGTGACGTGGCCCGAATGGCCCATCAGATATGTCGAGATTCCCCCGTACACGCGGGAGTCCGCACCGTATTTCTATTATCTCTACTACCGCTCGCCGGCGCCGCTGGACCCATACGATGAATACGAGTATGTGGTGCCGCCGCTTCCGCTGGGCGATCCCGTTCCCCACCTGCGCGCGTGGAACCACACCGCGATCAAGCTCAATCACGTCATTCATCACGGCGGCGTCGGGCACCATCTCCAGAATTGGCACGCGTACCATCGTGCCACGTCGCGAGTCGGCAAGATCGCGGCCGTGGACTGTGCCAACCGCATCGGCATGTTCTGCGGCGGCACGATGGCCGAAGGATGGGCGTGCTACGCAACGGAACTGATGGAGGACCTCGGCGGATTGTCGCCGCTGGAACAGGTATCGCAACAGCATTCGCGCGTCCGCATGCTGGCCCGCGCCGTGGTCGACCTCGCATTCCATGCCGGCACCCTGAGCGTTGACGACGCGACGCGCGTGTTCGTCGAGCGGGCCAACATGGACGCGGTGGTCGCCCGCGCAGAAGTGGTGAAGTGTTCGATGTTCCCAGGCACGGCGCTCATGTACTGGCTGGGCACCCAGGGTCTCCTCGATCTGCGCGAGCACGTGCGTGCGCGGGAAGGGGAGTCCTTCTCGCTCAAGCGGTTTCACGACGAAGTCCTTCGCTTCGGCTCCATTCCTGTGCCGCTCATCGCGCGACTGATGACCGAGGACGTCGCGTGAGACGTCTGGTGCTCGGCATGTTCCTCTCTCTCGTCGCATGTACGAAGGGAACCGCCGGCGCCTCGAACGACCTGCTGATCGTCGGCTACGACCGCGAGCCGGACACCATGAATCGCTACGCGACGCATATTCTGGAAGACATTCAGACCTGCGTGGTGGAAGGACTGGTAACGACGGACGAGAAGATGAACGTGGTGCCGATGCTGGCGGCGTCGCTGCCGACGCTGGCGAACGGCGGCGTGGTACTGCGCAAGGACGGCGGCATGGATGTCACGTGGAAGCTGCGGCCGAACGTCCGGTGGCATGACGGGCATCCGCATACGTCGGCGGACGTGAAGTTCACCGCGGACGCGATGATCAAGGGCGACTGGAAGCCGGAAAGCACTGACGGGTTCGACCGCATCGCCTCAGTGGACACGCCGGATGCACTCACGGCGGTGGTGCACTACAAGGAAGCCTACGCGCCGTACCTCCTGCAGTTTCTGCGCGGTACACTCCCCAGGCACCAGCTGGAAGGGCGCGACATCGACAAGGCGACAGACTACAATCGCAGCCCCCTGGGCACGGGACCGTATCGCGTTGCCGAATGGAAGACCGGCGAGTATGTGCTGCTCGAGCGCGTACCGCACTATTGGCGGGGGGACGCGTACCCTCGGATCGAGAAAATCCTGTTTCGCTTCGTCACCAACGCGACGACGCGCATCAATCAGTTGAAGACCGGCGAGGTTCATCTCGTCGCCCTGGTCCCGTGGGACAAGGTTCGTGAGATCAGGACCCTCCCCGGCATTCGACTGAATCAGGTGCTCGGCAACGGCTACGAGCACGTGACACTCAACGAGAAGCACTTTCCTCCGTTCGCCGATGTGCGGGTTCGCCGAGCGCTGGCGCACGCCATCGACCGCGATCTGCTGGTCAGATCCATTCTCGATGGTCTCGTCTCCACCGTGAATGGGCCGATTCAACCGCTGTCGTGGGCGTACGAGCCGAACGTGGCGACGTACGAATTCAATCCGGCAACGTCCAATGCTCTGCTTGACGGCGCCGGCTGGATGCGGGGTGCGGACGGCAAGCGACGCAAGGACGGCAAGCCGCTCGCCTTCACGTTGATCACGCAGGCGGGATTCACGATTCGCGAGAACGTCGCGCAAGCCATCCAGCGCGAACTCGCGGACGTCGGTGTCGACATGCAGATCAAGCTGCTCGACGGCACCGCGATCAGCCCCGTGTGGTTCAGCGGTGCATTCGATGCGATGCTGCACTGGTGGCAGTCCGGTGCCGATCCGGAGATCACGACGTTCTTCGCCGCGGACAAGACTCCGCCCGCAGGGCGCAACATCGACTACCTGAACGACGCCGCGCTGACGACGCTGCTGTACGAATCCGATCGCACCGTGGACCAGACGAAGCGGCGCGAGCTGCTGCAGCGGGCGCAGCGCCGCGTGGGTGAGCTCGTGCCGGAGCTGTATCTGTACAACACATCCAAGATCGACGCCGTGCCGACCACGCTGCGCAATTTCAAGGGGAATCCCAGCAACGCGGGGCCGTTCTGGAATGTGTATGAATGGGAGATCACGGCGAAGTGAGCTGACGGCATGTTGACGTTCTTCCTTCGCCGCGTCGCGCAGACGGCGCCAATGCTGATCGTCGTGTCGCTCGTCGTCTTCGCGCTCATTCACGCCGCGCCCGGCGGGCCGCTGGCCCTGTACCTCGACAATCCGAACGTTCGTCCCCAAGACATCGAGCGGCTCCGCCGCCAGATGGGACTCGATCGCCCACTGGCCATGCAATATGTGGCCTGGGCGGCGGCGTTCGTCCGCGGCGAGTGGGGCTACAGCTATGCCGACGGCCGGCCGGTGATGGATCGATTGCTGGAGCGCGTGCCGGCGACACTTCAACTCGTTGGCATCTCGACGGTGCTCGCGCTCGCGGTGTCGCTCGTCGTGGGCCTCGTCTCCGCAGTGCAGCGCGGCATCGATAGGGTCGCTACTGTCGGTGCGGTCGCGGGAATTTCACTCCCCGTGTTCTGGCTCGGCCTGGTGCTGCAGCTCGTGTTTGCCAACCTCCTCGGATGGCTCCCGTCTTCCGGACGCATGACCTTCACCGGCGGGGGCGCCATCGATCGGATGGCGCACCTCGTTTTGCCCGTCGTGGTGCTCGCGGCGGCTCACGCAGCCGGCTGGTCTCGCTACCTTCGCGGGTCACTGCGGGAGGTTCTCGCGCAGCCCTTCATCAGCGCCGCGCGCGCGCGCGGCGTAAGCGAGCGTCAGCTGGTCACGCGCCACGCATTGCGCAATGCACTGCTCCCCTTCGCCACCGTCGTCCTCCTGGATGCTTCGATCATGGCCTCCGGGGCCGTGGTGACCGAAAGCGTATTCGCGTGGCCCGGGGTCGGAAGTCTCTTCACCGAAGCGCTCGCAAAGCGCGACTACACCGTCCTGATGGCATTCCTCATGTGCGGTGCAATCGCGGTCGCAACCTTGAGTCTCGTGGCCGACGTTGCCGTGCACGTGCTCGACCCGCGTACGCGGGAACCATCGTGATCACGCGCGCTCCCCCATCGCGGAGGGGTACGCTCGCCGCGGCGACCGTTCTCGTGATCCTGCTCATCGTCGCGGCGGCGGCGCCGATTGTCGCCCCGTATGGAATGGATGTGCTCGATCTTGCGCGACGACGCGGCGCGCCCTCGCTGCATCACTGGTTCGGCACCGACGAGCTCGGCCGCGACGTGCTCACCCGCATTCTATTTGGCGCGCGCGTCTCGCTCGCCATCGGACTCGTATCGGCCGGGCTCAGCGCCGCCATCGGCGTGACGGTCGGCGCGATGGCAGGCTACGCGGGCGGTGTCCTGGACGCCGTGTGCATGCGCTTTACCGACGCCATGCTCTCGGTACCGAGGCTCCCCTTGTTGATGATCGCGGCCGCGGTGCTCGATCCGGGCGTCACGCTACTGATTCTGCTTGTTGGCGCCGTGGGTTGGATGGAGATGGCCCGCGTCGTTCGCGCGGACGTGCAGTCGATCGCGGTGCGCGACTTCGTGACGGCGGCCCGCGCGGCGGGCGCGAGGTCACCGCGCATTTTGCTTCACCACGTCCTGCCCGGGGTGCTGCCGACGGCCAGCGTGGCGCTCACCCTAGCCGTCGGACGCGGCATTCTGATCGAAAGCGCGCTCAGCTTCTTCGGCGTCGGCGTGCAACCACCCACGGCGAGTTGGGGCAATATGCTGTATCAGGCACAGACGACGATGAGTAGCCAACCGTGGCTTGGCGTCTTCCCCGGCGCGTTCATCTTCGTCACGGTGTTGTGCTGCAACGTGCTGGGAGACTCGATCGCTCAGCGATCCACCGCCGGCCGGTAGCCCGCTGCGACGGAGGGAACGAGCGACTGCCCCTCAGTCGCGAATTCCCCCATGGGCGCCGCTCACTCGCTTCTCGAGCCGGAACTTCGCCTCCGCCATCTTGGCGACCATTTCCTTGAATGCGTTCGCACTGAGGTGCGTGTACCGCGGCGCCAGCCGGGTCTGAATCTCCAGGCGAATTTCTTCCAGTCGCCGGGCATCGGCGCGAAGCGTGTTCTCAGGCATGATGCTCTCTAGGCAGTAACGGGCCAGTCGATTTTCGCGGGGAAAAGTTACACGCGGGAGGCCGTTCCGCGCCATACGGGCAGACTACGGCTTGAGCGACTGGTGTCCGTCCAGTTCGGCAAGCGTCCGATGCGACGGCGGACGTTCCTTCTGCAGTCGCGCCGCCACCTGCTCGGCCTGTCGGAGTGCCCGGAGCACGTTCTCTCCTGCCAGCTTGCGGAGATCGGCGTCACTCCATCCTCGCCTCGCGAGCTCCGCGAAGAGTACGGGATACCGGGAAACATCCTCGAGGCCGATCGGTTGGTTCGGATTACCATCGTAGTCCGAGCCGATGCCCACATGATCCACACCTGCCACGTGGCGGACGTGCTCGATATGGTCCGCCACCATCCCGATGGTAGCCGGTGGACGCGGATGCGCACGCCGCCACTCCACGAGCGCCGACATCCCCGCCGCGGAGTCGGTGGCAAAGCGACGGGCGAGCGACGCAATCTGCTGTTCTTCCTCGCGTTCGTACGCGTAGATCACATTCGAGATGAACGACGGCACGAACGTCACCATCACCACGCCGCCGTTGGTTGGCAGCTTCCGAAGAATGGAATCGGGCACATCACGCGGATGATCGGTCAGGCCGCGTGCGCTCGAGTGCGAAAAGATCACGGGCGCCGTGCTCACGCGCAGCGCGGCGCTCATCGTGCCTGGCGACGTATGCGACAAATCGATCAGCATGCCGAGCCGGTTCATCTCGCGCACGACTTCCTCGCCAAAGGGCGTGAGGCCGCCATGCTTCGCGGAATCGAGGGCAGCGTCCGCCCAGTCGAGCGTCACGTTGTGGGTGAGCGTCATATAGCGGACGCCCAGCGCGTAGTACTGCCGCAGCAGGTCCAGGGAGTTCTCGATCGCGTGGCCGCCCTCCATGCCGAGGAACGACGCAATCTTTCCCTGCCTGAACGCCGGTGCCACGTCGCTGGCCCGAGTGGCGGCGGTCAACCGATCCGGATACATCGCAATGACCTGCCGTGCAATGTCGATCTGCTCCAGTTGCAGCCGCGCATAGCCTGGCGTGCTGGAGACGGCGCCGATGCGCGCGTACGCGGGCGCGTCCTTTTCACCGGGGATGTACACCGACCAGAACTGCGCGCCGACCATGCCTTTTTTCAGGCGCGCGAAATCGGTCTGGCCGTCCGCCGGTTTGCGCAGATCGTAGAGCACGGGGTCGCCATGCGCTGTCCGGCTTTCGCGAATGGCCCACGGCAGGTCGTTGTGTCCATCGACGAGCGGACTTGAACGCAGCACGCGTTCCGCGCGGGCCATGTACGGGTCCGCCGCGGGAATCTGTTGGGCGGGAACGTTGCGCGCGGCGACGGCACACAATGCGAGCGCAACCGCGAGTCGGGAGGAGGTTCGGGGCATGACCGGTCTGTTTAGAGGGCGTCGATTTCGGCGGACGCGTTCGCGACATCATGCCCAAGCAACGCCGCGTGCACACGATGTCAAGCGTACGACCAGGTCGCGAACGAAGCCCTCACGGGCTCCGCGGAATCACCGTACGGCGACGTCCAAACCCGCCGCACGTGCGGCATACACCCCCCGATCACACGAAACGTCACACTCAATTGTTGCTTGACGCGGGCGTGGGAAATTTGTATCCCACAATATCGGTCGTTGTTCTAGATTACGTGGATCAACGGCTACGCGCGGTCCACATTTCAATGTGGTGCGAGCCGAAAGCACCACGGGTTCGTGCCCACTCGGGCGTTTCATGTCTCCCGTACGGAAGATGAGCGAACCACACGCACGCGTTCGTCCCGCCAGGCCGCGCAGGTAGTGGCCACCTCCAATCCCCCAAGAGGTTCGGAATTATGGCACACAGTTGGTCTCGACCGCTTCTCGCCGGAGCACTCGCACTCGCGTTGATCGCGGGTGTCGGTTCCAGCGCGGCCGCACAGGGTGCGACGGTCATAACCGGAAAGGTCAGTAGCAAGACGGGAGAGCCGGTTGCCGGCGCTGCCGTGCACATCGACGGGACGCAGATTGGCGCGCTGAGCGGAACTGACGGCGCCTACCAGCTGACCGTGCCCGGGGGTCGCAGCGGCTCCATCACGGTCACCGCGCGCCTGATCGGCTATCGCATGGTGAAGACGCCGGTCACGCTGTCCGGCGGACGGCAGACCCTCGATTTCACACTCATCTCGCAGCCAACGCAGCTCAACGAGGTCGTCGTCACCGCGCTCAGTCAACAGCGCGAGAAAGCGACCATCGGTTCGTCGCAGCAGGAGCTCAACAGCGACGAGTTGACGCGCACTCAGACCCCGAACGTCATCAGCGCGATGTCGGGCAAGGTGTCAGGACTGCAGATCAGCCAGTCCGGCAACATGGGCGGCTCCACGCGCATCGTCATCCGCGGCGCCGGCTCGATCCTCGGCAACAATCAGCCGCTGTTCGTGCTCGATGGCACGCCCATCTCGAACTCCGACTTCTCCACCGCGTCGGCGAACGGCGGGCGTGACTATGGCAGTGCGATCTCCGATCTGAACATGGACGACGTTGCGTCGGTCACGGTGCTCAAGGGACCGAACGCCGCCGCGCTATACGGTTCGCGCGCATCGAACGGAGCCGTGGTAATCACCACCAAGAATGGCCGGAATCAGTCGCGTGGCACGAAGTTCAGCTTCACCAGTCGCGGAACCTACGATACGCCGTCTCGTCTGCCGTCCTACCAGAACCAGTACGGGCAGGGCTTCGGGGGCGATTTCCAGTACGTGGATGGTGCAGGCAGCGGCGTGAACGACGGTGCCGACGAGTCCTGGGGCCCGAAGCTCGACGGCCGGCTCATCGACCAGTTCACGGGGAAGCAGCAGCCATGGATCGCGCATCCCGACAACGTGAACAACTACTTCCGGAACGGAAGCTCGCTGTCCAACAACATCAACGTCTCCCAGTCGTTCGATGCCGGTGGCGTGCGGTTCTCGCTGACCAAGGACGACACACGCGGCATCGTGCCGAACAGCTCGCTCGCCAAGCTGGCGGGCTCGGTGTCGGCGAACGCGACCATCAAGGAAAAGCTCACCCTCAACGGCTCGCTGAACTACACCCAGAACAGCGGGTTGAATCGCGCCGAGAATGGATACACCGAAGGCAATCCGCTCATGAGTTTCACCTGGTTCGGCCGGCAGGTGGACCTCGATCTGCTCAAGAACAAGTACTACAACACGTCCAGCCCGTACGGATTCGCTGATGGCTCGCTGTTCAACTGGAACGACAACTATCATCGGAACCCGTACTGGCAGCAGTTCCAGAATCCCGCGCCGGATTCGCGCGACCGCGTCATTGCGCAGGCGTCGGCGAACTACGACTTCACGCCGTGGCTGTCCGGCATGCTGCGTGGCGGTGGCGACTCGTACAACAACAATCAGGTCGAGCAGTTCGCGGCCGGCAACATCGACCGAGCCAGCGCGTCGTACAACGGCGGGTTCAACAACACCTCGGTTCAGAACCGCGAGGCGAACGTCGAGGGGATCCTCACCGCGAAAAAGAGCGTGGGGATGTTCGATCTCACCGCGAACTTCGGCGGCAACCATCGCCGCAACGATCAGTACCAAGCGGCCTTCGGAACCGGCGGCATTCTGGTGCCCGGCATCTACAACCTGTCGAACGCCGGTATCGCGCCCACCTTTACCAACGCGGAGTTCCATTCCGCGGTGAACTCGTCGTACGGCTCGGCGGTGGTCACGATGAATCGTTTGTGGACGGTGGAAGTCACCGGCCGCAACGACTGGTCGTCCACGCTGCCGAAGGAGAACTCGTCGTACTTCTACCCGTCGGTCAGCTCGTCGCTCATCGTGTCGGACCTGTTCCCGTCATTGACCGGCAGCGGCGTATTGACGTACCTCAAGCTGCGCGGCAGCTGGGCGCGGGTGGGCTCCGATGCCACTCCCTACCAGCTGTCCACGCCGTTCATCGGCAGCTCCAACAAGTTTGCCGGTGCCGCCCTGTACACGCTCAGCGACCGTTCGGCGAATGCCGGCCTTCGCCCCGAACAGACCACGGGCAAGGAGGGCGGGGTGGAGTTCTCGCTGTACGACGACCGCATCACGATGGACGCGTCCTACTATCAGAAGCTCTCTCGCGATCAGATCCTGCCGCTGACCATTCCGCAGGCCACTGGGTTCACGGCCACCGTCATCAACGCCGGTCAGATCAGCAACAAGGGGTATGAGCTGAGCCTCACGGCGAAGCCCATCAAGCTGACGAATGGCTTCTCCTGGTCCACCACGTTCAACTACAACAAGAACACGAGCCGAGTGGACGAGCTGGCGCCCGGACTGACGACGATCACCGTCCCGGGCGGCACCTGGAGCACGGCGCTCCAAGCGCGGGTTGGCGAGCCCTACGGCGATCTCTATGGGCCGTCCTTCCTGCGCGATTCCGCGTCGGGACAGCTCCTGCTTTCCGGCGGCTTCCCGCAGAAGGGCGCCAACAAGGTGCTCGGCAACGTCAACCCGAATTGGGTTGGCGGGTGGTCGAACGAGTTCCACTACAAGGCTTTCGCGCTGAACATGCTCATGGACATCCGGAGCGGCGGCCAGTCGTTCTCGGTAGGCAACATGTGGGGCACTTATTCCGGCGTACTGTCCAACACGCTCACTGGCCGCGAAGTGGACTGGAACAACCCCGGGTTGGTCGTGCAGGGCATCGACGCGGCAACCGGCAAGCCCAACACCATCAACGTCACGCGGGAAGACTACAACCACAGCATCTACCCGGTGGTGGAGCCGTACATCTACAACTCCGGCTTCGTGAAGCTGCGTGAAATGCGCTTCAGCTGGGAGGTCCCATCGCGCGTTGCCGCGGCGGCGCGGGTGTCGCAGATGAATGTGGCGCTGGTGGGCCGCAATCTGGCGATGTGGACGAAGTACCCCAACTACGATCCAGAAAACGCAACCAATGCCGGCAATGGCGGCCAGGGCTTCGAAATGGGTTCCCTGCCGACCACCAAGTCCATTGGCATCAACCTGACGCTCACACCGTGACCGCACACCGGGAGAAGGGACAGATGCATTTCACACGATACTCGGTCGCGGTGCTCATGGCCGGCGCGCTCGCGTCGACCGCATGCAAGACCGATCTCACCGCCTTGAACGACAACCCGAACAGCCCGACCGTGGCTCCGGCCGCCGCGCTGTTCACCAACGCCGCGGTCACCGAGGTCCGGCGGTTCGCCGGCTTCTCGCTGTCGGGCACGTCGCTCTTCGCAGAGCACGTGTCACAGGTGCAGTATGTGGACGAGGATCGGGGCCACCTTCGGCCCGCGACGATGGACGCCTTTTTCGCCGCGTATCCGTCCGAACTGGAAGATTTGGAGAAGGTGGCGGCCATTGGCGTCGTCAACAAGTCGCCGAACACCACCGGGCCCGCGCGCGTGATGCAGGTCTGGGGCTATCAGAACATGACCGACGTGTTCGGCGACATTCCGTACACCGAAGCGCTGCAGGGAGACGTTGTCGGCGGCCCGCAGAAGCCGAAGTACGACACGCAGCAGAGCATCTACACCGCTTTGCTCAAGACGCTCACCGACGCGTCGATCGCGATGAAGCCTGGCTCGACCGACCCTGGCATTGGTGGCGCGGACCCGGTGTACAAGGGTGACATCGCCAAGTGGCAGAAGTTCTCCAACTCGTTGCACGCTCGTCTCGCGATGCGGATATCCAAGGCCGACGCGGGCAAGTCGACCGCGGAGTTGGCGGCGGCATTCTCCGCGCCGGGCGGGTTGATGACGTCGAACGCGGACAACGCCTTGGTGGTCTGGCCGGGCGACGGCATATTCGACAACCCATGGGCGGCCAACTTCTCCGGCCGCGACGATCATCGTATCTCCAAGACGCTGCTCGACACCATGAACGCCCTGGGCGATCCGCGCGTCGCGATCTACGCGCAGCCGACCAAGGCGGATCCGACCAAGTATGTCGGCCTGCAGAACGGGCTGGACAATGTCACGGTCACGCCGTTCTTCAACACGACCTCGCGCCTGGGGACAATCTTCTATCCGGGTTCAACGGTGTACGGAACATTCGGCACGCCGGCGGGCAAGAAGACGCCGTCCTATATCATGACGTACGCCGAAGTGTCATTCATCCAGGCCGAGGCGGCCGAGCGTTCGGTCGGGGGACTGACCCCTGCCGCCGCTGCGGGCTTCTACGCCGCCGGCGTGACGGCGTCCATCACGCAGTGGGGGGGAACCGCGGCGCAGGCGGCGGCGTATCTCGCACAGCCAGGCGTCGCGTATGCCGGTGGCGCGACCGGGCTGCAACAGATCGGTTTGCAAAAGTGGATCGCGCTCTTCACGCAGGGCACGGAGGCGTGGAGCGAGTGGCGCCGCACGGGGAATCCGGCCTCCATCAAGATGGGACCCAAGGCCTATCCGGACACTCCGAATATCCCGCGGCGCTTCCTGTACCCGATTTCCGAGTCGGCCGTCAACAACGCCTCGCTCATGGCGGCCATCGCGGCGCAGGGTCCGGACAGCTACTACACTCGGGTGTGGTGGGACAAGTAAGCTGAACGGTTGATCGCAAAGACACACAGCGGGGCACTCCATCAGGAGTGCCCCGCTGTGCATGTGGCGCGTCAGTCCGGCCGCACGCGCTATTTTACGGTGGTCGTGACGAGGATCACGGGCCCCTGGCGCGCGGCGATGCCGAACTTCTGCATTGCCTGCGAGGCGTTCAGATAGCGGATCTCCACCACGTCGTTGGCGTGCATGCCGCTCAACTCAGAGACGGAGACGATGCGCGCGTTGTCGATCGATGCATGCACCTTCCCGGCTTCCTGATCAGCGTAGGGCAGCGTAGTGCCGCGCTCGTTGAGGAAGTGCGGACGCAGCGCACGCACGACTTCCAGAACGGTCTGCGCCCGGAGGCCGGGATCGGCGTCCAGATCCGCTTGCGTGATCAGGTCGCGGTTGCGTGGGGCGGGCGCGGGGGCTTCATCGCTCGATCCCGAAACTGGAGCCTTCGCGGCGCACGCACTTCCCAGTGCAAGCAGAACGCACGCACATAGAGTCTTGGGTGACACCTGACATCTCCAGTTGGTCGGAACGTGAACAATGCTGGGGCGGCAGCGTTCCAGTCAAGCAACCACACCCGGCAGCAATCAGCGTTTGGTCCAGATCGCGAGCACCGCGCACGCGTCGTTCGTGCGCCACTCCAGCGGCGCCGACATGACGTCCTGGTATGCTTCGACGGCAAGTACATCGCGCATGGTGACCGCCGTCCTGAGCTCGGATAGTCCGCCGATCACCCGCAGGCCATCAAGGTACACCGCGAGCGTTCTCGTGCGCGCACGCACCGGCCCAAGGGCCAGCCTGGGCTCGTCCGGCGACGGATACCGGAATCCGCAGCCACTGCTGAGCAGCACCTCCGGATTCACGTAGCGGAAGCCCGGCGCGCCGCGCACGACATCGGCGGGATCATAGGCCGACTCGAGCCACTCGTTGCCTGGCAGGAAGGCTGACCCAATGGACGTGCTCCGGCGGCCCGTAATCGCGCTCAGGATCTTCGTGTCTCCGCCGCGCCGTCCCACCACGCTCACCACAGCGAGCTGCTGCACCCGATCGTCCAGTGTGATTCGTGCCGTAGAGACCTCGCGCTCCCGGACTCCTACCAGCACCGATCTCGGCTCGTGCCCGATGGCCCGTGCTTCCACGAGCCATGTGCCCGGCGGAATCCCCGTGAAGGTGAACTCACCCTTTACTACGGGCACCGACAGCGAGAGCGCGGCGATCTCGGCCTGTCCAGATGCGAGCCCGGCGCCGCTGGGTAACACCACGCGTCCCGCGAGCCGCAGCGTGCCTGGCACCACGACCGTATCGGCCAGCCAGAAATCCTGTCGAACGGCGCCGCTGACCGGAACCGAAATACGACCAGCAACCGCACGGCGCCCCGGCATGGTCACCTCGACAGCGATCGCCTCGTCGGAGGTCAGGCCGCAGGCGAGGTACCGACCGTCGTCACCCACCACCGACGTCACGACGCGCGTGACCGCGTGGTAGTTGTTGTGCTCCAGCGCGAACTCCAACCACCGTGCCCTGACGACGGCCCCGGGCAGCAGGCCCTCCCCGCGCGCATCGAACACGTAGCCGACCAGCAGTCCCTCGCCGATAAGACGAACGGAGTCGCCACACACCTGTGACCGCACGACGGGTCCCGGCGGGATGGCGAGGTTCACCGTGACGCTCGTGTCGTTGCGGAGCTCGAAGGCGCGGAGCGGAGATTCGAGCCGCAGCGCGTTCAACGCCTCATGCTGGAATCCGATGGCGAATTGTCCGGCGGGGAGGCCCTGGATCCGAAAACGTCCGCTGGTATCCGTTGTGCCCGCGAACACCCGCGCCGGCGCATCTTCGCGCCCCGGTCCCTGGGCGGATTCGGCGGGTCCGACTCGCACGACCTGCACCACCGCGCCCGCGAGCGCCGCGCCCTTGATCGAGTCGAATACCACGCCCCGCACCACGCGCAACGGTCCAGGCGGGTTCTGCGCCCGCACGGTCGAGATGAACAGTCCGCCGATCAACAGCAGCCACGTACGCGACATGCACGACACGGCGAAGGCAGGTGCGCAGAACTCCCCTGCCGAAACTTATAGTGGCACGGGCGCCCGGTCCACGGCGCCGCTCCCACCAGCTCGCTCGCGAACCGCCGACCGGAGCATCGTCACGGCGGTGTACAGCACGACGACGACCACCATCCAGCGCACGGCGGACAGCGGCATCGATTTCACGATGAGAGCCGCGATGAGCACCGCTGGCACGCCGCCCAGCATCAATCCGACCATGCCGCGCGCGTCGAACGCCCTCGCTTTCACGAACCGCGCGCTGGCGATGGGCATCAGGAACGCGCACGAGCCCATCATGATGGGAAACGCGGCCTTGGGATCCATGCCGAGCAGATAGATGAGAATCATGCACGGCCCGTACAGGCCGATGCCCATGGGCATCAGCGCGCCCAGCACGAAATTCCCGACCAGCCCGATGAGCAGTCGTGCGCCATCGAGCTTCAGCAGCGTGCCGCCACCCGGTACGAGCTTGAGTTGCGACATGAGCATGAGCAGCGCGGCCACCAACAACGCGCACCCCATGCCGATCTGCACTCGCCGGCGAGGCCACCCGGCTACCACGCCCGCGCCGAGCCACGAGCCGGTCACCGCGGCAGCGATCATGAGCACCAGCGTTATCGGATCGACGGGTACGAGCTTGGTGAAGATGTACGCCTGGATGAGCGTCGGCAGGGTGTGGCCGATGTTCAGCGTGCCCGGAATCCGCTCGTCGCGCACCATGCGCCACTGCCGGTAGATCGCCGTCGTGGTGGCGAAGGAGCCGATGCCGAGCGTGTCGAAGAAATTGGTGACGAATCCGGTGGCGAGTCCGCCGACCGAAGGCGAAATGGGCTCCGTGGCGCGCGCCTGCCTGAGCGCTCGCACGGCGACCGCGAGGTAGAAGAGCGCGATGAGGCCGAGCGCAAGGAACAGAAGCGTCTTGACGTCCAGCGTATTCGCGGGCTCGGCTTGTGACAGCAGCATGTCTCTGCGGGCGAGAGAAAGGGGAATGGCCCTACCGCGGGCCGGCTGGCAGGTTGGCGCTCAGGTACCGCGTGAGCAGAGAATACACGTGCAGCGTGGTCCCTGATAGTTCGCAGATGCAATGCGTCCTGTTGGGATACACCATGAGGTCGAAGGGTTTCCCGAGGGCCACCAGCCGATTCACGAGCCGCTCCGTGCCCTGATAGTGGACGTTGTCGTCGCCGGATCCGTGTACCACCAGCAACTTGCCCGTTAGCCCCTCCGCAAAATTGATGGGCGAGCTGACCGCGTAATGCTCCGGATGCTCGGCGATGAGCCCAACGTACCGCTCCTCGTAGATGGAGTCGTATAGCCGCTGGTCGGGCACCGGCGCCACCGCCATGCCCACCTGATACACATCGGGATGTCGGAACATGGCGTTCAGCGTGCTCGAGCCACCACCGCTCCAGCCCCAAATCGCCACTCGTGATCCGTCCACGTACGCGCGCGATTTTGTGATTGCCTGGACGGCTTGGGCTTGCTCCTGGCTGGATAGCGGTCCGATGGCGCCGTAGATGCTCTTGCGCCATGCTCGCCCGCGCGGGGCGGGCGTGCCGTGGTTGTCGAAGCTCACCACCAGATAGCCCTTGTCAGCCAGCATACGATGCCAGAGCATGCCACCTCCGCCCCAGCGATCCACCACTGTCTGACCCGCGGGTTCGCCGTAGACGGTCACGAGCACCGGATACTTCTTCGTTGAATCGAACGACGTCGGTCGGATCATCCACCCGTCGAGCGTGGTTCCGCTGGCGACGGTGACCTTGAAGAACTCAACGGGACGACTGCGCACAATCGGCGCGAGCGCGGCGCGAAGCTTGTCGTTCGTGACGAGCGTACGCGCCGTTTGATGCGAGGGAAGCGCCACGATATCCGCCACCGGGGGCGCATCGAAGCTCGACACGACGTGCAGCGCCCAGTGCCCGCCTGGCGACACGTTGTAGCCGTGCGTGCCCGGCACGTTGGGAGACACCAGCACCGGCGCGGCCGGCGACGCCAGCGAAACGCGGTACAGATAGCGCCGCGTGGCGTCCGTGGGCGAAGCGATGACGTAGAGCAAGCCGGCCTTCTCGTCCACGCCGGCGAGCGACACCACGTCATAGTCACCGGGAGTCAGTAGCCGCACGTCCTTGCCGTCACGCGAAACGCTGTACAGATGCCGCCAGCCGTCGCGCTCGCTCTCCCACAGGAAGCGTCCGCCACCATCGATCCAGCGGACGTCGGAGTTCACGTTCACCCACGCACTGTCCGCCTCCACCATGATCGACTGCGTTGCGCCGGTGCGCCGGTCGGCCAGCAGCACTTCGTCCCGATTCTGCAGGCGATTCACGTGCTGAATCATCACGTGCGTTGCGCCGGCCCACTCGATGCTCGGAACGTACATCTGGCGCGCGTCGCCCATGAGTTTGACCCATGTGGTCTTGCCGCCGGTGGCGGACACCAGGCCAACGCGCACGGCGGAATTGGTCTGGCCCACCTTCGGGTACTGGATGCGCGTGGAGAACGAGTAGAGCGAGTCCGTGTCATTGATCAGCGTGTAGTCGCGCACGCCGGCCATGTCGAACTGCAGATACGCGATGGTTTTCCCATCCGGTGACCAGCGCCAGGTATCGCGGAAGCCGAACTCTTCCTCGTAGACCCAATCCGAGGTGCCGTTCACGATAGTGCGTGAGGCGTCCCGCGTAAGCCGCACCGGCGCGCCGCCCGACACGGACTCCACATACAGGTCGCCCGCGCACACGTACCCCACGCGATCCCCGGCGGGCGAGAATTTGGCGAACATGAGGCTCGATGGGGCCGCCGTCGGTCCGCCCACCTTGTGCGCCGACGATCGCTTGAGGTCGATGATCCAGTAGTCGCCACGTGTGTTGTCGCGCCACACCTTCTCCGACTTGGTGAAGACCAGGAGGAAGTCGCGCGCGGGAGAGAGCTGGTAGTCCTCCGCCAGCTGACTGTCCCCAATGAGCGCCAGTTGCGCCGCCGGGACGAGAACGTCCCGCGTGCCGCTCGCCGCGTTGTAGCGGGCGATGTTCACGCCGGAGCCGTCCGCAGCACGCTCGAGCGCCGTGTAGCTGTCGCCGTCCAGCCACCGGACGCCGCCGATACTCTGGCCCGCAAACTCACTCGACGCAAAGATGCGCTTCAGATTCACCGAGTCGGGCGCACCGGCAAACGGTGCCTGGGCGAAACCGGCCGTGAGGGGTGCGAGGGCGCCGCACAGGAGCGTGAGCGACCGCTGTCGCGCGCGACGGGAGGTGTGTCCGATCATGTCGATTGGAAGAAGAAAAGGAGCAGAAAAGCGCTCGCGCCGTGAGTGGACAGGCGTGCCGCCGCATACTATATCCATCGGCTCACCCCTCCGCCAACCACGATTGAATGCGCCGCTGGCTACTCGCCTCGTTCCTCTCCATCGCGGCGTGTCACGGATCAGGACGCCCAGGCCAGCTTCCGCCCGACGAGCGACGAGGGATGCTGTCCCACCCCGAAGACTCGCGGTGGAACGAGCGCGCACCGGACACGGCACGCGTGCGGTTCGAAACGACCAAGGGTACATTCGTCATCGAGAGCGTGCGCGCGCGCGCCCCGATCGGTGCGGACCGCTTTTACAATCTCGTCCGCTCGGGGTTCTTCGACGATTCGCGCTTCTTTCGCGTGCTGCCGGGCTACATCGCGCAGTTCGGCGTTGCGGGTGATCCCGCCGTCACGGCGATCTGGAACGATCGCGCGCTGCCGGATGACCGGCCCGGGCTCTCGAACGTGCGGGGAACGGTTGCGTATGCCATGCGCGGACCGAACGATCGTCGCACGCAGATCTACATCAATGTGGCGGACAACACGAAGAACGACGCGGAGGGTTTCGCGATCTTCGGGCGGGTCGTGCGGGGAATGGACGTGGTGGACCTCCTGAACTCCGAATACGGGGAGGATTCCGGAGGCGGCATGCGTCGGGGCAAACAGCAACGGCTGCTCGGCGAAGGGAACGGGTGGCTCGACCGAGAGTTTCCACGGCTGGACCGGTTGATCCGCGCGTCGGTGCAATGAATGATCAGGCGGTTGCCATTCGGTTGATTGAGACACCCTTGCAATAACGACACCTTCACCCATCAGATCAGCTTCATGCCACGCATCACCAGCACCGCTCGGCACCATGCGGGACTCGCGTTCGCCATGTGCGCGCTCTCCGCCAGCGCTCTCGCGCAGCGGAGCGAGACGACGACGCACGCGGACTCACTTCGCGGCTCCCTGACGTCGCCAGCGCGAACCTGGTGGGACGTGACGTTCTACGACCTGCACGTGGCTGTGAGCCCGGGCGACAGCAGCGTGCGCGGATTCAACGCCATCACGTACAAGGTGGTGAAGCCAGCGCAGGACATGCAGCTCGATTTGCGGATGCCATTGGAGATGGACAGCGTGAAGCAGAACGGGACGCGGCTGACGCATCGACGTGACGGCGACGCGTTCTTTGTCACGACCGTCGCGCCGCAACGCGTCGGCGACGTACAGACGATCGTGGCGTACTATCACGGCAAGCCGCGTGCGGCCCTTCGCGCGCCGTGGGACGGGGGCATCGTGTGGGGCAGGGACAGCCTGGGACGCTCATGGATCGCGTCAGCAGTTCAGGGGTTCGGCGCCAGCGGTTGGTGGCCGAACAAGGACACCCAGGCCGACGAACCCGACAGCCAGCGCGTGGCCATCACGGTGCCCGATCCGCTCATCGACGTCTCGAATGGTCGCCTGATGAGTACCACGCATCACCGCAACGGCACCACCACCTATGAATGGTTCGTCGCCAACCCGATCAATAACTACGACGTGGCCATCAACGCGGCGCGGTACGCGCATTTGGCGGACGCCTACGAGGGAGAAGGCGGGCAGCTGACGCTGGACTATTATCCACTGTCCTACAACGTGGCGGCCGCTCGCAAGCAATTCGAGCAGGTCCCATCGATGCTCAAGTGCTTCGAGCACTGGTTCGGTCCGTACCCGTGGTACGAGGACGGCTACAAGCTCGTGGAGACGCCGCATCTCGGCATGGAGCATCAGAGCGCCGTCGCCTACGGGAACCACTACGCGAACGGATACCTCGGACGCGACCTCTCCGCTTCCGGATGGGGCCTCCGCTGGGACTTCATCATCGTGCACGAGAGCGCCCACGAGTGGTTCGGCAACAGCCTCACCGCGGACGACATCGCAGACACCTGGATCCACGAGAGCTTCGCGAACTACGCTGAGAACCTCTACACCGAGTGCCTGTTCGGGAAACAGGCGGGCGCGTCGTACGTGATCGGCACTCGCAAGCTGATCCGCAACGACACACCGATCCTGGGCCAGTACGGGGTGCACCGCGGAGGATCGGGCGATGTGTACTACAAGGGCGGCAACATGCTGCACACCATTCGCCAGATCGTGAACGACGACGAGAAGTGGCGCGGGATACTGCGCGGAATGAACGCGACGTTCCGCCATCAGGTCATCACGGGCGCGCAGCTGCAACAGTTCATCAGCCAGCAGGCGGGCGTCGATCTCGCGAGTGTCTTCGCGCAATACCTCTCGACCACCCGCGTACCCGTGTTCGAGTACAAGCTCGAGGGGGAGACGCTGTCGTACCGGTGGGCGGATGTCGTACCGGGCTTCGCGATGCCCATTCGTGTGGCGCTCACGGGAGGTGCCTTCTCCGCGCTGCGCCCCACAACCATCTGGCAGACGGCGCCGACGGCGGTCCATGACGCAGCCAATGTGCGATTGGACGACAACTATTACGTGCTCGCGCGGGACGTGAGTGCGCGGGCGGGGAAGTAATCGACAATGAAACACGTCGCCCACACTGTGTCACTCGCCGTCACGACCATCGCCGTCGTCGGCGTCGCGCTCGCGTGCGGTGCGCCAAACCGTGACGTGGTGGTCCACCACCCCGTAGCGCACGACATATCCGCCCCGTTGCGTGACACGCGACCGTCGAACGAATACCTGATACGGGGCGGGGCAGGGGGAGAATCGCGCGCGCCGTCGAATGCACTGGCGCCCGACGCGGAAGCACCCTCCACTGGCCTGCCAGGCCCGCGCGACCGCCAGCCTTCCACCGCGACGCGTGTACGCGGCGCCGACATCGAGCAGACGTCGCAGGGCGCGAGGCCCGCAGCCACACTCGTCGCGAGCTTTGACGGGCTTGGTGAAGGATTCGCCGGCCCGCAGGGCAGTGCGAACATGCGCAATCCGTCGGACAACACGCTGGCCGTGGGCCCCAATCACATCGTGCAGATCGTGAACACCCGCATGGCGATCTTCACAAAGAAGGGGAAGCGTTTCGACAGCACAGGCACCGTGCTGCTCGGACCCGTCGGCACGAACGACGTGTTCAAGGACTTCGGCGGACCTTGCGCGGAGCGTCCGAACGGCGATGCAGTGGTGCGCTACGATCAGCTTGCCGGTCGATGGCTGATCGTGATGCCGATCTTTCGTCGCCAGGCCGCGCGAGATTTGGAACCGACTGCCCCGGCCGCCGGGGAGCCGGCGCGCCGCAGCATGATCGGACAGCGCGGGCAGCCCGGCGCGGCGACGAAACTGTTTGAACCGCCCCCGGCTCCGGCCGCACCCGTCAGCGGTGCGCGCGTTGGACAGTCCCCGCAGGAAAAGGGCTCGTACGGCATGTGCTACGCCGTAAGCGTCGGGCCGGATCCGCTTGGCGCGTACTACCGCTACGAATTCGTTCGACCGCTGTTCCCCGACTATCCGCGACCGGCTGTCTGGCCAGACGGCTACTATGTGCCGAGCAGTACCGGGGACGAGGTGATCCAGAAGCATGCGTGCGTGGTGGATCGAGCGAGGATGTTGCGTGGTGAGGAGGCCACCGAGCAGTGCGTGGTCATCGACGGCGTGAACTTCCTCAACAACGCCGATCTCGACGGCACCCAACTCCCGCCGGCCGGCGCGCCGAACATCCTTCTCGCGGCCGGAGGCACCCAGCTGCAAAAGGTGCTCGGCGATGACGGCATCTATGCCTGGACGTTCCACGTTGACTGGAACGACTCGTCGAAGACCACGCTGCAGGGCCCGACGAAGATCGCGGTGGCGCCGTACCACTATCTGTGCGACGGCCAGCTGACGAGTTGCGTGCCGCAGCCCGGTACCGAGCGCCGGCTCGACGCGCAGGGCGACAAGCTCATGGCGCGCGTGGTCTATCGTCGCCGCGGCGACAGGGAATCGATTGTCGCGGTGCACTCCGTGAACACGGCCGTGGGCGGCGGCGGCGTCCGCTGGTACGAGTTCGTGGTGGATCGAAATCGCCGCGTGACGCTCGCCCAGCAAGGGACGTTCGCTCCCGACAGCTTCTTTCGGTGGATGGGTTCGCCCGCGATTGATGGCGCCGGGAACATCGGCATCGGCTACTCGTTCGGGGGATCACCCAACTTTGCCGGGCAGCGGTTTGCGGGCCGGCTCGTGAATGACCCGCCGGGCGTGTTATCGCTCCGCGAAGCGGTGCTCGTCGAGGGCGCGGCAGCGCAGATCAATACGCTGCGCTGGGAGGACTACACCCAGACGGCGGTCGACCCGAGCGACGACTGCACCATCTGGTACGTCGGCGACTACTTGCGCGCCGCCGCGACGAATTACTCCACGCGGATCGGAGCGTTCCGGATGCCCGGATGCCGGGCTCGATGAGTTGCCCGTCGGTACCGGGCTGCATACTCTAGTGCCAATCCGCTCACCCGAATCGCACATGCCCTCTCACGGTCCGCGCAGCGTTCACGTCGTCGACTCTCACACGGAAGGAGAGCCGACTCGCGTCGTCATCGACGGGTGGCCGCAGCCACGCGGTGCCACCATGGCCGAACGAGTGGCGGACCTTCGCGACGGTTCCGATCACCTGCGACGCGCCGTGGTGTGTGAACCGCGCGGACACGATGCCATCGTCGGCGCGCTGCTCACGCCGCCGGTGAACGAGGGGTCCCTCGCGGGCGCGGTGTTCTTCAACAACGGTACCTACCTCGGCATGTGCGGCCATGGATTGATCGGCGTGATCCGCACGCTGCAGCATCTGGGTCGGCTTTCGCCCGGCTCAGCCCTCATCGATACCCCCGCGGGCACGGTGCGCACGGAGCTGTCCGACGATGGCACCGTCACGATCGAAAACGTGGCGTCGTTCGTCCACGCGCAGGACGTCCGCGTGGACGTCGCGGGCTACGAACCTGTGGTCGGCGACGTGGCGTACGGAGGTAACTGGTTCTTCATCACCCATGACGCTCAGGTACCGGTGGAGATGAGCCGCGTGGCGGAACTGGGCCGCTTCACGAGCGCGATTCAGCAGGCGATTGACGCGCACGGCATCACCGGCGCCCAGGGTAGTGCCATCGACCACATCGAGATCTCCGCCGCCCCGTCGCGTGCGGACGCCGACTGCCGCAACTATGTGCTCTGCTCCGGCGGCGAATACGACCGGTCGCCATGTGGAACGGGCACATCCGCAAAGATGGCCACGCTGCACGCGCGCGATCAACTCGCGTTCGGCGAGCCGTGGCGTCAGGAGGGCATCGTCGGGGGGCTGTTCACGGGGTGGCTCACGCCGGGGCTGCACGGTGAGCTCATTCCGCACATTCGCGGCTCGGCGTTCGTTACCGGGGAGGCGACGCTGCTGTTCGACGAGCGTGATCCATTCCGTTTCGGCATTCCCTTGCCGGACGGCGACCGCGCACGCGTGTGACCATCGCGACGCGCAGTGATGCGATCGTGATCGGCGCGGGCATAGTGGGCGCGGCGTGCGCGCGCGCGCTCGCGCGCGAGGGCCTCCGGGTGCTCGTGCTCGACGCCGGGTTCGCCGCCGGCGGCACCACCGCGGCGGGGATGGGGCACCTCGTGGCGATGGACGACTCGGCCGAACAGCTCGCGCTCACTGCGCACTCGTTGTCACTGTGGCAGTCGCTGCGCCACTCGTTACCAGCGTCCGTCGAGTACGACGCGTGCGGCACGATCTGGGTGGCGGAGGACGGGGAACAGCTGGAGGCGGTGGCGGAGAAACGGCGCGTGTACGAGGAGCACGCGATCGCGAGCGAAGTGCTCGACGCCCGCCGCCTCTACGCACTGGAGCCCAACCTGCGGAGCGGCCTCGCAGGCGGGCTCCTCGTGCCCGCCGATAGCGTGATCTATCCGCCGCGCGCCGCGCTGGCGCTGCTGGCCGACGCGCAGACGCACGGGGCCGTGCTGCGCGAGCAGTGTCGTGTGGACGACATCGTGGATCACGGCGTGCGCATTGGAGGTGAAACGCTGCACGCGAACGTCATCGTCAATGCCGCGGGCGCCGAAAGCGGCAGACTCACGCCCGAGCTACCGATCGTTCCACGCAAGGGGCACCTGGCGATCACGGACCGGCATCCCGGCTTCTGTCGCCACCAGCTCGTGGAACTGGGCTATCTCGCCAGCGCGCACGTGCTGTCCACCGAATCGGTGGCGTTCAACGTGCAGCCGCGAGCGACCGGACAGGTGCTCATCGGGTCGTCACGCGAACTGGTCGGATGGGACGCGGCCACCAATCGCGGCGTGCTCGGGCAGATGCTGGAGCGGGCGGTGGAGTTCATGCCGATGCTCGCCCGGATGAGTATCGTACGGACGTGGACCGGCTTTCGAGCCGCGACGCCCGACAAGCTCCCGCTGATCGGCAGGTGGCTACCCATCCAGGGACTGTATGTCGCGACAGGGCACGAAGGGCTCGGCATCACGACTTCGCTTGGAACCGCCAGCCTTCTCGCCGATCTCGTGCTGGGCCGCACGCCGGTGCTTGACGCCGCCGCGTACTCGCCGATGCGCGTGCTCGCGGCGCCTGCGGCGGCTCGGTGACGGACACCTGGATCGTCACCATCGTCGCCGACGGCCGCGAACTGCGAGTCGCCCCGGGGACTAGCGTGGCCGCCGCGCTTCTTGGCGCTGGCATCACGACGGTTCGCCGCTCCGTCACGGGCGAGCCGCGCGGGCCGCTCTGTGGCATGGGCGTGTGCTTCGAGTGCCGAGTGACGATCGATGATGTGCCGTATCAGCGCGCGTGCCTCGTGACGGCAAAGAACGGTCTTCGCGTGACCACCGCGCAGCAGGACGCATCGTGAGCGCCGGTGTGGCGGACATCGTCGCTGACGTCGTGGTGGTCGGCGCTGGACCCGGCGGCATCGCCGCCGCAACGCGCGCGGCGGAATCGGGACGACGCACCGTCGTGCTGGACGAGGGCGCGGAAATGGGTGGCAACATCTGGCGTCATCGCGCTGGCGACGGCGTTCCCACGCAAGCGCGCAAGTGGATGGCGCGCTTCGCGCGCTCCGGCGCCATGGTCCTGAACGGCGCGTCAGTGGTGGACGCGCGCGCCACCAGTGGCGGCGACGGCTTCCTCGTCACGGCGGAGCGCGCGTCGCTGGCTTGCCGAGTGCATGGGCGCGCGCTGGTGCTCGCCACGGGATCGCGCGAACGCTTCATCCCGTTCCCTGGATGGACTCTGCCCGGGGTACACGGCGTGGGCGGCGCGCAGGCGCTGCTCAAGGCCGGACTGTCGTTCGCCGGCAAGCGTGTGGTCATTGCCGGCACTGGTCCCTTGCTGCTCCCAGTGGCCGCGACGCTCGCGGGGGCAGGGGCGCGCGTGGTGCTTGTCGCAGAGCAGGCGCCGGCGCGCGCGGTCGTGGGGTTCGCTGTCGGGCTCCTGACGCGTCCCGAATCGCTGCTTCAGGGCGCGCGGTACCGTGCCGGCTTCTTCGGCACGCCGTACCGTACCGGCTTGTGGGTGTCCGAAGCGCGAGGAACCGAGCGCCTGGAAGCGGTGACCGTCACCGACGGCCGCACCACGCGGGAGATCGTTTGCGACGTGCTCTGCGCGGCCCACGGGTTGATTCCCAACGTCGAATTGCCGCGACTGCTGCAATGCGAGGTCGCCAACGGCGCGGTGGTGGTGGACAATCACCAACAGACGTCGCGCCCCGGTGTCTACTGCGCGGGTGAAGCGACGGGCATTGGGGGCGCGGAGCTGGCGATCGTGGAGGGCGAGCTGGCGGGGCTCTCCGCGGCGGGCTCCGCAACGGACGTCGAGCTGCTGCGCCATCGGCTACGACCATTGCGACGAATGGCGGCTCGCATGGAGCACGCATTTGCGCCGCGCGCGGAACTGCGCGACATCGTCACTCCCGATACCATCGTCTGCCGGTGCGAAGACGTCCGGCTGCGTTCCATCGAAAGCGGCTGGAACGCTCGCCAGGCCAAGCTGTACACTCGCGCCGGCATGGGTCCGTGCCAGGGCCGCGTGTGTGGTGCGTCGCTGGAGTTTCTCTTCGGGTGGCACGCCGACACGGTGCGCCTGCCCAGTGAGCCGGCACTGCTGTCAACCATTCTTGCGGGCACGGCGGACGAATCCGCCGACTCGCTTCACCAGGGAGCATGAGCGTTTATGCAACAGAGTGACTGGGCCGGAGTCTTCCCCGCGATCACCACGCCGTTTCACGCCGACCTCACCGTGGATCACGACGCGCTCGCGACGCAGGTTCGTTGGCTGATCGACAGCGGCTGCGTTGGGATCGTGGCGCTCGGGTCGCTGGGCGAGTCCGCGACCCTGACGACGGACGAGAAGGTCGAGATCCTCCACACCATTCGAAAGGCGCTGCCCGGGCGGGTGCCCGTCATCGCCGGCATCGCGGGGCTGAGCACGACGGAGTGCGTGACACTGGCGCGCCGCGCTGCCGACGTCGGCTGTGACGCCGTGATGGCGCTGCCGGCGTACGTCTACAAGGGCGATTGGCGGGAAACCCGCGCACACTACAGCGCGGTGATCGAGGCGACGCCGCTGTCGGTGATGCTCTACAACAATCCCATCGCGTATGGAACGGACGTGACGCCGGACCAGCTTGCGGAACTGGCGGCGGCGCACGCCAACCTTCACGCGGTGAAGGAATCCAGCGGCGACGTGCGCCGCGTGACGGCTGTGCGGGAGCGGCTCGGCGGCCGTCTCGCGATCTTCGCGGGCATGGATGACATGATCCTCGAAAGCATTCCGATGGGTGCGGTCGGCTGGATCGCGGGGCTCGTGAACGCATTCCCGGTGGAGTCCGTTCAGCTGTTCGAGCTGGGCAAGGCCGGGCGCTTCGAGGAGGCCATGGTCCTGTACGACTGGTTCCTGCCGCTGCTGCGGCTCGACACCGTCCCCAAGTTCGTGCAGCTGATCAAGCTCGTGCAACAGGAAGTGGGATGTGGAACGGCCACCGTGCGTCCGCCGCGGCTCGAACTGCACGGCGAGGAACTGGCCGCGATGCGCGCGCTCATCACGAGATCGATCGCCGCGCGACCGGTGGCGGCGGCGGTCTGATGCCGCGCGCCGACTCCTCCGCGCGAAGGCGCTATCAACATGCCTGACGATGTCTCTCGTCGCGAGTGGGTAAAGATGGTGGGCGTCGTCGCCGCCGGATCAGCGCTCGACGGCAACCCGGCACTGGCGCGCGTGGCGCGCGCGACGAGCGCGGTGCCGGACGCGCCATCGAGCGGCACGTCCGACATTCTGCCGCTCACGTCCACGAGCGACGTATTCGTACCGCCGAAAGGACATGCGTACGACAAGTTCAGCTTCAGCTTTCCGGAACCGGGCGTGGCGTATCGGGGACACCGCTTCTCCTTTCTGGTGTTCTCGCGCGAGAACGCGTATGCGATGGACCCTGCGTTGATGCTGGCAGCCGAGCGCTCCGACGGACTGGACATCGTCTGCACGGGATTCACGTGGGCCGGCGGGCAGCAGAAGGCGCCTGGCAATCTGCACGCGAGGCTTCGCCCCACCGCTGACGGGATCGAATGGGACGTCGTGGTGCGGATGGACAGGGCGATCAAGAGCGTGACGACCGTGGTGCGAGACGTGCCGCGTGGCGCGCTCTCCGTGGCCGGCGGCGAATTCTACGAGCCTCGCGACAACGAAGTGCTGCTGGGCTATCCGTTCAGCGGCGGCGACCTGTTCGGAGGTAACAGCGCGGGCGGCCTCACCACGCCACTCGTCGTGGTGAAAAGCGCCGAGGACTCGTTCGTGGCGCTCTCGTCACGCGACACCAGGGTGCGGACGAAGCGCATCTACCTGCAGCCGGGAGAGAAGGGCTATCGCGTCGAGCTCGTGCACGAAGGGGAGGGGTGGCTGGACCAGAAGGAGATGCACGTGCCCGCATGGTGCATCTCCCGTGCGACCACCGCCGACGCGGCCACCACGCCACACTACGAACACCTACGGACGTCCTATCGCCTGCCCGACTTCGCCGCGCGGCCTGACGTTCCGCCGTGGCTGCGCGACACGGCGCTGGTGCTCACCCTGCATGGTCAGCACTACACCGGCTACGTGTTCAA
Organism: Gemmatimonadaceae bacterium; assembly: GCA_025362035.1. Taxonomy (GTDB): domain Bacteria; phylum Gemmatimonadota; class Gemmatimonadetes; order Gemmatimonadales; family Gemmatimonadaceae; genus AG11. The sequence continues at coordinate 5,810 of JANYIN010000142.1, read as the reverse complement.
CGACTATGCGAAGATGCTAAACATTCTTCGCTGGGTGAACACGCAGGTTCCGGGTCAGCGCGTGCTCGCGTTCCTCTCGTCGTGGGATGGCCGTTACTACTGGGATTATCCGAACTATCGCGTGAACGACCGCATGGGCGGTGACGTCGGCTTCCGGACGCTGGTGAAGGAAGGACAGCAGATGGGCTTCAGGATCATGCCGATGTTCGGCATGAACGCCGCCAACAAGCGACAGCCCGGCTTCGCGCGCATCGCGGACGCCGTCACGCACAAGGTCGACGGCGACGAAGTGGACCTCAACTGGGTCGATTGGGACAACGACCGGCATCAGGAGGGCTGGCTCGCCTACATGAACCTCGGCGTGGCGTCGTGGCGGCGGCATCTCACCGGCCGCATCGACGAGATGATCGCGACATACGGCGTGGACGCGTATTTCCTCGACATTGCCGGCGGTCACATCAACGATTCGCGCGCCGACATGCACGAAGGGATGAAGCGGATGGTGGCCGACATCCGCGCGAAGCACCCCACCGTGCTCTGTTGCGGCGAGATGCACTACGACGCGATGCTCGAGTTCATCCCCCTGTATCACTCGGGCGGCGGTGGGCGCTATGCGCGCGAGCACATCCAGCGCCACGCACGGTTCTTCCAGCATCTCAGCCTGCCGGCGCCGGGCCGCGGAAGCACCGGCGTGCACGAGGCAGGCTTCGGCCGCTTCGACCCGGAGACGCTCAATCTCAACCCCAACGCCATCCCCACGCTCAACATCGCGGACGACACCTTCGCAGACTACCGCGACACGATGGCGGCGGTGATCAGGAAGGCACGGGAGCGGGCGGGCATCGTCTAGCGCCGCCGCATCATCGCGCCGTCAGCGACCCCGCTCGCGAAGCCGTAGCACCAAGGATATGCTCCCTCGCGCGCGGTTCCCCGTCGCGCTCACCTCGACACACGCCGACCACCACCGGAGCCTCTCGATGGTACGTTTTCAGCTCGGGCACGTCACACGATCCACAGCGCTGTGCATCGCGCTCCTCGCACCCAACGCGGTCATGGCGCAGCGCGGGGGCGGCGCCGCGAATACCGACTCCGTGAAGTACAAGTACGCCACCACCGCGCAGCTGGACGCGCTCAAGGCCGAAGCCGCCGCGGAGATCGACGCCAGGGCGAAGATGATCCAGGTCATGGTGGACCAGGTGTTCTCGTACGGCGAGCTCGGCATGCAGGAGGTGGAGACGTCGAAGTATCTGTCCGGCCTTCTCGAGGAGAATGGTTTCAGGGTCGAGCGCGGCGTGGCCGGCATGCCCACCGCGTTCGTCGCGCGGTGGGGCTCGGGCAAGCCCGTCATCTCACTGGGCAGCGACATCGACGACATCCCGCAGGCGGGCCAGAAACCGGGCGTGGGCTATCACGACCCCATTCTCGCGGGCGCGCCGGGTCACGGCGAGGGGCACAACTCCGGCATGCCGCTCAACATCGCGGCGGCCATCGTCGTGAAGAAGATCATGGAGCGGGACCACATCCCCGGCACGCTGGTGCTCTGGCCCGGCGTTGCCGAAGAACAGATGGCTGGCAAGGCGTTTCTCGTGCGCGCGGGCGTGTTCAAGGACGTGGACGTCACGCTGTTCACGCACGTGGGGCAGTCGCTGCAGGTCTCGTGGGGACAGTCCAGCAGCAACGCGCTCATCTCCGCCATCTTCAAGTTCAAGGGCGAGAGCGCGCATGCGGCCGGCGCGCCGTGGCGCGGCAAGAGCGCGCTGGACGCGGTGATGCTCATGGCCAACGGATGGGAGTTCCATCGCGAGCACATGGTGCTGGCCCAGCGGTCCCACTATGTGATCACCGACGGCGGCGACCAACCGAACGTGGTGCCCAGCACTGCCGCCATCTGGTTCTTCTTCCGCAACCTCGACTACGAATCGACGCTGAAGATGTACGAAGACGCGAAGAAGATGGCCGAGGGCGCCACCCTGATGACCGGCACGAAGATCGACACCGTCATGATGATCGGCTCGGGCTGGAGCGGGCACTTCTCGCGTCCCATCGCGGAAGCCATGGGTGAGAACATCAAGCGCGTGGGCATGCCAACGTGGGACGACAAGGACCAGACCCTCGCCAAGGGCATCCAGCGCGAGCTGGGCGTACCGGACAGCGGGCTCTCCACGCGCCCGGGCCGCGTGAACGGTCCGCAGCCCGAGAATCAGCGCACCGGCGGCGGCTCCGACGACATCGGTGACGTCGCGTGGAACGTGCCGACGATCACGCTGAACTATCCATCGAACATCCCGGGGCTGCCGGGCCACAACTGGGCCAACGCGATCTCGATGGCCACGCCCATTGCGCACAAGGGTGTCGTGGCGGGAGCCAAGGTGCAGGCCATGACGATGCTCGACATCCTGCTCACGCCGCAGATCGTGGCCGACGCCTGGGACTACTTCAACAACGTGCAGACGAAGACCGTGAAGTATCGCCCGTTCTTCGCCGCTACTGATCAGCCGCCGATCTGGTTGAACGAGGCCATCATGGCCCGATACCGGCCGGAGATGCGGAAGTTCTACTACGACTCGAAGAAGTTCGACACTTATCTCCAGCAGCTCGGCATCACGTACCCCACGGTGCGGAAGATCGTGCAGTAGACGGCGTGGTGGCGCGCAAGCAGCAACTGCATGCCGAGTGCGGCACCGCCGGATTCCACCGCGACGCTGAGCAGCACCAAGAGGAGCAGCGTCGGATCGCGCCAGATACCCACTTGGCGCGATCCGACGTTCGCGTCGAACGCCGCGTGCATCAGGTCCCCGTGACGAACAGGGTGCTCGTCAGCACGGCGTTGGTGGTCGTCACTACGCTGGCGACGATGTTCTGGCGACCCGGCGCGGGGGCGAGCGTGTAGACGTTCTGCACGATGCCGAAGGCATCGCTCACCTCGGACGCCGCCGCGAACGTGCCGTTGCCGTCGCTGCTCCAGTTCACTGACACATTCGGTACGGGATTGCCGTACTGATCAGAGACCTTTAGGACGATGGGCGCCAGCGTGGTGCCCGCGGTGGCGCTCTGCCCCGCGCCGGATACGAGGACGAGGGTGGCCGGCGCCCCTGCGTGCGCGATCGCGAGCACCGTTACGGGGCCTAGGCCGCTGACGGACGCGACGAGGGTGTCGGTCCCCACCAGCGTGCCGAGCGTCCACGTGGTGCTTGCCGAACCAGTCGAATCGGTGATGGTGGAGGCCGGACTCACGCTGCCCGAGGAGGAACTCATGGTGAACGTCACCATCACGCCCTTTGACGCGAGCCCGAACTGGTCGGTGAGCTTCAACACCACCGGACTCGCGAGCGGGGCGGCAACCGTGCCGGACTGCAACCCTCCGCTGGCAAGCGTGAAAGCCGTCGGCACGGCTGCCGCGAGGCCCGCGCTGTCGGTGGACGTGCCGAGCGTGCAGGCGGTGAGGTTCGCCGCGCTGACGAGCGCTACGACGACGGTGGCAATGTGATACGTGCGGAGCGGGGTACCAGCGCGATGCATGGAGCAACTCCGGAAGAAACGGATCAGAGGACGGATGCGAGCGCGGCAAGGAGTGTATCGTATCCATGCAGCATGGACACGCGCGCCAAGAGGCGGGCCATGTCCTTGCTTACGCTAGGGCAGACCGCAAAGACGCCGCGATGTTTAGACCGCGGCGCACTTCTTAGCGCGTTCTTTGTGGCTCAGCGCGACGTCAGTGTCGTCATGCGCTGCGTGAGGCCGGTTCAGTGCGACGACAGCCTCGTGGTGCGTGAGACAAGGCCGGTCCCCAGCGACGACAGTCGAGAGGTGAGCGAAGGCAGCCCGCCGTGCTGTGTCGCAAGGCGCCTTGTTCCCGACGTCAGCACGCTCGATTGCGGCGACAGGCCGCTTGGCGCCGGCAACAGGCTGCTCTGCTCCCCCGACGGGCCCGTCTGCTCAAACGAGAGGCCTGTCCGCTCCAATCACGGGCGGCCGCGCTGCGACCACAGGCCGCTCCGCTCCAACGATAGACCGCTCTGCTGCCGCGACCAGATGCTCCGCTCCAACGACAGGCCGCCCCGCTGTTTTGACACGCGGGTTCGCTCCAACCGAAGGCCGCCGCGGTGAAATTACGGACAGCTCCGACGCGCCGACGGAATCGTTCGCGCCGGCGTGAGGGTGCTTTCTTCCGACGTTGTTCTGGTGCGCGCCGAAGATGGCCGCAGTCGGCCGGACGAGAGCCGTCGCGGCGGCGACGTTACATCAGGCTGGCGCGAGCTGCACGATCATCTTGCCGATGTTCTCGCCGGCAAGCAGGCCGATGAACGCGGACGGTGCCGCATCGATGCCCTGGACGATCGTTTCTTCCGCGGTGATGCTTCGGTCGGCGAGCCATGCGGTCATGTCGGTCAGAAATGCAGCGCGCCGCTCGAGGTGATCGGTGACGATGAGGCCGCGCAGCGTGAGCCGTTTGCCGATGGCCAGCGCCAGGTTCCGAGGTGCGCAGGACGCCTCCTCCGTGTTGTATTGCGCGATCATCCCGCACAGCACGACGCGGCCGTGTGAGTTCATCACGGACAGTGCCGCCTCCAGATGTTCTCCACCGACGTTGTCGAAGTAGACGTCGACGCCGCCTGGAGCAGCTTCGCGCAGCGCTGCCGACAAGCGGGGGGCAGTCTTGTAGTTGATTGCCGCGTCTACCCGTGCCACGCGTGTGAGCCACTCGGTTTTCTGGTCGGATCCGGCGCTGCCCACCACGCGGCAACCCTTGATGCGCGCGATCTGGCAGACGATGGAGCCCACCGCGCCTGCAGCGGCGGACACGAACACCGTGTCTCCCTCCTTGAGCGCGCCGATGTCCAGCAGGCCCACGTAGGCGGTCAAGCCCGTCATGCCGAGGACGCCCAGGTAGGCGGGAAGGGGCGCGGCGACGGGGTCGATTTTCGTGAGCGCCCTGGCGGGCGCCACCACCCGTTCGCGCCAGCCGAATCCATGGGTCACGATGTCGCCCGCGGCAAACGAATCGCTACGCGACAGGAGCACGCGTCCCACGGCCGCGCCATCCAGCGGCTGGCCGATGACGAATGGCGGCACGTAGCTGGGCCGGTCGGTCATGCGGCCGCGCATGTAGGGGTCCACCGACATGAACAGGTTCTCGACGAGCACCTCGCCCGGCCTCGGTTCGTCGAGCGCCTTCTCGACGACGACGAAATTGCCCGCGTCGGGACGCCCTGCGGGGCGGGAGGCGAGACGTATCTCCCGGCTGGTCCGAGACGATGCTGGAGTCATGTTGGCGCGCGTGGGTACGAGGGAGGTGCGGCACGACACTCGTGCCTTCCGACTGCAAGGTCAACGCCGCGTCCTGTCATTCGTTTCCGGCGGCGAATGGCGCCGCGTCGCGAGTCTGCCGCGACGCGGCCTTTCGCTGGCGCGGTCAGTGCGGCGGCTCGCCTGCGCCGCGTTGCCCGAGACGCTGTGCCGCTCGCTCTTCGAGCCAGGCGTAGACAGTGGGCAGCACCAGTAGCGTCAACAACGTCGCCGAGATCAAGCCGCCGATCACGACGGTGGCCAGCGGGCGTTGCACTTCCGCACCGCTGCTCGTGGAGACAGCCATGGGAATGAATCCCACCGAGGCGACGAGCGCGGTCATGAGCACCGGCCTCAGCCGCACGTCAGCCGCGCGATGTACCGCCTCGGGAAGCGAAAGTCCGTTGGCGCGAAGTTGGTTGATATAGGAGATCATGACGACGCCATTCAGCACTGCCACGCCGAACAAGGCAATGAACCCGACCGACGCGCTCAAGCTGAGTGGAATGCCGCGGAGCCACAAG
>JANYIN010000121.1 GCA_025362035.1 Gemmatimonadaceae bacterium | reverse complement strand
GATGGTGATGCCGGGGGACAACGTGCAGATGGTGATCGAGCTGATCACGCCGATCGCGATGGACGAAGGCTTGCGCTTCGCCATTCGCGAGGGCGGCCGCACGGTCGGCGCCGGCGTCGTCGCCAAGATCCTCCAGTAGTCCGGCAAGAAACGCAGTTCGGCTAACGACACTCTCTTTTCGAGTACACACCATGGCAGGCAGAATTCGCATCCGTCTCAAGGCCTTCGATCACGCGATCATCGATCAGGCGGCCGCCGACATCGTCAGGACGGCGGAGAAGACGGGTGCTCAGGTGTCGGGACCCATTCCGCTTCCGACCAAGACACAGCGCTGGACGGTGCTCCGTTCGCCGCACGTCGACAAGAAGTCGCGGGAGCAGTTCGAACTCAAGACCCACAAGCGGGTGATCGACATCCTCGACAGCCGAGCACAGACGGTGGATGCGCTGACGAAACTCGATCTGCCGGCGGGCGTTGATGTAGAGATCAAGGTGCAGTAGCAGCAGCTATTCTCGGCTATTCAACACGTCAGCGTCTGCCGAAGAGGCAGCAGCCGGCCGAATAGCCGGAAAGTGAATTGTCAGGACGGGGCCCAAGCGGCCGAAGGTCGCCGGCACGATCCATAGTCCAACGGAGCACGCTCCGTGACTCAGCGAACGAGGAGTACATGATAGGAATCATTGGAAAGAAGCTGGGGATGACGCAGCTGTTCAACGCGGCGGGGCAACAAATTCCGTGCACGGTGATCGAGGCGGAACCCAATACGGTGCTCGCCGTCACGAACACGTCCACGCTCAAGGCCGTGCAGCTCGGCGGCTTGGGCTCGCAGAAGAACACGCGCGAGTCCGCCAAGGGTGAGCGCACGCCGCGCGGTCGGCGCGTGAACAAGGCGGAACTCGGCCATGCGAAAAAGGCCGGCCTCGACGCCGCGCCGCGCGTGATCCGCAGTATCCGGCTCGATGAAAAGGGCAACGCGAAAGCCGAGATCCCAGCGTTGACCGTCGGCGAAACCGTGAACGTCGGCATGTTCGCGGTCGGCGAGACCGTGAAGGTCACCGGCACCACCAAGGGTCGCGGATTCCAGGGCGTGGTCAAGCGCTGGGGCTTCCATGGCGGTCCGAACACGCACGGCAACACCAAGCACCGCCGTCCGGGCTCCATCGGACCCGGCACCGATCCGTCACGCGTCATCAAGGGCAAGAAGATGCCGGGCCACTACGGCGCGGAGCGGCACACGCAGATCGGCCTTCGGGTCGAGAAGGTCGATATGGAGCGCAACCTGATCTACGTTCGCGGAGCCGTGCCTGGTCCGGCCAGCGGGATCGTCGTCGTCCGGAAGCAGGGGTAAGCCATGACTGAGAACGAGAATTTCCACGCGTCCGCCTTTACGGCGCTCGGCACCGCGCGCACCGAAAAGGTGCAGCTGCCTGAGTCGACGTTCGACGGCATCGTGAACATGCCCGTGATGCACCAGGCGGTGAAGGCGTTCATGGCCAACCAGCGCCAGGGCAACGCGTCTACCAAGATTCGCAAGTATGTGGTCGGCGGCAACCAGAAGCCCTGGAAGCAAAAGGGTACCGGTCGCGCCCGACAGGGTTCCACCCGCGCGCCACACTTCGTCGGTGGCGGCACGGTGTTCGGACCGACGCCGCGCCCGTACGACGAGTACGTGCCGCGCCAGGTCCGCATCCTGGCCAAGAAGAGCGCGCTCAATGCGCGCGCGCGTGAAGGCGCCATCATCGTGATCGACGCGTTCGCGTACGAGTCGCCCCGGACGGCCACGCTCCTCGCGCTGTTGGCCCGCCTGGACGTATCCGACAAGAAGGTGCTCATTCTCACGGACGGCGTGAAGCGAAACGTCTTCCTGAGCGGCCGCAACATTCCGAACGTGCACGTGTTGCCCTACTCCGACAGCTCGACGTACCACATCCTCTGGTCGGACGTGGTGCTCGTTGAAGCCGGCGCGGTGGGCGCGACGCTCGAGCCGATCGCGGACGAGAAGCCGGCGCCCGTCGTGAAAAAGGCGCGCGCGGTCGCGGACGTGGAGAAGGCGGCCAAGAAGGTTGCCAAGCGCGCGGCCAAGACCGAAGCCAAGGCGGCGGGAAAGGTGCCGGCCAGGAAGGCGGCCAAGAGCGCGGCCAAAAAGCCGGCGGCCAAGAAGGCGGCGGCCAAGAAACCGGCGGCCAAGAAGTCCACCAAGAAGGAGACGTAACCGATGCCGACGCTTCATCGCACGATCGTGCGGCCGCTCATCACGGAAGCGAGCTCGGTCGCCTATCAGGACCGGGGGGAGTACCACTTCGAGGTACATCCCGACGCCAACAAGCTGGAGATTCGCCAGGCTATCCAGACGCTGTTCGGCGTCAAGGTGACCGGCGTCTGGACCTCGAACCACCGCGGGAAGGACAAGCGGATGGGGAAGAGCGTCGGGCGCAAGCCGCACTGGAAGCGGGCGATCGTCAAGCTCGCCGACGGCGACAAGATCGAGATCTTCGAGGGCTAAGCGCACATGCCAATTCGCCAATTCAAGCCAGTCACCAAGAGCAGCCGTTTCCGCTCGGTCTCGGATTTCGCCGAGATCACGCGGTCGACGCCCGAGAAGTCGTTGCTCGAGCCGATCAAGAAGAGCGGCGGACGTGACAATCACGGCCACATCTCGATGCGTCGCATCGGCGGTGGTCACAAGCGCAAGTACCGTATCATCGACTTCAAGCGCAACCGTCTCGGTCTTCCGGCCACGGTCCGGGAAATCGAGTACGACCCGAATCGCTCGGCGCGTATCGCGCTCGTGCAGTACGAGGACGGCGAGAAGCGCTACATCCTGCATCCGAAGGGCCTCAAGGTCGGCGACGTGATCACCTCCGGTCCGGGCACCGATGTACGCCTGGGCAACGCGCTGCCGCTCGGTGAAATCCCGCTCGGCACGGCGGTTCACAACGTCGAGCTCAAGATCGGCAAGGGTGGCCAGGTGTGCCGCTCCGCCGGCATGTCGGCGCAGGTGATGGCAAAGGAGGGGGAGTACGTCACCCTCCGCATGCCGAGCTCCGAGGTGCGCATGATTCACAACAAGTGTCTCGCCACCATCGGTGAAGTCGGCAACGCCGAACACGAGCTGGAATCGTGGGGCAAGGCGGGAAAGAGCCGGTGGATGGGTCAGCGCCCCAAGGTTCGTGGCGAAGTCATGAACCCGGTCGATCACCCGCACGGTGGCCGCACACGCGGCGGACGCAACGTCGTGAGCCCGTGGGGCAAGAAGGAAGGCGTGAAGACGCGCAACAAGAAGAAGCCGTCGCAGCGGATGATCGTCCGCGGCCGGAAGCGCGGCAAGGCAACGCAGTAATCCGGGACTGAAACTATGGCGAGAAGCGTAAAGAAGGGCCCGTTCGTCCAGCCGGCCCTCGTGAAGAAAGTCGAGACGCAGAATGCGGCGGGCTCGAAGAAGGTGATCAAGACGTGGTCGCGCGCGAGCACGGTGCTCCCCGATTTCGTCGGTCACACCTTCGCCGTGCATAACGGCAACAAGTTCGTCCCGGTCTACGTGACCGAGAACATGGTGGGGCACAAGCTCGGCGAGTTCTCGCCGACGCGGCTCTTCCGTGGGCACACGGGCGGCAAGGCGGTGGACAAGAAGACGTCCGCGCCCAAGCCGGGAGGCAAGTAAGCGATGCCGGCCACCAAGAACACCCCTCCCAAACCCGCCGCGAAGAAAGCGGTGGTGCGTCGGGGGCCAGCGACCGAGGCGCGCGCCTTTCAGCGCGGGACTCGGCAGTCGCCCTACAAGATGCGCCTGGTCATCGATCAGATCCGCGGCAAGGACGTGAATGAAGCGTTGGCGCTGCTGACGTTCTCCAAGAAGCACGCGGCAAAGCAGATCTCCAAGACGTTGAAGTCGGCGGTCGCCAATGCCGAACAAGCGGCGCGGGCGACGAATGCGGCGCTCGACGTGGACTCGCTGTACATCAAGCACGCGATCATCAACGAGGGGCCGAAGCTCAAGCGGTTCATGCCGGCCGCACAGGGGCGCGCGACTCCGATTCAGAAGCGGACGAGCCACGTGGAAATCGTGGTCGCCGAGAGGGTGGGGCGCTAATGGGACAGAAGACCAATCCGATCGGCTTTCGCCTCGGGATCAGCAAGCAGTGGAATTCGCGCTACTACGCGGGTCGTGAACTACCGGCGCTGCTCCGGGAAGATGAGCTGCTTCGCAAGTATCTGAAGGCCCGCCTCGGACACGCGGCGATCGCGAACATCGTGATCGAGCGCAAGCCGGGAAAGGTGGTCGTGACCCTGCACACGGGCCGTCCTGGCGTCGTGATCGGGAAGAAGGGCGCCGAAGTCGACAAGCTGCGCGACGAGCTGGCGCACCTCACGGGCAAGGAAGTCGGGATCAACGTCGAAGAGATCAAGCGTCCCGAGCTTGATGCGCAACTGGTGGCGGACAACATCGCCGCGCAGCTCGCGCAGCGCATCTCGTTCCGCCGCGCCATGAAGCGCGCGGTACAGAGCACGATGCGCATGGGAGCCGCGGGCATCAAGGTGAAGGCGGGCGGGCGTCTCGGCGGGGCCGAGATCGCGCGCGTGGAAGGGTATCACGAGGGGCGCGTGCCGCTCCACACCCTTCGCGCCGACATCGATTACGCGATCTCCACCGCCAAGACCACATACGGCACCATCGGTGTCAAAGTGTGGATCTTCAAGGGTGAAGTCGTCGCCGCTCGTCCGGGCGCCACGTACTCTTCGGGCCAGTAAGGAGCCGATCGATGCTGAGTCCAAAGCGCGTCAAGTTTCGCAAGATGTTCAAGGGCCGGATGAATGGCCTGAGCCAGCGTGGCAACACGGTGGCGTTCGGGACCTACGGGCTCCAGACGCTCGAGCCGGGCTGGGTGACCAGCCGGCAGATCGAAGCGGCCCGTGTCGCCCTTACTCGACACATCAAGCGGGGAGGAAAGGTGTGGATCCGCATCTTCCCCGATAAGCCGATTACGAAGAAGCCCGCCGAAACCCGCATGGGCAAAGGCAAGGGCTCGCCGGAAATGTGGGTGGCCGTCGTGAAGCCCGGTCGCGTGATGTTCGAACTCGAGGGCGTCACGCTCGAGATCGCGCAGAAGGCCATGGCGCTCGCCTCGGCCAAGATGCCGGTGAAGACCAAGTTCGTCGTGCGCGAGGAGGCGCATACCGATGCGAGCTGATGATATTCGCGAGATGTCGGCCGATGAGATCCAGTCGCGGATCGCGCAGCTCGAAGAGGAGCGGTTCCGTTTGAAGTTCCGTAGCGCGACCGAGCCCCTCGAAGATCCGCTGCGTCTGCGCTGGATCAGGAAGGATGTTGCGCGGCTCAAGACCATCCTGCGCGAGCGACTGCTCGAGACCGGCGCCAAGGCGCGGGGGGAGTGACCATGGCTGAAATGACGAACGAGCAGGCCCAGGCCCGAAACGCGCGCAAGACGCGCACCGGGCTGGTGGTGAGCGACAAAATGGAAAAGACGGTGGTGGTGGCGATCGAACGTCGCGTGCCGCACCCGATTTACGGCAAGATGATCACGCGCACCAGGCGTCTCAAGGCCCACGACGAGGAGAACTCGGCAAAGGTCGGCGACACCGTGCGCATCGTGGAGACTCGGCCGCTGTCCAAGGACAAGCGGTGGCGCGTGGTCGAGATCATGAATCGCGCGCGTTAAGGGAGACCGACCATGATCCAGCAGGAATCGATGGTGAAGGTCGCGGACAATTCCGGCGCCAAAACGGCGCTCGTGATCCGCGTCCTGGGCGGAACCCGCCGGCGCTATGCTGGCCTCGGCGACATCGTCGTCGTGGCCGTGAAAAATGCGCTCCCGAATGGAACAGTGAAGAAAAGCGACGTCGCGAAGGCGGTCGTCGTACGCACGGTGAAGGAAACGCGGCGGAAGGATGGCAGCTACATCCGCTTCGATGAGAATGCCGTGGTCATCATCAACGATGCAGGCGAACCGCGGGCGACACGAATTTTCGGCCCCGTCGCCCGCGAGCTGCGCGAGAAGAAGTACATGAAGATCGTCTCGCTCGCGCCCGAGGTCTTGTAAGATGCGTATCCTCAAGTACAAGAAGACCGATCGTTCCCGCCACAAGGGACAGAAGCGCCACGCGCAGAACTCGGAGCGCGTCAAGCTGCATGTCACCACCGGCGACACGGTCAAGGTCGTGCGCGGCGACGACAAGGGTCACGTGGGCAAGGTGATCCGCGTCTATCGCAAGACGGGACGCGTGGTGGTGGAAGGCGCGAACTTCGTGAAGCGCCATCGCAAGGCGCGCAGCGCCGAAGAACAGGGAGGAATCGTCTCGTTCGAGGCGCCCATTCATTCCTCGAACGTGATGCTGCTGGATCCGAAGACCGATGCACCGACGCGGACGCGTCGCCGCATCGACACGGACGGGACCAAGGAGCGCTTGAGCGTCAAGAGTGGGGAAGCAATTCCCCGCGTTCGCTGAGCGCAGAGGAGTAGATCATGGCGACCAAGGAAAAGAAGGCCGGTGGCGCGGACAAGGGTGCAAAGCCCGGGGCCAAGCCGCCGAAGAGCGAGAGCAAGAAGAAGAAGGGTTCCGAGCCGAAGGTCGCTCGTGGCCCGCACGCTGGCGCGGATTTGCCGGTTCCCGCTCCGCGTCTCAAGGAGTTCTACGTCAAGACGGTTCGGGGCAAGCTGTCGGAACAGTTCGGGTTGAAGAACCCGCACCAGCTTCCGACGCTGTCCAAAATCGTGCTGAACGTCGGCGCCGGCGAGGCGATCAAGCAGCCGAAGTTCCTCGACAACATCGTCGAGGAACTGGCGACGATCACCGGCCAGACACCGGTGCGGCGCAAGGCGAAGAAGTCGATCGCGAACTACGGGCTGCGGGAAGGACAGGAGATCGGCGCGTCGGTCACCCTGCGCGGCGCGCGCATGTGGGAGTTTCTCGACCGGTTCGTGACGGTCGCGCTCCCGCGCGTTCGCGATTTTCGCGGCGTGGGCACCAAATCATTCGACGGGCGCGGCAATTACTCGCTCGGCATCAAGGAGCAGATGATCTTTCCGGAGATCAACTACGACTCGATCGAATCGATTCACGGCATGGACATCACTTTCGTCACGACGGCGGGGCGCGACGACCTTGCGCTCGCCCTGCTCAAGGAGCTGGGCATGCCGTTTCGTGGTAACGACAAGAACGGCACGCGGCTGTAAGCGTTCCTCGGCGCGCTCGGTGGCGCGCCGGTCACTCCAGGAAGAGAGACTGCAATGGCTCGTAAGGCCATGATCGAGAAGAGCAAGCGGAAGCCGAAGTTCCAGGTCCGCGTCAAGAACCGCTGCGGTCGGTGTGGGCGCTCGCGCGCCTTCCTGCGCCGCTTCGGGCTTTGCCGAATCTGTTTCCGTGAGTTGGCGCTGTTCGGGATGATTCCCGGCGTGCGCAAGGCGAGTTGGTAGAAACTCAGTAGAGGGCTAGTCAGCTATTGGGCTAGGCAGCTAGGCAGCTAGGCAGCTAGGCAGCTATGTAGCTATTCAGCAGAAGAGCGAGGCGCGTCAGCGCCGATGCGGGCCGAATAGCTGAAGAGCGAGGCGCGTCAGCGCCGATGCGGGCTGAAGAGCGAGGCGCGTCAGCGCCGATGCGGGCCAATAGGTAGCCGCAGTTCAACCATTCATTCCTCCACGTCCGAAAGGATACGGGAGGACAAGGGACTCATTCATGAGCATGACCGATCCGATCGCCGACATGCTGACGCGAATCCGCAATGCCTGCGGATCGAAGCACCGCCGCGTCGATATGCCGGTGTCGAAGATGAAGACGGAAGTCGCGCGCATCCTGAAAGAGAACGACTTCATCCAGGATTACGCGACGGTGGAAGCAGAAGACGGCAAGACCGTCCTGCGCGTGCGTCTCAAGTACGCCGCGGGCGGCCAGCCCATCATCCGTGCGCTACAGCGCGTCTCGACGCCTGGCCTGCGCAAGTACGTCGGCGTCGCCGACGTGCCGCGCGTCCGCAACGGCCTGGGCATCGCGATCCTCTCCACCTCCAAGGGGCTGATGTCCGACCGTGAGGCGCGTCAGGCGCGCACGGGCGGAGAGCTCCTCGCCCTCGTCTGGTAAGGAGAGACCACAATGTCGCGAATTGGAAAAGCACCGATCGCCGTTCCGAACGGCGTGACGGTCACGCTCAAGGACGGTAACACCGTCACGGTGAAGGGCCCCAAGGGAGAACTCACGCGCACGGTGCCGGCGGCGATGGGACTGTCGCAGGAGAATGGGCAGATCGTGGTGACGCGTCCCAGCGACGAGCCGGGCCACAAGTCGTTGCACGGCCTTACCCGCACCCTGATCGCCAACATGGTGGAAGGGGTGACGAAAGGCTTCTCGAAAAACCTCGAGCTCGTGGGCGTCGGCTACAAGGCGGAAGTGCGGCCGTACGGATTGCAGCTCGCGCTGGGCTATTCGCATGCGATCGAGTACAAGGCGCCGGTGGGAATCAAGCTGAGCGCCCCGGTGCCGACGCAAATTCTGGTGGAAGGGTCGAACAAGGAAGTGGTCGGCCAGGTGGCCGCGGAAATCCGCAGCCTGCGTCCGCCCGAGCCATACAAGGGGAAGGGCGTCAAGTACGCTGGCGAGCAGATTCGCCGTAAGGCCGGCAAGGCGGGAGGCAAGTAATCATGGGCATCAAGATTCCGAAGAACCGGGCCGAGAAGCGCGTCCGTCGTCACCTGCGCGTCCGCAAGGCCGTCAAAGGAACGTCCGAGCGCCCGCGCCTGGTGGTGTATCGCTCGTTGAAGCACATCACCGCCCAACTGGTGGACGACGACGCGGCGCGCACGCTCGCGACCGTCACGTCAACCAAGGTGGGCGAGGGGAAGAAGTCAGAGAAGTCGCTCGAGGTCGGGAAGCAGATTGCCGTGGTCGCGAAGGAGAAGGGGATCACGAAAGTCGTTTTCGATCGCGGTGGG
>JANYIN010000116.1 GCA_025362035.1 Gemmatimonadaceae bacterium | reverse complement strand
CCTGGACCGGCTTCGCAGCAAGGGCATCCCCGTCGACATCATCTACGAACAGCGCCAGTGAACCGGGCAGGCGACAACGCGAAACGTGAATGGTTTGTTCCCTGACGGTGCCGGCGACCCGGTGCTCGCCGGTTCACGTGGCGGACCGCACATCGCTTCGGGCATTGCAGAGATCCGAAGCAGGTACCGTGTCGTAGTTGGGGTGAAGACCAACGCTCCATTTCACGTCCAACCCATGACAAAACCAATGCGCATTCGCTCCCTGTTCTCGCTCGCGCTGGTCGCGGCGTTCGCCGCGCCGCTCTCCGCCCAGACGGTCCTCGTCGGTGGCGAGGCGATGTATCCGTCCAAGGACATCGTCGCCAACGCCGTCAACTCCAAGGATCACACGACCCTCGTCGCGGCCGTCAAGGCAGCGGGCCTGGTCGAGACGCTGCAGGGCAAGGGTCCGTTCACGGTGTTCGCCCCGATCAACGGCGCGTTCGCGGTGCTTCCGGCCGGTGCGGTCGACAACCTGCTCAAGCCGGAGAACAAGGCTGCCCTCACCGGCGTCCTCACCTATCACGTGCTCGCGGGCCGCTACGACGCGCGCGACCTCATGACGCACATCCGGAAGGGACATGGCGTCGCCGTGCTCACGACGGTCAACGGCCAGAAGCTCACCGCCATGATGAACGGTCCCCGCAACATCGTCCTCAAGGACGCGAATGGCGGGATTGCCAACATCTCGACGTATGACGTCCGCCAGTCGAATGGCGTGATCCACGTCATCGACCACGTGCTGATGCCGAAGATGTAAGCGCCCGATGCGGATGGGTTGCGTGGGGCAGCACATCCGTACCGGAAACGGCACGGCCAGCCGGGATTCTTCCCGGCTGGCCGTTGTCGTGTCGAGCGATGCCTCCAGCCGATGTCGAATGTCAGGGGCATGCCGGCCTCGCGGCAGGGCGCGGCCGGGGTCGCCGCCGCCGCGCTGTGCGAGATGATAGACTAGGCACACGCGCCGCGCCGGTCCGTCCACTCTCCCGCTCATCGCCGCATGCTCGCCCCACTATCCCTGCTCCTCGCACTCGCGTCGGCCGACAGCCTCACCGTGCCCGGGGTCTCGCACGCGCTGGCGATCGCCCGTGCGGCGCAGATCCGCGACGTCACCTACGCGCTGGATCTCGACGTCACCGCACGCGACAGCGCGACAGGCCACGTCGATATCGGTTTCCGCCGGCGCGGTACGGGCGACGTCGTGCTCGACTTCCGCGGACGCGGCATGACGCACGTCCTCGTGAACGGCCTGCCCGCAACGCCGAAGTCGCGGAACGGACACCTCGTGCTCCCGGCCTCGGCGCTGCGCGGCGGTGACAACCGCGTGGCGATGGATTTCGTGACCGTCATCGCGCCGGCCGGCGCGAGCATCATCCGCTTCCACGATGTCGCCGACGGCGCCGACTACCTCTACACGCTGCTCGTGCCGGCCGACGCGAATCAGCTCTTCCCCTGCTTCGACCAACCAGACCTCAAGGCGCGCATCTCGCTTTCGCTCACCATTCCCGCCGGATGGACTGCCGTGGCGAATGGCGCGCGCGCCGGTGCCGACTCCGGGATCGTCAAGCACGTCCGCTTCGCCCGCACGGAGCCGCTCAGCACTTACCTCGTGGCATTCGCCGCCGGGCCGTGGCAGGTCCGCACCACCACCATCGGTTCGCGCCCGATCTCGATGTACGTGCGAGCGTCCCGCGCGCACGACGCGGAATGGGACAGCCTCACGACGCTGAACGGCCGGGCGCTTGGCTGGCTCGAACGGTATACCGCCGTTCCGTATCCGTTCCAGAAGTTCGACTTCGTGCTGGCGCCCGCCTTTCCCTTTGGCGGCATGGAGCATCCGGGGGCGGTGTTCTACAACGAGGACTCGTTCATCTACCGCGAGCGGCCGACGCCGACACAGTTGCTGCAGCGCGAGGCCACGATCTTCCACGAGGTCGCGCACCAGTGGTTCGGCGATTACACGACGATGCGGTGGTTCGACGACCTCTGGCTCAAGGAGGGGTTCTCCACCTACCTCGCCGCCGTCATGCAGGCAGACCTGAGTCCCGCATCGAACGCGTGGAAGACATTCCACCTGCGGAACAAGCCCGTCGCGTATGCCGTCGACGGGTCGGCCGGCACGACCCCGGTCTGGCAGTCGCTGGACAACCTGGACCAGGCCAACATCGTTCAGCTCGCCGACGTCATGGCCGA
>JANYIN010000092.1 GCA_025362035.1 Gemmatimonadaceae bacterium | reverse complement strand
GCCACCGGCCCAGAGCAGTGTGAACTCCCAACTCTGCAGCCACGGATACGAACGGTCCACGAGAGGCGAGAGCACAGGGATTACCACTGCTGGGATCGCGGCGAGCGCGAAGGTCTGCAGCAATCCCAACGCCGCCCGCGTCGCCACCAGCCGGCCGCGACTGACTGGCAGGGCGAGCGTATACCAGGCCGTGCGCTGATCGCGCTCACGCGTGAGTCCGCCGAGTCCCAGCATGAGCGTGAGGATCATGAACAGCTCCCGCAGATATCCCCGGTACGTGATCTTCCAGATGTCTACGGTATATGTCATTGGCTCAGCACTGATCCCCGAGCTCACGTCGCGATGCATGAAGACGAAGGAGGCAGATATGACCGCGAGCGCGCTCGCGCTGAGGAGAAATCGCGCTCGACTCTCGCTCCAGGCTTTCCACCAGAGCATCATGGATCTGCCTTCACCGACTCGAGGAAGAGCTCGCGCAGGCCGATTGGGGCGATGTCCACCGAGACTGCACTCATGCTGCGGCCTCGCTCAGCGATCGCATCGACATTGCCGCTCGCGAGCACGCAGAGCTGGCGATCGCCGCGACGGACGCGACGGATCCCGGGCATGTGAAGCTCCGCCTCTGGCGGTGGTGCGGTGAACCCCATCGTAATGCGGCGGTAGCTCTCGCGCAGCTGGTCGAGCGAGAGGTCCTCCACGAGCGTGCCCCGCTCGATGAACTGTGGACGCGCTGTCAAGAGTTGCTCGCGCACGCGCCAGCGGAAAGGCATACGCCTCCGAGGCCTACGACTCTAGTCGCCCCCCGCATGTGATTGCCCGTGACCGCCAGGGGCGTCGACGTTCGATCGCAGTGCCAGCGAGGCGTAGTACTGCTCCCGTACTCCGAGTGCGTTCACCTCGCACATCGACATCAGCTCGCCGTCGACAGACACATGGAAGACGCAGTGCGCGAGGCGCTCCTGCCCGTGCGGCGTCTCCAGCTCATCGCGATTCATGAAGTGGTGGCTCACCAGCACGATGGGCGTCGCGGTCGTTCCGGTCGCGATGCGCCAGATGCCGCGCAGCGCGCGCCCCTCGCCCACCCGGCGCAGCCAGTGCGCGGCGTAGGGCGGCAGGGATCGGAGCACGAACCCAGGCGCCGCCAGCATGACGGCCGCTGCGCGCATCCGGCGCGCGCGCTTGTCATCGAGCCGGAACGAGATGCCGCCGAACCGGCGGAAGAACCCGTCGACAACGCGCACGTCCATCGAGTCCGTGGTGTCGCGCAGCGCATAGAAGCGCGCCGGCCCGCCCGAACGCTGCACGACGACGCCGTTTACCATGCGGTTGCAAGACTCGTGTCCGAACCACACGCCGAGCTCGCGCATGCGCGCCGCGCCACCGATTATGCCAAGCCCCGACGCCACCTCGTCCCACAGCGCGTCAACGTCGACTCCACCGCCATAGCCGTCTTCGGTGCGTCCCACCTGCGCGATGGGCTGAAAACTGATGAGCCGGAATGCGTCGCTGTGGCGGGCGACCCACTGCACCACATCGGCCACGCCGGTGATATTGTCGCGCGTCACCGTCATGGTGGTCGCCGCGCGGAGCGGGAGTCCCGTCGTGCGCCTCGCGTCGCGGATCATGGTCGCGAGCTCCTCCCGCAGGTCGTTGAGGTCCCCCTCCGTTCGCGCGGCGCGCCAACGCTCGCCCTGCCGTCCACGCTGGGTGGTGTCCACGTGGATGCTCACCTCCACGAGGCCACCCTCCACCATGAGACGTTCGAGCAGTCCCGGCCGGCGACGAAAGGAGTCGCCGTGTGTCATCACCATGGGAATCAGATCGAGGCTTTGCGCGTAGCGCAGGAGCTCGATGAGCTCCTCCACGGGACGAAGCGTCACCTCGCCATCGGTCAATTGCAGGTTGCCTGCGTGACCGAGCATGGGGCGGAGGCGTCGGATCTGCGCCTTGATCGCCTCCACCGGCTCCGCGGGCACTCGGTTGGCATCGGCATTCAGATAGCAGCCGCGGCAGGCGAAATCGCAGCGGGGCATGGCGCCGATTGTGGCACCGCACCCATTGCCCTGCCGGCCGAACATCTGCTGCGGCACCTGCATGCTGGTGGACAGCGACGCCCAGTTTTCGGCCAGAAGCCTGCGCGCCTCCTCGCCGACCGGGTGCCGCAGGAGGTCACGAAAGCGTGGCAGCGTTGGTCGTGGCTGCATGGGGGTCGGTTGGCCCGGCTCTCGCTAGCGCTGCATCGCGCGACGCGCGTTCGCCAGACTGTTGAGCGTCCAGTCGTAGGCGGTCTTCTCCACGCGAAAGTGGCCGTTCGTGAGCAGCTCGCGTTCGGGGCCGGGCGGGTAGTAGCGCGCGATGAACCGACCGACGGCGGCCTCCGAGCCGCCAAAGTCGCGGATGTAATCGCGAAACTCCACGAAGATCGGACTGAGAAAGACGGTGTTCCGCGCCACGTCCACACGATTCTTCGTGGGGGAGTCGAGCAGGAACGTGCGTGCTTGATCGTCGAGCTGCGCATCGAGACGACTGCCGACGTAGGCCTCGCTCCTGAGCGGAGGGCAGCCCATTGCCGCGCAAACGAGCGCCACGTGGATGCGTGGCTCGTGGAAGCGCTTGCACAGGATGTCCTGTTCGATGTCGTCCAGTCCGTACGACTGCCCGCCCACGACGGCGAGCTTTTCCTTCCACGGCCCGTAGCCTCGGATGACGCCGAGCGTTTTGTTGATGTTCCGGATGGACTCGCGCTCATGGTGTGCGTTGACGAGCTGGATCGTGTACGCGTTGTAGGCGTCGATCCAAAACG
The DNA here is from genome assembly GCA_025362035.1 of Gemmatimonadaceae bacterium. Taxonomy (GTDB): domain Bacteria; phylum Gemmatimonadota; class Gemmatimonadetes; order Gemmatimonadales; family Gemmatimonadaceae; genus AG11. The sequence continues at coordinate 22,837 of JANYIN010000092.1, read as the reverse complement.
CGATCTGATCGGCTGGCCGAAGTGTGGACGGGTCGAACGCGCCGAGGCGCTGCAGGTACGTCGCAAACTCCGGCGCGCGAGCGAACGCGTCGTAGTCCACCATGCCGTTTTGAACGTGCGACTTGAGCAGCGCGTCGAACGGGGCGTGGTCGAATCCGGTCTGTGCCTCAGCCGGCACGGCGCGAGCGATCATCGTGATCAGCCCCAGCCCGAGGACCACGAGCTGCCCCCTAACGTGAAGTCGAGAGGTGCTCTTGCGCATGGCGTCCGAGAGGTGACGAGACAGTAATAGATCGACGAGACAGCAATAGATCCATGATGTGCGCAGATCGCGTAGCTTGGAGAAGAGCGCTGATGATGATGATACGTCGCTGATTGGAACTTCAGATGCATGTGATCGTGCCGGCAGACCGTACGACCTTCAAACACTCGGCCGCGTGAACGAGCCGCCCCAAACCGCGGGCTCGCGCCGTTCGCTCGCACGCCGGCCGGCCTTCGTCGTCGCGGCACTCGTCGCACTTCTCGTGCTTGGGCGCCTGGCCGGACGCTACGTGCCAGGCTTCGTCGAACACATCAGGTCGTTCGGCGCGCTCGGCCCGCTCGTGTACGTTCTCGGGTACGTGGTCGCCATGGTCACTGGCATCCCGGCGTCGATCCTCACGCTCGCGGCCGGCGCCATCTTCGGGCTCTGGGCCGGTACTCTCTGGGCACTGTTGGGTGCAACGGTCGGCGCATCGGCGGCGTTCCTCGGCGCCCGGTACGTTGCCCGCGATCTCGTGCAAAAGCGGATGGCCGGCGAAGTTCGGTTCCAGGCCATCGACCGGGCCATCGGCACCGACGGCCGCCGGATCGTGTTCCTGCTCCGCCTCTCGCCCGTGATGCCCTTCACCCTGCTCAATTATCTACTCGGCCTCACTCCGGTGCGTTTCGTCGATTTCCTGATCGGTTCGATCGGCATGCTTCCCGGCACCGTGCTCTACGTGTATTGGGGAAAACTCGCAGGAGACGTCGCCATTGCGAGCACGGGAGTGCGTCCACCGCGTGGAGTCGGCTACTACGCGGTGCTTACGGTGGGCCTGCTCGCCACGGTAGCGGTCACGGTGCTCATCACGCGCCTCGCGCGCCGAGCCCTGCTTGACACGGTCGGCGACGCGCCGGGCGCACCGTACTCCAGCGACACGCCGAGGCGCGGATGAGCAGCACGACGCCAACGCCCTATCGTGCGCTCCGATCAGGTGATGACGCCGACGAACGCCTCCGGTCGGTCGTGCATCCGGAGGGCTGGATCAATCCCGAGCCGAAAGCTCGCTATCACCTCGTGGTCGTGGGCGCCGGCACGGGGGGGCTGGTGTCCGCCGCGATCGCAGCCGGACTCGGCGCGCGCGTGGCGCTCGTCGAGCGCGACCTGATGGGCGGCGACTGTCTCACCGTGGGCTGCGTGCCGAGCAAGAGCATCATCCGCGCGAGTCGAGCATGGAGCGAGGCGCGAACCGCGGCGGCGCGTTTCGGCGGCCCCGCCGTCTCCGGCGACGGCGACTTCGCGGGCGTGATGCAGCGCATGCGCGAGGCGCGCGCCGGGCTCGCGCCCGCTGACGGGGCGACGCGATTTCGGGACCTTGGCGTGGATGTCTTCTTCGGCGACGCACGATTCACGTCGGCCGACAGCCTGACGGTTGGCGATGCAGTGCTCCGCTTCCGACGCGCGGTGCTCGCCACCGGCGCGCGTGCGCGCATCCCGGACATCCCTGGACTACCGGAGGTAGCGTACCACACGAACGAGACGATCTTCACGCTGGCACGGCGCCCCACGCACCTGGTCGTCATCGGCGCAGGAGCCATCGGTTGCGAGCTTGCGCAGGCGTTCGCTCGGCTCGGCACGCAGGTCACGCTGCTGGATCGCGGCGATCGCGTACTCCCCACTGACGAGCCCGAGGCGTCCGCGATCGTCGAGGCAGCGATGACGCGGGACGGAGTCGCGGTGCTGCATGACACGAAGGCGGAGCGCGTCATCCCGCGCGGCGATGCGTGCGCGGTGGAGGTGCGAGGGCCCGCAGGGGCTCGCACGCTTGAATGCGGCACGCTGCTCCTTGCGGTGGGGCGCACCCCGAACGTCGTCGGCCTGGGGCTCGAGGCGGCGGGCGTGCGACACGACGACGACGCCGGAGTGATCGTCGACGACCGGCTGCGCACGAGCAACCGGCGCATCTTCGCCGTGGGCGATGTCTGCTCACACAGACGATTCACGCACCTGGCGGATTTCCAAGCACGCATCGCGGTCCCTAATGCTCTGTTCTTCCTGCGCCGCAGCGCGAGTGCACTGGTGACGCCACGGGTCACCTACACGCGCCCCGAGGTCGCGCACGTGGGGATGACGGGTGCGGAGGCGTCGCGTCTGCGCGTGGCATGCGATGTCGTCGACGTGCCGATGAGGGAGGTGGATCGGGCTGTGCTCGATGGCGAGACGGAGGGTTTCTGCCGGGTGCGGCTCGCAAAGGGCTCGGACCGCATCCTTGGCGTGACGATCGTGTCGGCGCACGCCGGCGAGATGATCAGCGAGGCCACGCTCGCCATCACGTCGAAGCTGGGCCTGAGTAAGATCGGCAGCACGATGCATCCCTATCCCACCCAGGCCGAAGTGCTGCGCAAGGCCGCCGATGCGTGGCAGCGGCGCAAGCTGTCTCCGCGCGTGATGCGCTTGCTCGACTGGTTCTTTCGCGCGGTGTCGTGAAGGTGACTGCGGCCAGACTCGCCCTGTACGCGCGATGACGCGGCGCCGGCTGTTGCTGATCGGTGGGGGGCATGTGCATCTCGAGGTGCTGCGCCGCGCCGCCCGCCGGCCCTTCGATGCCGACATCGTCCTCATGTCATCATCGCCGCGGCAGTTCTATTCGGGACGAATGCCGGCGCAGCTGAGAGGGCGCATCACCGCCAAGGGTCTCACAATCGAGCTGGGCCCCCTCTGTCGCGCCGCACGCGCACGCTTCGTGGAGGCCAGCGTCACCCAGGTGGAGGCAGATGCGCGTGGCGGGGTAGCGATCACCGCAAGCGGAGACTGTTCCGGCGACGTGCTCTCGCTCGACGTGGGCGCGAGCGTACAGGGACTCGACACGCCCGGCGTCACCGAGCACGCGTTCCGCACGCGGCCGGCGGAGCTTTGGTCGGCCCTCGTGGCTCGGCTGAATGTGCTTATCGGCGACGAGAGTCGGCGAGTGGTGTCGTGCTGCGTCGTCGGCGCGGGGGTCGGGGGGATCGAGCTCGCCTTGGCGCTTCATGCGCGCATCACGGCGGCGAAGCGCGTCGCGCTGGTTGCGTTGCTCGATGCGGCTCCCCGCCCACTGGGTGCGTGGGACCAGCGCGCCGCTGATCAAGTGATGCAGTTGCTCCATGATCGCGGCATCGCGATGCACACGAACGCGCGCGTCGCACGCGTCGAGCAGGAGCAGGTAGCGTTGGGAGACGGTCGCTGCCTGCCCGCCGAGCTTACGGTATGGACGACCGGCGCGGCGGCGCACGGGTGGCTCCGTCTGTCTCCGCTCGCGCTCGATTCGGATGGCTGGCTGCGTGTCGACTCGACGCTGCGTGCCGTGGATGGCCGGGCAGTGTGGGGCGCGGGCGACTGTATCGCGCTCGAGAACACGCCGTGGCTGCCGAGGTCGGGCGTGTACGCGGTGCACGCCGCCCCGGTGCTCGCGCACAACTTGCGAGTGGCGGTTGAGCGGCGCGGAACAGCGAAATCCTTCCATCCTCCACGGCGCGCGCTCGCGCTAGTGGACACCGCCGATGGACGCGCCCTAGCCCATTGGGGACGCTTCACCGCGGGCGGACGCTGGGCGTGGTGGTGGAAGCATCTCCTCGACGGGCGTTACGTCCGTCGGTATCAGCGACTACCGGTACGAGGCGAATAGCGGGTCGAGAGCGCGAGCGTCGCGAGCCAGTCGCACAGGGCACGGCGTGCCGCGCCCGTTTTGCAGGTGTCCGCCGCCAGCTCGTCACGCAGCAGGAGCAGTTCATCTACGGTATCCACGTCGAATCCGGGTGCGAGCAGCTGCACCCGGCCGATCGCTTCGAGCGCCGCGATCAGCTCGGCCATGGTGGTCGCCGCGCTGTAGGTCACGCTGGTCCACGCCGCGCGCGGCAGTGGTCCTTTGCCGCCGAAGAGGTAGAACCCTCCGTCCATTGCCGGTCCCAACACGTATTCCGGGCCGGACGCGTCGACGAGCAGCGTCGCGGCGTGCACGAGCGCTGCGGGCGCCAGTTGCGGTGAGTCGGCGCCGATGAACAGCACGGCTCGATGCCTCGGCTCGAGCAACTCGTAGACATGGGCGAGGCGATCGCCGAGCGCGCCCTCACCCTGCGCCACGACCGGGAAACCCGACCAGCACGCGTGCGCCGCCACGTCCCGCTCCGCGACGGCCCAGTACGGCGCGAGGAGTCCGGGTGCAAGACGAGTCGCGTCGTCCACGACCTCGCGCACGGCGTCCACTGCGAGCCGATGAAAGACCTCCGCGGTGGCGGTGCCGATCACCTTCGCGAGCCGCGTCTTGGCGGGAGTGTGGCCGGGCGTCTTCACCCACACGGCGATCGCGGCCGACGCCGCGCGCGCCTCCGCTGCGGCGATGCTCCCCGGCGTCACGACTGCGTCTCTCCGCGCCCGTGTAGCCCGCCGCGTCGGCGTTCGCGCAGGAGGTGAAGCCATTCAGGAAGCGCCTGGCGCGTGGTGAGCAACACGTGCCGCAGCGTGGTGCGAACCCATCCGCGATCCCTGTAGCGCCGAGCGCTCGTGCGCAGCGTGCCGCCTGTGGCGCGGAGTGCGACGCCGTCGCGTCGCGCACGCCAGACGAACAGGTGGTCCTCGCCGTATGGCGCACGTTCGTCGAAACACCCGAGCGCGTGGAACGTCACGCGTTGGATCACGAAGCCTTGGTCGCCGAAGGGCATGCCGAGCCAGCGCGACCGCAGTCGGACGCCGAGCGCATTGAGCGGCATGGCGCGCGGCCCGTCCGGGAGGAAGGCGAGATCGAAGTAATAGAGCGCGCCCGGTGCCGTACGAAGCGCCTCGCCGAGAGCGCTCACGGTATCGGGCGCGAAACGGGAGTCCGCGTGCAGGAACCAGAGATGATCACGCACGGCGACGTGGGCGCCCGCGTTGAGCTGGCGTGCCCTGCCTGGGCTCGTGACGATCCAGGACCACGAGTCCGTACCGATCGCGGCATCGATGCCGTCGCGATCGGCCGTCTCGGGCGCGCGCGTTGCGCAGAAGATCACCTCGGCGCCCCTGAGTGTGGCGAGGTCCCGTAGCAACCCCCGCCAGCTCTCGTCGCCGGGCGCGATCGGAACGACGACGCTGAGCTGTCTCATCTGTGGTAGAGCGAACGGATCATGCGCAGACATCCGACGGAACAATTGGGATCGTATACTGTTTGCTTGTTGTGCGAATGCCCTACCCGCGGCCATCGTGCCGGATGTGCCTTTGGACTCGGGCGCCTTCCCTCTGCAGGAGAGCCGATGACGGATCACCAGCATTACTACAACTCCGGCGACCTCGCTCGGTTCCCAGAGATCGGAAGAGATTCGCCGGAGCTGGCGAAGAAGTTCTTCGATTGGTACGGCGCCGTGTTCGCGGAAGGAGCACTTTCCGAGCGCGAGAAGTCGCTGATCGCGCTGGGCGTTGCGCATGCCGTCCAGTGTCCGTACTGCATCGACGCGTACACACAGGATGCGATGGCCAAGGGATGTGACGCCGAGCAAATGACCGAGGCCGTGCACGTGGCGGCCGCGATCCGCGGCGGTGCGTCGCTCGTCCACGGACTCCAGATGCGAAACAAGGCCGACGCGCTCGGGATGTGAGCCGAATGGCCTCGCTCTTTGGACGCGTGTTGCCCACACTTCACAAGCGCGATGCGCCCCTGGCGGCGGCGGCGCTGCAGCGCGCGCGGCTGAATGCGGCGGTCGCGACTGTGGGAGCGACATTCGAGTCCTCGTTGGCTGGCGCCGGCCTAGCTCCGCTTCGCGCGGCCGGGGTCGAGGTTCTCCAGATCAACGTCGGACGGAAGTGCAACCAGACCTGCCGCCACTGTCATGTGGACGCTGGCCCGGATCGCACGGAGATGATGTCGGACGAGGTGATGGATCGCTGCCTGCAGATCATCGAGACGGCGAACATCCGGACGGTGGATATCACGGGGGGTGCGCCAGAACTGCACAAGCGGTGGCGCGAGCTGGTGGAACGATCGATCGCCGCCGGCGCGCGCGTGATGGACAGATGCAACCTGACCATCGCGCAGTTGCCCAACTACCGGTATCTGCCGGCCTTTTTCGCGGAGCACCGAGTTGAAGTCGTCGCCTCGCTGCCGCACTATCGCGCGAAGAACACCGACTCGCAGCGCGGCGCCGGCGTGTTCGAGGCGTCGCTCGCCACGCTGCGCGAGCTGAACGCGCTGGGATACGGGCAGGCGGATTCCGACCTGTCGCTCACGCTCGTCGCGAACCCCGTGGGCACCTATCTGCCCGGCAACCAGGCGGCGCTCGAGGCCGATTGGCGGCGCCAGCTGCGCCGGCTCTACGGCATCGAGTTCACCAATCTGTTCACCATCACGAACATGCCGATTTCCCGCTTCCTCGATCATCTAGAAGAGACGGGGCAGACCGAGGAATATCTCTCAAGACTGGTGACGGCATTCAATCCCGCCGCGGCGGCGAACGTCATGTGCCGAACGACGCTGTCCGTCGGATGGGATGGCGTCCTGTTCGATTGCGATTTCAATCAGATGCTGGAAGTGCCCGTGCAGGCGAACGTGCCGCAGACGATCTTCGACTGGGACCGCGCTGCGCTGGACGGTCGGGAGATCGTGCTCGGCGCGCATTGTTTCGGTTGTACCGCGGGCGCGGGCTCGAGCTGCGGTGGTGCCACGGCCTGACGTTGGCACGCATTGACTGGGGAGATGCGCCTGCCCGGAGAGGACCGATGCACGGCCACTGGTGCGCAGGGGCGATGAGCCTATGCCCAAGTGTCGATCACACACGGCTCGGCGTCGGTTCAGGCCGGAGGGAGCACTAAAGATGCTTTGATGATCACGAGGCTCCGATTGATGAGGAGCCTCGTTGCTATTCGGCCTAGTGCTTCGATAAGAGCAAGATGGATGATTCATCACTGCGCTACGCCATTTCTTTCATCCATCTAGCTAGTTCGTTCACCGCCCGACTTAGAAACGCGGGCCAGTTCTTGATGTTGGTATGCGTACTCCACCTGACCACGAGATCACGTTCGAGCGCCGACCTGTATTGCTCCAAGAATTCTCTCCCCTGAGTGCCGAGCGCGTATACGGTAAGCGGTCGGGCTGACGCTGCATCTGCCCATCGCAGAAACGCCGACGTGAAAACGAAGCGGTCCTGCCAGCTCGCCCAACGTGGTGGCCGCTCCTCCAAGCCAAGCAGTGCCCTCCAGGGCTCGTACGTGATTCGGTAGCTTGCCGGCTGCCCCTCCAGTGACTCGACTAATCGCGCAGCAGCAAGATCTTCTGCGGCTCTGCGAACCGCGGCGTGCGTGTAGGCGGTCGCCTCGCTGATTTCACGCACGGTTGCCCACTCGTGCAGCCGAGCCAACAAGTACGTGATCAAGTCTGCTTTCACGCCGACGCCGAACCCTAGGCGAACGCGCAGCATAATGGCGGCATCCTCGCTGAGCCGAGCGCGTGTTGCTCGAAGCTTCCCTTTCCTTGGGTGAGGCGAAGCTTCGATTGCGTCCATATCGCGAGCCGTTCCGATAACGGATTTCCAGCGTAGATCCTTACCCACGTCGTGGGCAATCGCGGCGAACCAGCCGAGGTGCGTGAGCAATTCGTCTCGCACCTCGGCTGGATACGCAGCCGCCAGATTCTTGACCCGCTGAACACTCATGAGATCGGAGTTCCGCGCTCCCCAGTCATGGAGGAGATCCGCGAGTCGGCGCTCCTCAGACATGAGGACCAAGGAGACGAGCAGCAAGGCTTCGGGATCGATGAGAGCTTGCGGCGCGTCGTGGTCCTCGCCGCGGCGCGTGGCTGCACCCGCGCCAAGGGTACGCCACTGACGCCAGATGACATCCAGCGTTGCGTTCCGGAGGGTTGCTCGAAGAATGCCCAGCCTGAGTCCGACATCCGAAGTGTCGGTGGCTTCTGTAGAACTAGACGAGTCCGAGATCCGTGCGCACATGGGCTGTTACTTGGTCGAGTACCTTGCTGAACTCCAGTGATGCGTCCTGCTGACCGACCCACGCGGCTGCCGCCCCGAGCTCAGCAATCGTAGGGCTCAGGGCGAGGAGATCCTGATAGTGCACACTCTTCGTACCGCTCGAATCGGCGGCAGCGAATAGCTTGAAGAACACGAGATCGTATCGGTCCACGACGCCCACGCAGAGCGACCCGTAGCGGTGCCAGCCCACTCGCGTCTCGAGCTCCGGCGGCAATCCAACGCGCCATTGAAGTGCGGGTCCGGTGTTGAGCCAATTGGGATCGAGAGCCAGATCGCGAGCTACGGTGCGCGCTGCACGCGCCAGTGGTTCCGGCATTGGTTCCGGTGGCTCATAGAGACGCATCGGTACTGGTACGCTGTCGCCCGACCATGGAGTCGCGAAGGCGAGAATGTCTACATCGGTCGTGGTCCGCTCGACGATGCCGAGGAGATTGAGCGCTGCTCCGCCTAGAATCGTGACGGCATACTCATGACCCTCCGCGGCGAGGAGTTCGCCGACCAACCCAAGAGCATCACTAACGTCCCCAGCGCTGGCAAATCCCATTGGGCTCTATCTACGATACATTATGTACTGTTTATAACACTATAAAAGTCCCGACTCCCGTCAAGTGCGGACGCCTGGCCCCCCACTCTTAATATCGGATATGAGCAACATGGAGATCACCCGTTGCGTCGACACGACTCTATCGGAGGCTCCGCTCGCAACAAGTAGGCAGCTCGGCTGGTCCGCGTTTCGGACGTCGAGCTGCACAGTGCGATTCACGTTGCAGCTAGCGCGAGACACCGACGGTCGCGTCTATTCGCACCACGGAAGCGTGCGGCGGCCATTTCACCGGCGACACCGCGACGAGCGGCAGTCGTTGTCAGAGCGTCAATACTTCGCGAGGTAGTTATCCAGCTCCCATTGTGACACCTGAGAGATATACTCGCGCCACTCCTGCCGCTTGGCGGCTAGGAAGTGCTGCGTAATGTGCCCGCCAAGCGCAGCTGAGACGACGTCGTTCTTTTCCAGCTCGTCGCACGCTTCGTTCAGATCGTGCGGCAGATCATCGATGCGCAGCCGTCGCTTCTCGCGGTGGCTCATCTCCCAGATGTTTTCGTTCACCGGCTCGCGATAGTCCGCGTTCGTGCGGATGCCGTCCAGTCCCGCCGCGAGCATCACGGCAAGGGCGAGATACGGGTTGGCCGCGGGATCGGGTACCCGATGCTCAACGCGAGTGCCAAGACCCCGCCGCTCTGGAATGCGCAGCATGGGCGACCGGTTCCGCATGCTCCACGCGACGTTGATCGGGGCCTCATACCCCGGCACGAGCCGCTTGTACGAATTCACCAGCGGGTTGGTGATGGCGCACGAACCGCGCGCATGTCGTAGCAGGCCGCCGATGTAGTGCAGCGCCGTTTTGCTCAGCTCCCAATCGGCGCTCTTGTCCCAGAACGCGTTTGTCTTGCCCTTGAAGAGCGACTGGTGCGTATGCATGCCGCTGCCGTTCTGTCCGAAGATGGGTTTGGGCATGAACGACGCGGCCAATCCAAACCGCTGCGCCACCACCTTCACCACGAATCGGAAGGTGGCGATGTTGTCGGCCGTGGTCAGCGCATCAGCATAGCGAAGATCGATCTCGTGCTGCCCGTGCGCCACTTCGTGATGGGCGGCCTCCACCTCGAATCCCATCAGTTCGAGGTCCTCCACGATGGCGCGACGCGCTTCTTCGCCAAGGTCCACCGGGGCGAGATCGAAATAGGCGCCGACGTCGTGCGTCTGTGTCGTGGTCTCGCCGTCCGGGCCGCGTTTGAACATGAAGAATTCCGCTTCCATGCCCGCGTTCATGGTGAAGCCCATGGACGCGGCGTCGGCGATCACGCGTTTGAGCGCGCTGCGCGGGTCGCCGCTGAATGACGAACCGTCCGCGAGATTGACGTCGCAGATCAGCCGGCCAATCCGATGGTGCGGATCCCCCCACGGAAACACGCGAAAGGTGGACAGGTCCGGCGCGAGAAGCATGTCGCTCTCTTCGGTCCGCACGAATCCCTCGATACTCGAACCGTCGAACATGATGTCGCCGGCCAGTGCCTTTTCGAACTGCGAGGCTGGGAGCTCGACGTTCTTGTTCACGCCGAGGATGTCGGTGAATTGCAGGCGGAGGAACCGGACGTCCAGCGAGCGAGTCAGCTCGAGCACGTCCTTGGCCGAAGCGCCTTTCAAGTCTGGGGTCAACGCGCGAGTTTGGGTCACGCGCGAATGGTCGTCGGACGATGCGGTGGTGTCAATCAGAGCGGGTCGCAGCGCTTCACACTCTCCGCTACCTTTGACCGATGACCATACCGCCCGTTTCGACCACGCCCACGCCCGACCCGGCGGCGCAGCGCTGTCCCACATGCGGCGCCGCGGCAAATGGGCGATTCTGCTCCAGTTGCGGCACGACACTGGCCGGCGCCTCCTGCGGAAGTTGTGGCGCGGCGTTGTCGTCTGGAGCCCGATTCTGCCATCGGTGTGGCGCGCCAGCGGGCTCCACAGCGGCGTCGGCGCGTGGAATTGCCGGAGTGCTGCCATGGGCGGTGGCGGGTCTCGCGCTGGTGTGCCTCATCGCACTCGTGGTCGGGCAGCGCTTTGGTTCGCGGAATGCGCAGACCGTGGACGCCGGTGCAGACGCGTCGGCCTCCGCTGCCGCCCCGTTTGCGGGCGGCGCCGCGGCGGGTGGCATGCCCCGCGCGCCCGATATCAGCCAGATGTCGCCCACCGAGCGCGCCGACCGGCTGTTCAACCGCATCATGAAGGAAAACGAGGCGGGGAACGTCGAGAGCGTGAAGGCGTTCCTGCCCATGGCGGTGGCATCGTACGAAGCGCTCGCACCGCTCACACTCGATCAGCGGTACGACCTCGGCCGCATTGGCGAGGTGGCTGGCGACACCGCGCTCGCTCGCGCCCAGTCCGACACCATTCTCCGTGCACGTCCCACGCATCTGCTCGGACTGATCCTCGCGGCGCGAGTGGCGCGACTGGAGAAGCAGGACGCCAAGGCCCAGCAATTCGGCGCGCGCCTGGCCGCGGCAGCATCGCAGGAAGGCGCGGCAGCGTTGCCGGAGTATCTCCTCCACAAGAATGACATCGACGCCGCCCTCTCGGCGGCTCGCTCAACCAATAAATGATGCAGATGACGACCACCACCACGATTCACGTCGCGCACAGCCCCGATTCCGACGACGCGTTCATGTTTTACGCCCTCGCGGCGGGGAAGATCGATACCGAGGGACTGACGTATGTGCACGAGCTCCAGGACATCGAAACACTGAACCAGCGTGCTCTCCGCGCCGAGCTCGAGGTGACCGCGGTGTCCATCCACGCGTACGCGTATTTGACCGACCGTTACGCGCTGCTTCCCCATGGCGCGTCCATGGGGGACCAGTATGGTCCGCGCCTGGTGGCTCGCGAACCGGCCGGCCGCGCTGACGTGAAGGGCAAACGGATCGCTATCCCAGGGCCGCTCACCAGCGCCTATCTGGCGCTCCAGATGTACGAGCCGGATTTCACGGCGGTGTTCACCCCGTTCGACCTCGTCGAGGACGTGGTGGTCGCCGGTGACGTGGACATGGGTTTGCTGATTCACGAGGGGCAACTGACGTTCGGTGATCGCGGGCTGCACCTGGTGGCCGACATGGGCGAATGGTGGTTCGGGGAGACCGGCCTTCCCCTGCCGTTGGGCGGCAACGTCATTCGAAAGGACTTGGGCGCCGACTTGACGCGCAAAGTTTCGCGCCACTTACGGGACAGCATTGCGTACGGACTGGAGCATAGGGTGGGCGCGTTGGACCATGCGATGCAGTACGCGCGGGGACTGGACCGCTCCAAGGCCGACACCTTCGTGGGCATGTACGTGAACGATTGGACGCTGGATTATGGCGAACGCGGTCGCGAAGCGGTGCGCCAGTTCCTCCAGCGCGGCGTGGATCTTGGGCTGATCGAGCAACCCGTTACCGTCGAGTTTGCAGACTGACTGTCCTTCGGCTCATGAAAACGGAGGAGGCGCCGATACTCATTGACGCCACCTTTGTCGTATCACTTTCGTGAGCCCCGTGTATTCTTCTTCCGCTATTCACCGCACCGTGCCCCGGGTGTCGTCGGTTTTTCGCGCCACCGGCGAACCCGCGCAACAGCGCGTGCTGGTCGTCGATGACGAGGAATCGGTCCGTGACGCGCTCGCGCGGTTCCTTCGCTCGCGCGGCTTCGATGCCGTGACGGCGCATTCGGGTGCTGTTGCGCTCGAACGGCTGGGTCAGGAGTCGTTCGACATCGTGTTGTGCGACGTGAACATGCCGGAAATGACGGGAACCGAGCTGGTGCCGCGGGCGCTGCAGGTGGATGCGGACATCGCGGTCCTCATGCTCACCGGGGTCAACGACGCGGCCATCGCCACCGAAGCGCTGTCGCGGGGCGCGATGGACTATCTCCTCAAGCCAATCGAACTCGGAGAGCTGGAGCGCGCCATCGAGCGGGCGCTGCATCGCCGCCATCTGGAGATCCAGCGGAGAAACGTGGAGCGGATGATCCGCGAGGAAGTCGCCGCGCGCACCGAGGAGCTCGAGAGGGAGAAGTCCACGCTCAGCAACCTCACCATCGGCGTGGCGCAGACGCTCATCAACGCGATGGAAGCCAAGGACGTCTACCTGGCCGGCCATTCGCTGCGCGTGTCCGAACTCGCCGCGTCGGTTGCCGACGCGTTGGACCTGGAGCCGGACGTTGTGGAGGACGTGCGCCTGGCGGGACGCCTGCACGACGTGGGCAAGATTGGCATCCGCGAAGAGATCATGAACAAGCCGGGGCCGTTGACCGCGGAAGAGTTTGCGCACGTGAAGGATCATGTCCGAATCGGCATGGAAATCCTGGAGCCGCTCCGGCACATCCCCGCCGCCCTCGAGTACGTGCACGACCATCACGAGCACTATGACGGCAGCGGATATCCGCGCGGGCTCGCGGGCGACCAGATTTCGCTTGGCGGGCGCATTCTCGCGGCCTGCGACGCCTTCGACGCCATCTGCTCGCGCCGCGCATTCCGCGAGGCACGCGAACCGAGCGAGACGATTGCCTACCTGGAAGCGTATGTGGGCCTGCTCGTCGATCCTGTCGTATTCAAGGCGCTCAAGCGCGTGGTGCTGCGCCGGAAGACGTTGACCTTCATGGACAACCGGCTGGACTGATTCCACGGGTGAGGTGGCGGAAGACACCGCACCTTAGTCGTGCCGGATCGCGTCGATGGGTGACAACCGTGCCGCCCGCAGGGCGGGAAACGTTCCGAAGCTGAGTCCTACCGCCACCGCCGACAACACCGCCGTTGCCAGCGTGCCCGGCGTCACCGCCGCATACAGCGGAGCGCCCGGCACTTCCGCTCGCACAATCGCGGCAAGCGCGAAGGCAATGGCGAAGCCGATCGTTGTGCCCACACCGCTCCCGACGCTCGCGATCGCCACCGACTCCGCCAGGAACTGATACAGAATATCGCGCTGCCGAGCGCCCAGTGCTTTTCGCACGCCAATCTCCCGCGTGCGCTCGGCCACACTCGCCAGCAACACGTTCATGATGCCGACGCCGCCGACAATGAGTGAAATGCCGGCGAGCGCACCCATGATGAGCTTCAGTACGAGCATCGCCGACCTGGCGTCCTCCAGGCGTGCGGCCGACGAGGTCACGGAGACTTTGTTTTTCCAACTCCGGTAGCGGCCGGCCAGCCACCCCTCCACGTCGTTCGTCACCGCCGCAACCGCCTCGATGCTGTGCGCGCGCACGATGATGGATGGTGTGATTTGGGCTCGCGCGCCGAATGCCGCCGCCGCGCCACGAATCGGCACGTAGACCTGAAAGTCGCGTTCCCCAGTGTACGCCGGCATCACGCCGACGGCCGTGAGCGGACGCCCGTGCACGCGCACCATGCGCCCCACCATGAACGTGGGATCGCCGGTTGGCGATAGCTCGGCCGCGAGCTTGTGTGAGAGCACCACCACCGCCGCGTTGCGAGATGCCTCGCCATCCGTGAAAAATCGCCCGGCATCCACATCCTTGCGTCCAAAGGCGAGATAGTTTGCCATCGCCGCCGTTGCGGTCGCCGCGTGTGGACTGGCGGGCGGGCTCGCGACAATCGCCTGTCCGGACGCGATCATCGTCACTTCGCCCCGCGTCTCGAGGCGACGCTGGAGTTCCGCGGCATCGGATAGATCGAATACCGGATAGCCTCCAACGGGCATGGCAAACCCGTCCCGAAGCTCCTGCGTTTTCGAGGCGATAAGGATCGACTGTACATCAGTCTGCGCCGCGATCCGGTCGCGCGCGTATTCCTCCAGTCCGTCTGTCAGGGCGAGCGTCGCGATGACTGACGCCACGCCGATGACGATGCCCAGGGTGGACAGCGTCGTGCGCAGCGGATTCACCGTCATGGCGAGCAGTCCCTGCAAAATGGAAGCGCGCGACGCGGAGCTCATGCGTGCAGCTTACGCAGATCCGCGAGGTCGGACCATCGTCCGATGGTTTGCTCGGCCTACGACTTTCGACGGATACCCGCTGCCTACCCGTGCCCTATACTGAGCCCATGGGTGATCCCCGCCGTCGCGCTCCCATCGAACCGCTCTTCGCGCACAACGCGCGATTGTGGTTGCGCGTGTGGATCGCGACACAGTTGGTGATCCTCGGAGTAGCGACATATGCGGCGGCGGTCCGCTCCGCGAGCACGTCCCCGGCTAGCGCACCGCTGGACGTCAGGTTCGTCTTTGTGCTGGCGATGCTGCTCGGCTATCACGCCGTGGGTTTTTTCGCGTATGCGTGGATCATGCAGCGTACCTGGGCCGTGCTGGTCTATGTCCCCTTGTTCTGGGTGATACTGCTGTTGGGCGCCGACGCGAATGCCGCGTTGGGACTGCTCGCGCTGGGCGCGATTCTGCAGGGCTTCATTTTCCTGCCGTTCGCCTGGGCCATCAGCACGCTGGCGGCTGTGACCGCCGCTTTTGCCGGGGGCCTTGCGGCACGGAATCGTCACGAGACGACGGCAGTTCTGCTGACCCGCGTTGGCGCCGTGATCGCCAGCGGCGTGATGATCGGAACGGTGCTGTTCTATATCCACCACTCCAATCGCGAGACCGCCCTTCGCACGCGGCTTCTGCAACAGCTCGACGATGCACAACGGGATCTCGCCGATCGAGCGCGCGACGCCGGAGCGCTCGAGGAACGGCAGCGCCTCTCGCGCGACATTCATGACACGCTGGCGCAGGCCTTTTCCAGCGTCATCAGGCATCTCGAGGCAGTCGAACTGACCCTCGGGGCATCCTCTCGGGGCGTTCGCGACGAGCACGCCCTGCCGGCCGTGATGTCCCACCTGAGACATGCGCAGTCGGTGTCGCGCGCGAGTCTCGCGGAGATTCGTCATGTCTTATGGGCACTCCGCCCGAAAGAGCTGGCCGATGCCCCCCTGTCTGCGGCGCTGGGCCGGATCGTCCGCCAATGGGGCGAGAACAACGACACCCACACGGACTTCTCCACGGACGTGTTTCCGGCGCTCCATTTCGATGGGGATGTGATTTTTCTCCGCGCCACGCAGGAGTCATTGAGCAACGTGGCGCGTCACGCGAACGCGACGCATGTCGCCGTTACCCTGTCAACGGTCGATGGCCTTGCGCTCCTGACCGTGGAGGACGATGGGCGCGGATTCGACGCGGGCGACGCGCGCGGTGCGGAGAAATTCGGCCTGTCCGGGATGCGCGAGCGCGTGCGGAAATTTGGTGGTCACGTCTTGATCGAGAGCACCGTTGGCACCGGCACGAGCTTGACCGTGGCCTTGCCACTCTCGGCCGTGGCGGCGCGGGCACCCAATGCCGGGGATGGCGCCGGATGACGGCGCGCATACGCGTCCTGATCGCCGACGATCATCCCATCATGCGAAGCGGTATCGCCGGCGTGCTCGCCAGCCAGCCCGACTTCGAGGTCGTGGGTGAAGCCGCGGATGGCGCCGAAGCCGTATCCGCGGCGGCGCGACTCGCGCCCGACATTGTCCTCATGGACCTGCGCATGCCCGTGAAGAGCGGCGTCGCCGCCACGGAGGAGATCCTGCGGGCGCGGCCGGTCACGCGCGTCGTCGTGCTCACCACGTACGCGACGGATGGCGAGATGCTGCGAGCGATCGAAGCGGGCGCGGTGGGATACCTGCTGAAGGACGTGCCCCACGAGGAGTTGTTCCGCGCCCTCCGTGCCATTGCGCGAGGCGAACGCTACCTGGCTCCCATGGTGACGGAGCGCCTGATGACGCGGTGGCAGCAGCCCGCGCGCGCGGCGCTCACGGATCGTGAGCGCGAAGTGCTGAGCGCCGTGGCGCGGGGCGCCTCCAACAAGGAGCTTGCCGCGTCACTCCGCATCACCGAGCCCACGGTCAAGGCCCACCTGGTGCACATCTTCGAGAAGCTGGACGTGGAGAATCGGACGTCGGCCGTGCGCGTTGGCGTGGAGCGGGGGATCATCGACGCAGGCTGATGGCGCGACCGATGTACTTCACGCGCAGGCACCGTACATTGGAGCCATGACCGATCCGAACGACACGTTCGCTGCCACGTCCGAGCAGGACGCCATCCGCCGCGCGCTCGGCGATCGTTATGCGATCGAGCGTGAGCTGGGCCGGGGAGGCATGGGCACGGTGTACCTCGCCCGCGACGTCAGGCTCGACCGTCCAGTCGCGCTCAAGGTGCTGCCCGCGGAGTTTGCGTCGCAGGTTGCACTCCGCGATCGCTTCCTGCAGGAAACGCGCACCGCGGCGAAGTTCTCGCACCCGAACATTGTACCCGTGTATGCGGTCGAGGATGTGAACGGCGTGCTGGCGTATGCCATGGGTTACGTGGAAGGAGAGACCCTGGCGGAGCGTGTCGCGCGGATGGGACCCCTGCCGGTGCGCGAGATCGTGCGGATGCTGCAGGACGTGGGGTACGCACTTGCCTATGCGCATGGGCGCGGCGTGGTCCATCGCGACGTAAAGCCGGAGAACGTGATGCTCGAGCGTGCCACCGGGCGCGCGCTGGTTCTGGATTTCGGCATCTCACGCTCGATGACGCACGCGGTGCATGTGGCGGCGGCGCTCACGCGCGTGGGTGAGGTGGTGGGCACGCCGGAATACATGAGTCCCGAGCAGGCATCCGGCGACGTCGTGGACGGGCGCAGCGATCTCTACTCGCTCGGGCTCACCGCTCTCTTCGCGGCGTCAGGCCGCACTGTCGTCACCGCCGAGACCACGCAGAAGGTTCTCGTGAAACAGCTCACGGAGCGCGTCGAATCGGTGCGCCTGCTGCGCCCCGACGTCCCCGAGGCGCTTGCCGTCGCGATCGATCGCTGTGTGGAGAAAGATCCGGCCCTACGCTTTCCGACCGCGGAAGCGCTGGTGGAGGCGATCGACGCGGCGCAGCTCGCGAAGCCAGAGATTCCGGTGCCGGTGCGCCTGTTCGCTGGAGAAGTGGGCCAGCTCTCGACGATCGCGATCGGTATCGTTCTGTACAGTTGGTTCTTCATCCGCGTGTCGCACCTGTCGTCACTCGACACGCTGTTGCCAATTGTCGGACTGATCTCGGTGCTGTTCATGCGCGCGCTCACCACACTGAGTGAGGCGCATCGGCTCGCGATGGCCGGATTTGGAGCCGACGACATCATGGCGGGCTTTCAGCGTGTCATGGCGGAGCGCGCGGAGCGTCGCGCCGAGTTGCGAGCAGATCCCCATACGCAACGCCGGCGGCGGCAGACGCTGCGGACCGCCGGGGTGATGCTGCCGGCAGCCGTGGCGATGATCGTGATCGCCTTTCGCATGCGCATCCCGCTTGGGGCGGGGCAGTACGGCACTCCGCTCCCGGGCATCGTGCTGGTTTTTGCGGGGACGGCGCTCTTCGGCATGAGCGCTGTGCTGCTTCTCAAGAGCCCCTTTCGGACTCCGCCCGGTGAGCGTCTGTTTCGCGCCCTCTGGATGGGACGGATCGGTCGGGCGTTCGTGAGATTCGGCACGCGAAACGTGAAGCGTACGGGCGCGAAAGCGATACACCGACCCGGGGCACTCGCCATCGGGGTACAGCGGGCCGTGGCGCCAGCGGCCCGGGATGGCCAGGCGCCGAAGCCGGTTGCGTCAACGGACCGCGTGCTGGACCTCGAGCGGCGCGTGTCGGCGTTGGAGGAATCGGCACGACGGAATGCGGCGCAGTGAACCGCGTGGGCGCGCTGCTCTCTCCGGGATCGAGGCGGACGTCTACGATTTGGCCGGTGTTCTTGGCGGGTTAGTGCGTATGCGCGTGCGCATGAGACCGGGCATGCGCCACCCAACTCACCAGCTCGGCGACTCTCCTGCCCTGCCGTTCTGCCGACTCATGATCCGCGCCGCCGCTGGGCGCGGGCACGAGAATCATGCCCAGGTTCGCCATCGACCGCAGGAGCGACCACCGTATCGCGTCGTGATCCGACGGCCTGGCTGACACGGCAGCGAAGGCAGAACCGACGGTATTCGTGAACGTGCCACTTGCCCGCAGCGCGTCGGCTTGGTCGAGGACCCGTTGAAGCTCGGGGCTCACGTCGCCGCTTCCGGAAGGAGCGCCGAGAATGATGCCGTCGTACTGGGCCAGCTCCTCGACGTGGTCGAGCGGGCTATACCTGGCCAGCAGCGCGGCTCGGGCGGCCAGCTGCTCCGGCGTCGCGTCGCCGAGGTCTTCCGGCGCCGGGTGGTCGAGGCGCCGAACCGCTACTTCGCTGAAGCGGACGGCGCGTGCGCCATCCGCGATAGCGTCGGCCAGCGCTGCGGTGGCTCCCCACCGGCTATGAAACAGAATGAGCGTCTTTGGCATCGAGAGTGGGCACGTGGTGGAGCGGTGGAACGTTCGTATCGAGAGTACGTCGGCGACGCCGGAATACCAGGTGTGCGCGGAGCCGGATGGCACGGACCGTGATCGGGGGATTAACCTGTTTACGCTGCGTACCGTGTACGTTGTGCCGGTAGTGTACACTTTTCTCGAGAATTCGGAGCGCAGGCAGGCTTACGGCTCCCCGGATGGCAACGCGGTACGCGGCTTCTGCTTGACGTATTCCGCGCGCGGCCTTACAAGGGTGAATGTGTCCACGTGGTTGTGTGTGTCGCGGAGCGCGTGGTGCGCGGCATGCCATGACATCGAGTTCAATGCTGGTTGAGTGTCCTATCTCAAGAGGAGGCGGTGATGCCGCGCGGTAACGAGTTGAACGAGGAACTCCGGTTCTCGGATCGTGACGATGACGTCGACGATCTTGGCTACGGCGGCGGCGGCGGTTCGTCGTCCTATGACGATGATGACGAAGAGGACGGTGGGTGGACGACCCACAAGGACGACAGCGACGACCTCTGGGACTCCACCGACGACGCCGATGACGAGGACGAGGATGGACTCGCGACGCCGGTGGTGGAGGGAGACGAGGAGGAGGAGGAGGAGAGTCCACTCGTAGTGGCGAGGGCACCGAAGTCGGGAGGCAGTGGCCGCCCGATCACGCCGTCGAGCCCGTCCAGTGCCGGCAGCACGTCGGGCAAGGGCGGTAAGAGCGCGGGGCCGGCCAAGGCAGCGGCCCAACCAGCGGCCAAGGTTCCCGGCAAGGCTCCCGCCAGCGCCCCCGCCAAGGCTCCAGCCAGCTCTCCTGCCAAGGCCGTAGTCGCTCCGGCAGCCAAGGCCTCGGCAGCATCGAGCAAGACGCCGGTAAAGAGCCCTACCAAGACGGCGTCGAAGTCGGCCGCGAAGCCGGCGTCGAAACCTGTATCCAAGGCGGCGGCGAAGACTGCGCCTGGCAGGAAGACGGCGGTCAAGAAGGCGGAGCCCAGGAAGGCCGCCAAGAAGCCAGCCCAGAAGGCAACTGGCAAGAAGGCAGCACCGAAGAAGGGCGTCAAGGCACCGGCCCGGAAGGCAGTCGTCAACAAGAGCGCCGGCAAGAAGGCCGCGCCAAAGAAGTCACCGAAGCATGCCGCCGTTAAAAAGGGCGGAGCAAAGAAGGCGTCGAAGGGCAGCGGGCGGCGCAAATAGGGCGATGCGTGTTCGAGCGTATCACGGGGTGTAGCCGACGGCTGCACCCCGTGGTGCGTACATGACCCCGTCGCTGTTTCTTCCCCCTGCGGCAGCGGCGCCGTAGTATCCGGCATGAACTCGAAGATCGAGCGTCTGGTGCTCGATGCCCTGCCGATGACCATCTATTCGGTGGATCTCGACGGGCGCATCATCTATCTGAACCGGTCCTGGTCGCGGTTTGCGCAGGCGAATGGCGCGCCCACCGAGCTCTGTGACGAGCGGGCGGTCTACGGGGCGACGATCTGGGACGCCATTTCGGACACCACCGTTCGCGCGCAGCTCGAGGTCGCCATGGTCACGCTGCGCGAGGGCCGCGCCACATCGCTGAGCTGGGAATTCCCCTGTAGCTCGCCGACGGAGGAGCGCATCTTCCTGATGCAGGTCTCCGCGCTGATTGACGGAAGCGACGTGACGGGATACGTGTTCTCCACGGTGGACATCACGCCCAGTCATCGCTCGCGAGAGGTGCTGATCGACACGGGCATGGCCCTGGCGCGGACGATCAGCGTGGACCGCGTGCTGCACGAAGTCTCTCAGCAGTTGCGGCGCGCAATGGCCTGCGACGCGGTGGTGATTGGACTGGCGGACGGCGGCCACACGACGTTGCGCCTGGTGCATCAGTCCGGCTTCGCGGCACACGACGAAGCGCGGCTCGAGACGCGACTGACGCCGGTGTGGCTCGAAGCGTTGGCGAGTGGCCAGGTCGTGACGCACTCGTCCAGCGAGGGCATCGAGATCACCGCGCCAATGACCAGTAGCGATGGAGTGCTGGGCGCGGTCACACTCGTGGTGACTACGCCACCGCCACCGCACCGGCTGGATGAAGCCAGACGCGTGCTGGCCACGGTGGCCGCCGAGACGGCAGCGGCCATCGAGCGCGCGTGGCTGGTGCGGCGCGTGGGGGAAAAGCGCCGCCTTGAAGCCATCGGCGAAGTGTCCGCCGGTGTGGCTCACGAGCTCCGCAATCCCCTCTTCGGCATTTCGTCAGCGGCGCAACTCCTCCGCTTCCGCGTCAAGGACGATCCCGTGGTGGAGAAGAACGTGGGCCGCATTCTCCGCGAAGTCGAGCGTCTCAACAGCATGGTGACGTCGCTCCTCGAATACGGCCGTCCGAGTCCGATCAATCTGGTGCCAGGCAATCCGGACGCCGTGTGGGACGACGTGATCGAGAATCAGCGCGGCCGACTGGAGAGCCGGGCGCTTGTGCTGCATCGCATGCGCGGCGAACCCCCGGCCCGCTGTTCCATCGACTCACCGCAACTGGCACAAGTGCTGATCAACCTGCTCGTGAACGCGATCGACGCTGCGGTGGAAGGAAGCGATCTGACGCTCCAGACATCCACGCTGCCCACCGGCGCGTGGCGATGTCGGCTGCACAATGGCGGACCCGCGATTCCCCCGGATGCACTCGCTCGTGTGTTCGAGATCTTCTTTTCCACCAAACCGGGCGGAACGGGCATCGGCCTGGCACTCTGCAAGCGCATCATCGAGGAGCACGGCGGATCCATCACCCTCGAGAGCTCGCCGGATTCGGGTACCACGGCGCAGATCATTCTTCCCCCCGCGTAATCGTGGCCGAGCCCCGTAACAGATGATCTCCGTGCTGGTCGTGGATGACGACCCCACCATTCGCGAAACGCTCGCCGACTTCTTCGAGACGCTGGGCTATGCGGCACGGGGCGCGGCGACGGCGAGCGAGGGGCGCCAGGCAGCGACGGCGCACGCCCCGGACGTGGTACTCGTGGACCTCCGGCTTCCCGATGCCAGCGGACTCACGTTGCTCGAAGCGTTGCGTGCCGACGATCCAGAGTTGGGCGTCATCATGCTCACCGGCCACGCCGACGTGCCCACGGCCGTTCGCGCGATGCAGCAGGGCGCGCTGGACTTTCTCGAAAAACCCATCGATCTCGAAGCGCTGGACGCCGCCGTCACCCGCGCCGCCGAACTCGTTCGGCTCCGCCGAGAGGTCTCGATGCTGCGCGCGCGGCGCCCGGAGCATCCGGGGGCTGGCCGCGACGACGTTTCCGCGCAACCATCGCTGGAGCGGCTGATCGAGCTGGCGGCGACCAACGACGACGTGCCCGTGCTGATCGTGGGCGAGACCGGAACGGGAAAGGGCTATGTCGCGCGCCGAATCCACGATCGGTCTCGGCGTTCCGCGCAGCCATTCGTGGAAGTCAACGGCGCGTCATTGAGCGCGACCTTTCTGGAAAGTGAACTGTTCGGACACGAGCGCGGTGCGTTCACGGATGCGAAGGCGGCAAAACGCGGCCTGCTCGAGGTGGCGAGTCGAGGAACGCTGTTTCTGGACGAAGTGGGTGAGCTGGTGCCGGAAGTCCAGCCCAAGCTGCTCAAGGTGCTCGAAGAGCGGACCTTTCGCCGGCTTGGTGGCACGGCGGAGCTCCGGAGCGACGCACGCGTGCTCGCGGCCACGAATCAGCCGCTGGAGGACCTGACGCGCGCTGGCCGCTTTCGCGCCGATCTCTACTACCGCCTTCAGGTACTGACGCTCGCATTGCCGCCACTGCGTGAACGA
>JANYIN010000063.1 GCA_025362035.1 Gemmatimonadaceae bacterium | reverse complement strand
CTCGGCGTGCTGTACTACAACAAAGGGTTGTACGAAGAGGCGGCGTCGGCCTTCATGCGTGCGCTGGAGCTTGACGAGAAGATGCAGGTCGCGCAGCGCAACCTGGAAATCGCTTACCTCAACACGGGCTATTACGACAAGCGGCTAGGCGAACTGACGGAGCGCCTGCGGGCCCGTCCCGACGATCGCGAGGCGCGCTGGGAGTTGGGCCGCACGCACGCCCTCCTGGGGCAGACCGTCGAGGCTGTGGACGCCTTCACCGAATTGCTCCGCTCCCACCCCACCGACATCGGCACGCTCGTCCAGCTCGGTCTGGCGGAACGCACCATCGGCGATCTCGACAAGGCACTCAGCTACCTCGAGCGCGCACTCGCGCTGGATCCGTCCAGCTCCGTGGTGCACTTCTATATCGGAGAAGTGCTGTACAATCGCGGCGTGACGGAGGGGGCCCTGGCGGCGCTGCGGCGTGCGGTGGAGCTCAATCCGAACAATCCCGACGCGTACTACGTGATGGGATTCGCGCTGGGTGACCTCGGCATGCACGAAGCGGCGCGCGAAGTGACGCGCCGGGCCATTCAGCTGAATCCGACGCTTTCGCGAGCGCACGCGAACCTCGCGATCGATCAGCGGCGGCCGGCGCTCGCGGCGAATGTCACGCCGGCGCGCGCGTCCGCGCGAGTCCCGCAGATGGAAGTGCATGGCGAAGGGCAGCTCGCGCAATTCAATCTGGGGCTGGCCTTCCGCCAGAAAGGCTATTACGCCGAAGCGCTCCGCGAATATGCCAAAGCGCTCGATCGTGGTGAGGATCGCTCGCTGGTGCTGCAGGCCATGGCCGAAGTGCACCTGCTGCGTCGCGAGAACAAAGCCGCCGTGGCGCTCTACGATCAGCTTCTGATGGCCCAGGCGGGCAGCCCGAAACTGTGGAACGAACGTGGTGTCGCGCTCCATCAGGACGGCCAGTTCGGCGAGGCCGAGACGAGCTATCGCCGCGCCGTCGCCGCTGAGCCGACATACGCGTTGGCGCGCAACAACCTTGGTGTGTCCCTCTACCATCGCGGGGACATGGAGGCGGCGGTCGCCGCGTTCTGCCTGGCCCTGGAGCATCGGCCGACCTTTACGAAGGCGCGGCTGAACCTTGCGTTACTCCTCAGCCAGGGAAAGAAGTTCCAGCTCGCGCTGGAAGCGTATCGCGCGGTACTGCTCCTGTCGCCTGAAGAGGCGGCCGCGTGGAACGGTATCGGGCTGGTGCTCGCCGCGCTCCAGAAGTACGAAGATGCGCGCAACGCCTTCGCGCGGGCGGTCCAGTCGAACCCCGATTCCGCCGAAGCGCACTACAATCTCAGCTTCACGCTATCGAACCTCGGCGACTTCGAAGGCGCGTTGCGCGAAACCAAGCGCGCACTCGAACTCGACCCGTACTATGTCGCGCAGAAGTTCGAACTGGTGATCGATCTGGAGTACGAAGACCCCGATCTCTCCATCAAGCCTGATGTCGGCGCGCTGGAGCGATTCGACGAGGCCGTACCGGAGTTCGAGTTCGATCCCTCGGTGCTCGATTCGCTGTTCACGTCGCTGGCCGCTCCGCGCGCCACGTCGGACATGCCTGTCGAGGTGCTCGCAGCGGAAGCGGGCGACGCATACGCCATGGCCGCGGACTATCTGGGCATGGGGCTCGTGGACCGCGCGTTGGCGGAGGTCAGCCGCGCGCTCGCACGCGGCGCCCCACAGGCCGACGGCTACACGCTGCTCGGCGAGATCTACGCAAAGCAAGGACTGCATGGCGAGGCCATCGAGCGGTTTCGCGAGGCGCGCCGGGAAGCGCCGCACGCCGTGCGTCCCCAGCTGGGTGAAGCGTGGTCGCTACTCGCGATGGGTCGCGGCCGTGAGGCGCGCCCGCTCGCCGAGTCGCTCGTGACCTCGCGACCGCCGACCTTCGAGACTCTGATGCTCGTGGCGGCTGCCCGCGCCGACACGGGCGATCCGGCCGCCGCACTTACCGCCCTCGAGCAGGCGCGAACGCTGGCGCCGCACCGCCCCGATGTGCACCAGCGCATCGGCGATATCCTCCGGTCGCTCGGCGACAACGATGGCGCGATCGCCGCGTATCGTCACGCGCTGGAACTGGACGCCGAGTTTGCGATCGTCCGCTTCCAGCTCGCGCGCCTGCTTCGCGCCAAGGGTCGGACCCGCGAGGCGGAAGAGGAGCTGCTCGCGGCGCTCTCCGCTGTGCCCGCATACGCTGAGGCGACGCTCGAACTCGCGTCACTGTGGTCCGCCTTGGGACGCGCCGACGAGGCGGTGTCTCGGCTGATCACACTCCTCGAACGCGATCCGTACCACTTCGAGGCACTGCTGGTGCTCGGCGAAACCCTGCTCGTGACCGGACGGCGTCGCGACGCGAGCCACGCATTCCGCCGGATTCTGCGATTCGACGCTGAGCACGTTGGTGCGTTGTACTACGATGGTGTGATGCTGAACGAGATGAAGCGGTTTCGCGAAGCCATCGACCGGTGGCAACGCGTGATCGAACTCGAGCCCGGCGGTGAGTACGCGCCCCGCGCGCGTCGCGATGTCCGCACCGCCGCGGACCTTCAGGCGGTGTTCGCTGCGCCCAAGAGGCGCTGACCCATGGCGATCGAAGGACCGCTCCGCGAGCTGGGAATTCACGACGTATTCCAACTGCTGGATCTGAGCCGGAAGACGGGCGTACTCCGCGTGACGTCCGAGCTGCGCGACGACGAGGGACACGTCCTCTTCGACGGCGGCCGCGTCATTCACGCCAGCATCCGCAGCAATCCGACGTCCATCGAACGCGTCCTGCGACAGGCAGGGCGGATTGGGGACACCGAGCTGGCCGAGGCCAAGGCCGTTTCCTCCGACGATTCGCTCGGGTTTGGCGACCGCCTGGTGATGATGCGCGCCATCACGCAGCGCGAGCTCGATCGGCAGCTGAGGATGGCGGTGGAGAACGTCATCTTCGAGCTCATGTCCTGGAGCGAAGGCTTCTTCTCATTCGAGGAGCGCGCCGTGTCGGACGTCTCGATAGACGCGCGGATTCGTATTTCCACTGAGTCGCTGCTCATGGAGGGTGCGCGCCGTATCGACGAGTGGTCGCGCATCGCGGACAAGATTCCCAGCCTGGGCGTGGTGCCGACGCTCGCTCAGGTGGAAGGCGACCGCGCGTCGGTGCTGGACTTGCTGCCGCACGAGTGGGAAGTGCTGATGATGATCGACGGCACCCGCGACCTGCGGGGCATCGCGGGTTCGCTCGGCACCAGCGAGTTCGAGATCGCGAAGATCGCGTACGGACTTGTGTCCACGGGCGTGGTGGAGCTGCGCCCATTGGAGCGGAATGCGCAGGCCACCATGACGGCCGCATCGGACGTGCATCCGGCGGTAGCACACGCTCGCGACGCGCTCATCCGAGGGCGCTTCGAGGACGCGCTTCTGACGGCGCGACAAGCGATCCACGCTGACCAGCATTCCACGGAGGCCCGATTGCTCGCGGCGCGCGCCCTGGCGCGTCTGGTGCGGAACGGTGAAGCGTTCTCGGAGCTGCGGCTGGCGGTCCAGTTCGATCCCATCACGCCCGAGGTGCATCTCGACCTCGGCTTCGCCGCACTGCGCGTCGGAGACTTCGCTGCCGCCCGTGCCAGCTGGGAGTACTACCTGCGGCTGGCCCCCGGATCGGTGGAGGCGGGTCGCGTGCGCGCCGGACTCGAGTTGCTGGCGCGCCTGGTGCACGTCATCGAAGCGCATGACGATGCCTGACGACGTCCGTCTCCTGACCGAGGAACTCGCGCGCGATCCCAATAGTCTCGCCTTCGTGACGCTTGGTGAAGCGCTTCGCCGGCAGGGGCAGTTGGACATGGCGCTCAAAGTGACCCTCCGCGGACTTGCACGGCACCCGTACTTGCCCGACGCCCATGATCTGGGCGCCCGCATCTGCGTGGATCGAGGTGAGATCGAGCGCGCCTTCGAGGAGTGGGACATGGTGCTCACGCTTGCGCCGGGCCACCTGGGGGCGCTCAAGGGACTCGGCTTCGTGTGCTTTCACCGCGAGCGCTTCGCTGATGCTGAGCGGTACCTCTCAGCCGCCGCGGCGGCCGATCCGCAGGACGAACAAGTCGAGCGCGCGCTGCGCCACGTGCGGACGGCGCGCGCCGACGGGTGGACCGAACCGCTCGCCCACGCGCTTCCGGCGAGCCTGATGGATGACAGCCGGTATCTGTTCGTGAACGTATTGAACGAAGAAGGGCAGACGGCACTGCTCCTCGATCGTGACGGGCTGGTGCTGGCGGGCGCCTACGTCGGCGCGGATGGAAAGGACGTGGCGCAGGAGGTCGGCGCGGAACTGAGCGGCGTCACGGAGGCGGCGCGCCGGACCACCCGCCATCTGTCGATGGGTGACTGGACGTCCATCGTCTTCGAGACGGAGGTGGCGGTCGTCGCGATGGCGCCGTCCCAGCACGACGGCCTCCTGGTCCTGGCAACGTCACGCGCCACGCCGCTCGGGCTGGTGCGACGGCTGCTCGACAAATGTTCCGATCGCGCAGGCCGCTGGCTCGAGGAGCGCGTCTGATGGCCACGCCGTTCACGCACATGTTGCAGTCGCTCGCTCGCCAGCGCGGTGTGATCGCGGCGCTGGTCATCAGCGAACGGGATGGGATCGTCATCGATTCGTACGTGCAGGTTGGACACTCGGCGGATCGGGTGGCGGCGTTGGCGGCCAAGCTGTTCCGCAAGGCGCGGCTGTCGGCGGGCGCGGCGGGGCTCGGCGCCGTGTCCTTCATGCAGTTGGAGGCCCAGAGCGGCCGCATCTGCGCGGCCGGCGCGGGTGATCAGGTCATCGTCATCCTCGCGGAGTCGGGGATAAACGTCGGCCTCGTGCGCGGCGAACTGTTGCGCTCGGCGGCGGAAATCGGTGCGCTCGATGGACAGGGCTTTCGATGATGACCTCCGTCGTCGAGTCCTGGATCGAATCGCCGCTGAAACGCTTCGTGGAGGACGCGGAAGTGGACCTCGCGTTGCTGATGCATCCCAGCGGGCAAGTGCTGGCGCAGCACGGGTTCGCGCGGTCCATGGATGTCATGTCCGCCTGCGCACTGGCCGCGGGCATCTACGCCACGAGCGCTGAGCTCGGCCGGATGCTGGAGGGCAAGCCGTTCCGCGGGATTCACCAGGTGGGAACCGAACGCCAGCTCTTCCTGGCGGAGGCACACTCGCCGCGCGGTGCGTACATTTTCGTAACGGTGTTCGGTGCGGAAAGCTCGCTCGGCCTGGTTCGTCTGTATTTCGACGAATTGGTCGTTAGGATTTCCGAGGCCGCACCCCCCGAGGGGCCAGCGCCGGAACCGGCACTGACCGAGCATTTCGAGAGGGATCTCAACCGCAATCTCGCCGTTCTCTTCGGCCGGGCCTAATTCGCACCGCGCTTCCCACCAGCACACCGGCATCGTGTCGCTCGTCAACTACGCTACGCGCGAAATCACCTGCAAGATCGTCTACTACGGGCCGGGCCGCTCGGGGAAGACGACCAATCTGCATTACATCTATAGCCAGGTTCCCGAGGACCGGCGGGGGAACATGGTGTCCCTGGCGACCCAGACGGACCGCACGCTGTTCTTCGACTTCCTGCCCCTCGATCTCGGCTCGATTTCCGGCTTCACCACCAAGTTCCAGCTCTATACCGTGCCGGGCCAGGTCTACTATCAGACCACGCGCCGGCTCGTGCTCCAGGGCGCGGACGGCGTGGTGTTCGTGGCCGACAGCCAGGCGCGTCAACGCGAAGAGAACATCGAGAGTTTCCAGGATCTGCATGCGAATCTTTCCGAGCAGGGGGTGGATCCTCGATCCATGCCCCTCGTGGTGCAGTACAACAAGCAGGACCTCCCGAAGGATTTGATCCTGCCCGTGTCAGAGCTGTCGGACGCGATCAACTTCCGCGGCGTGTCCGAGTACTCCGCGGATGCGCTGCACGGCCCCGGTGTGTTCGAGACGCTGCGGGGTATCTCCGAAATCGTGCTGCGCCGCCTGAGCGCCGGCGGATCGAGCGGCGCGGCGTCGAGCGCCGTCAGCAGGTAGACATGCGGGTCGATTCTCGTTTCCGCTTCGACAACTACGTCGTCGGATCGGCCAACCGTCTCGCCGTATCCGCGGCGCATGCCGTGGCAGAGTCACCGGGTGCGGTGTACAACCCGTTGTTCATCTACAGCAGCTCCGGATTGGGCAAGACGCACCTGCTCGGCGCGATCGGCAATCTCGCCCTCCAGCGCGCGCCGGAACTCGCGGTGGAGTACGTGGTGCTCGACGACTTCGTCCAGCAGCTGCATGCGGCCGTTGCCGCCGGTGAGCTCGAGAGCTTCAAGCAGCGCTATAGCGGCGTGGATGTGCTCCTCCTGGACGACGTGCAGTTTCTGCGGGGGCGGCGCGAGACGCAGTCGGAGATCCTTCGGCTCCTGAACGCGTTACACGGCGACGGCCGCCAGATCGTCATGACGAGCGATCGCCCGCCGGCGGAAATCCCCGAAGTGGACGAGCGACTCCTCAGCCGCCTGAGCGGCGGGCTGATCGTGGACATCGGTCCCCCCGACTACGAGACGCGCGCCGCCATCATCTACGCACGGTGCGAAGAGCGGAACATGACCTGTGCGGCCGGCGTGATCGATGAATTGGCGCGCGTGGAATTCTCCAACGTGCGGGAGCTACAGGGCGCGCTCAACCGGCTGGTCGCGCACCAGTCCATGGAGGGGACGCTGACACCGTCCCAGGTGCGCGCCATCGTGGGCATCCCGGCGCCGGCGCCGCCCAAGCCGCGCACCTCGGTGGAGACCGATGAGTTCTTCAGCTTCCTTACCGACATCGCGAGCGCCGTCGCCGCGCACGTGGAACCGTGGAAGGTACAGGTCGGCGAAGCGATCGCTTACTGGGGAGGGGAGGGGTATCGCACCGCTGTGCTCGAACGGCTGATGTCCCAGTCGTCGCCTCCCCCGAACTACGAGGCGCTGCTTCGCGGCTTCGGGCAGGCGGTGGAACAGTTGCGCGAGCTCGAACAGCAGGTCGCAGCGGTGGATCCCCAGCTGGGCGGCGACGAGCGTTTTCGGGATCCCGAGCGGTTGACCGAGGTGATGACGTTCGTAGAGCACGCGCTCGCGGGCGCGGTGCCGCCGGGCGGCCCGCAGCCCGCGTTCGGGCGCGCACTGTTCGAAGAGAGCAGTTCGAACCAGATGGCCGTGCGTGCGGCCGACGCGGTGATCGCCGAACCGGGCCATCGGTACAATCCGCTGTTCCTCGTTGGACCGAGCGGCGTGGGAAAGACGCACCTGCTCAACGCCATTGGAAACGAGCTGGCCAGTCGCAACGGGCGATCCGGACGCGTGGCCTGTGTTGGCGCGCAACTCTTCATCGACGAGCTCATCGCGGCGCTGCAGGGAGGTACGGTCGACCGATTCCGCGCCCGCTATCGCTCCGCCGATGCCCTGCTCATCGATGACATTCAGTTCGTGGCGGGAAAGGAACGCACGCAGGAAGAGCTGTTTCTGATCTTCAATCACTTCCACTCTGGCGGCAAGCAGCTCGTGTTCGCCAGCGACACGTCGCCAAAGGACATCGCTGGTCTGGAGGAGCGGCTGCGCTCACGCTTTGAAGGGGGGTTGATCGCCGAGGTCGGACTGCCCGACCGCGCGCTGCGCGAAAAGTTGTTTGCGAAATTCCTGGCGGACGCGGACCTCGACGCCGCGTCCGGTCTCGCGACGCATCTGGCGGATCGACCGTCCACGAGCGTTCGCGAAATGATGGGAACGGTGCAGCGCTTGCGCGCGGGCGCGGAGAGCGCCGCCGGGCCCATGACGATCGCCATCGCGAAACGGGTGCTGCAGCCCTCCGGCGTCACGCCCACGGTGGCCCCGCTGATGGTCCGTCAGGCAGCCGACTCGTTCTTTCTGGATGACGAAAAGATCGTGTGGGAGTGGCCCGACGTGACGGGCCGCATCGTGGAGGAGTTGCGCTGATGGCCATCAAGGGCAGCCTCAAGGAAGCGAGCCTCCCCGATGTCCTCCAGCTTCTCTCCATGGGGAAGAAGACGGGATGTCTCGCCGTCACGCATCGCAACAACTTCGGCTACATCTATTTCGACAAGGGTTTGATCTCGTACGCATCCATCGTGAACCGGCGCGACCGCATCGGTGACATTCTGCTCAAGGCGGGCTCCATCACGCAGGCGCAGCTGGATGCCGCCATCAGCGCGCAGGCGACGCATCGCGACAAGCGTATCGGCGAGCTCCTGGTGGCGCAGGGCGCTATCACACGTGGGGCGCTGCATGCGCAGATCATGATGCAGATCGAAGAGGCCGTGTATTTCCTGTTCACGTGGACCCAAGGGACATTCAACTTCGAAGCCGACGTACGCCCGGAAGAACAGGACCTCCTCGTCTCGATCAACCCCGAGTCGCTGCTGCTCGAAGGCGCACGCCGCGTGGACGAGTGGAGTCTCATCGAGAAGAAGATTCCCAGCCTGGACCTCGTCTTCGACCTCGATCGCGGGAGGATCGCGGAGAGTAACATCACCTTTCCGCGAGACCAGCAGTTGATCGGCGACCTGCTCGACGGTCGGCGCGACGTCAGCGCTGTGATTGAAGAGTCGGGACTGGGCGAGTTCGACGTCGGCAAGGCCATCTATGGGCTCGTGACAGCAGGATTCGCGCAGCGGGTGGGTCGCACGCGTCCCAGCGAGCCAGTCGTGCGCGATGCGCGCGTGGATGAGCATCGCAACCTGGGCGTCGCGTTCTACAAGACCGGTATGCTGGACGAGGCGATCCGGGAGTTCCGTCGGGTCGTGGACCTGCGTCAGCACGACGCCGAGGCGCGCTTCTACATCGGCCTCGCGCTCTTGCGGCAGAGCAAGTGGAACGAGGCGGTCGCCGCGTTTCGGGAGTGCGTCGCGTTGCCGGGCGCTCGGCCGGCGGCATACCACAATCTCGCGCACGCGCTCGAGCGTCTTGGCCTGTACGACGACGCCAGGATCGCGCTGGACCACGCCCTGCGTCGCGGCGGCGCCAAGGACGCGCGCATCCAGACGTCGCTTGGCATCGTGGCGCTCCGTGCCGGGGATGTGGTCGCAGCGGACGCCTCGTTCGCCGCGGCGCGACTCTTGTTCGGCGTCAAAGCCCCCACGGCACCGTGGTATCACTACGCGGCCCTCACAGCGGCGCTCCTGGGCAACCTCGAGCGAGCACATGCCCTGCTGCTCGAAGGCATCTCTGCGCACCCCCACGCCGCCCCGTTGTACAACAACATGGCGGCGGTGCAGGAACGCCGCGGGTACCATCCCGAAGCGCTGCGGGCCGCGGAACGCGGCATCCTGGAAGACACCGGACTCGCGCAGCTGCACAAGAATCTCGGCGACTGTCACTATCGCGCCGCACGATACGATGACGCGCTGGAGTGCTACCTGCGCGCCACCCGGATCAATCCCGCGCTCGGCGACGATGTCTTTCTCAAACTGGGCAACATCCGATTCAAACGGCAGGAACGTGACGAAGCGATGCGGTGCTGGGAGCAGGCGCTGACGCTCGATCCCGGAAATGCGATCGTCCGTACGAACCTGGAAGCCGTGCGGCAGCACTGATGAGCGATCTCAGCGATGCTGCGTTTGCCGTACTCACCGCGAAGATTTCGCATGACAGCGGCTTCGGTTGCGCGAGTTACAAGGAAAAGTGCCTCCGCCGGCGGATCGCCGTGCGCATGCGTGCGCGCGGTGTGCACACGTACGCTGACTACGCCCAGGTCCTCGACGGCGACAAGAGCGAGTACGAGCGCCTGTTGGATGTGCTGACCATCAACGTCACGAAGCTGTTTCGCAACTGGGAGACCTATGCAGTCATCGCGGAGCGGGTCGTGCCCGCACTGTGGGCGCTGCCCGTCCCCAGCCTCAGGGTATGGAGCGCCGGCTGTTCCTCCGGTGAGGAACCGTATTCGCTCGCCGCGCTGTTTCACCGGCATGCCCAGCGCGCGGGCGAGCTCGCGCGCCTGGACGCGCGCGACACCGTGCTCGGTAGCGATATCGACGCCCGATCGCTCGCCGCCGCCGAGCGCGGCGCCTTCGAGGAAGGCGATTTCGCGGATACACCCCAGGAGCTCCGGCGCCGATACTTCTCGGGGAATCGCCCCTTCACGATCATTCCCGATGTGCGGCGCCTCGTTCGGTTCGAACGCCGCGACCTGCTGGCCGAAGAGCCCCCCCCGGGCACACATCATCTGGTTTGTTGCCGCAACGTGCTCATCTACTTCGATCGCGACACGCAGGAACGGCTGTTCGACAAGTTCCACGCTGCGCTCGCGCCGGAGGGATTTCTGGTGCTGGGCAAGGTGGAAACGCTGCTGGGCTCGGCCCGCACCCGTTTCGCGGCGGTGGATGGACGCGAGCGCGTTTTCCGTCCGCTGTGACCGCGCCCCCATCCGAAGTCCGCATCAAGGTCGCGGACTACGCCGTGCGCCGCGGGGAGCACGTGATCGCCACCATCGGGCTTGGCTCCTGTGTCGCAATCGCGCTCTACGATCGCGTCGCGCAGGTGGGAGCCCTCGCGCACATCCTGCTTCCGAGCAGGTCCCTGTCGCGTGAGACGTCGAACCCCGCCAAGTTCCCCGAGACCATCGTCCCGGTCATGCTCTCGGAGATGCGTAATCTGGGATCGTCCCCCAACGCGCGTGTCAGCGCAAAGCTCGTGGGAGGCGCGAGCATGTTCGGGCAGTTGGGGAACAACACTGGTATCAACGTGGGCGAGCGCAACCTCGTCGCCGCGCGCGAGGTGCTCGCCGCCGCGGGCATTCCAATTCTCGCCGAGGATACGGGGCTGGACTACGGGCGAAGCGTCTACTTTCACCTGGCCGACGGCCGGGTGGAGGTGCGGTCGCTCACAAGAGGAGACCGTGTCATCTAGTCGCCCGGCGAGCGTCCTGGTCGTGGATGACAGCGCCTTCATGAGGCGGCTGATCAGTCAGATCGTCGACACATCGCCGGACTTTCACGTCGTGGGCACCGCGCGCAACGGTCTGGACGCGCTCAACCAGATTCACTCGATCGATCCGCAGATCGTCACTCTCGACGTCGAGATGCCCGAGCTCGACGGCTTGCAGACGCTCGGTTACATCATGAGCGAATCACCGCGCGCCGTCGTCATGCTCAGCGCGGCGGGAACGCAGGGCGGTGTGGATCTCACGCTGCGATGTCTCGAACTCGGCGCCGTGGACTTCGTCAAGAAGCCGTCCGGTCCGATCAGTCTCGACCTGGCCAAGATCTCCGAGGAGCTCCTCGCTGCGCTGCAGGCCGCACGAGAGGTCAATCTCCAGGGCGTGCAGCTCCTGGCGCGACCGCGGTTTATCGAGCCGGTTGCACCCGAGCCGGCAGCGAGTGGCGCCACCTGTGCCGTCGCTATCGCTGCCTCCACCGGCGGTCCTCGCGCACTTGCCGAGGTCATTCCAAACCTCCCGGCCGATCTCGGCGCCGCAGTCTTCGTCGTCCAGCACATGCCGGCCGGATTCACGCGGAGCCTCGCGGCGAGGCTCGCCTCCATGAGCCACCTGCCTGTGACGGAAGCAACGGATTCGGAACGCGTGGCGGCCAACCACGTGTATCTCGCGCCGGGTGGCCGGCACATGAGCGTCGTGTCGGACCTGCACGGCGGCCACCGCATCAGGCTCGATGACGGGCCCACGATCTGGGGCGTGCGCCCGGCGGCGGATCTGCTCTTTTCCTCGGTCTCGCGGTCATTTGGGTCGCGGATCGTTGGCGTCGTCCTCACTGGGATGGGTCGCGACGGGGCGGAGGGTCTGCGAGCGATACGAGAGGCCGGCGGCGCAGCGGTGGTGCAGGATCGCTCCACCTCCACGATCTTCGGCATGCCGCAGGAAGCCTTCAAGACCGCCGGCGCGGATCGCGTCGCCGCCCTCACGGACGTGGCGAAGGCCATCGTGCTGCTGCTCGGCACGCGGCGCGCGACACACACGTGATCGAAGCCTACTGGCAGCTTGCCCGCCGTCCGTTCGCCAACACGCCGGACCCCGCCTTCGTCTACCGATCGGAGTCCTTCGTGGAGGGGTTCTCGCGATTGCTGTATGACGCCACCGAACTGCGAGGCGGCCTTTCGCTCATCACCGGAGAGATCGGGTGTGGCAAGACCATGCTCGCGCAGGCCCTGGCGGATCGCCTGGCCGGATCGGCCTGCGACGTGGTAACGCTGCAATACCCGAAGGTGACGCCGTCACAGATGCTCGCCGGACTACTCAGGGGGCTGGGCGAGCAGCGACCCCCGCGCGGCAAGCTGGCAGCCATCGAACTGCTGGCCGCGACACTGTCGGAACGACACGGTAACGGCAGGCGTCCGGTGCTCGTCGTTGATGAGGCGCAACTCGCGTCACCGTCGCTGCTCGAGGAGATCAGATTGCTCACGAATTTCGAGGATCGCCAGGACAAGCACCTGCACATCGTGTTGCTCGGCCAGCCCGAGCTGCGGGATCGCGTCCGGCGGCATCCGCAGATCGATCAGCGCGTGAGCCTCCGCTTCCACGTCGAGCCTATGGAACCCAAGGATGTTGCCGGCTACGTGGACCATCGCTTGCGCGTGGCGGGGCGGTCGGGCGCCCCGATCTTTACCGGCGACGCCGTTGCGACGCTCGCCGATCGGAGCGCCGGCGTCCCGCGCCGCGTAAACACCATCGCCACGCAGGCTCTGTTCGTCGGAGCGATGCGGCATCGCGCGTCGATCGACGCAGAGCTCATCACCGACGTTGCGGACGATCAGGAATGAAGAAGAAGCGAATCAAATACAGCGAACTCGCGTCGCCCGCCGTGCCGGACGCCGAGGGCCAGCACTCCGCGGTCACGCCCATGCCGACGGGATTCGTCACACCGGAACCCGGGACCGCTGCGCCACGAGCGCGTCGCGATTCGACGCCCG
Organism: Gemmatimonadaceae bacterium; assembly: GCA_025362035.1. Lineage (GTDB taxonomy): Bacteria > Gemmatimonadota > Gemmatimonadetes > Gemmatimonadales > Gemmatimonadaceae > AG11. The sequence goes on along the minus strand of JANYIN010000063.1, from coordinate 3,478 downwards.
TGGAACTCGCGCGCGCGCTCGCCGCAGCCAGTACCACAAATGAGACGTCGGCGCCCTCACCACATGTCACCCTCGTCGGGCTTCCGGCGCCGCGCCGTTCAGAGGCCGATGCCGGGCTGCGTCAGCATGTGCAGCCCGAGGGCCGCTGGAGGGACCGTGCGCGCGGACGTCGCGGGACGGCCGACCTCCTCATGTTCCGGGTCGGCGCCGAGCATTTTGCCGTGGAGCTCCGCGCGGTAGACGAGGTGATCGACCGTCCACGGATTCACCATGTGCCCGAGATGCCCCCCGCCATGCTTGGCGTGGTAACCGTGCGGGAACGGCTCACCCCGGTCTACTCGCCACACCGCGCCCTCGGTAGCCCACTCGCATCTCGCGACGCGGTGCTCATCTTTCGGGATGGGCGTTCGGGCGCCGGAGTGCTCGTGGACGACGTCGATGACGCGATCACGGTGGACCTGCGGGACTTGCGGGATCCGCCAGGCGCGAGGGAGAACGACGCCGTTGTCGTCGGCGTGATCCGACACGAAGACGTGTGGATCGCCATTCTCGATGCGGAGGCCCTCATCGCCGCTTGCCGAAACGCGGCACTGCTGGAGACTGCATGAGTACGGAAATGCACAAGTTGGTCACTTTTCGGCTCGGGGACGATCACTTCGCGGCGGACATTCACGCCGTTGAGCGTGTCCTTCGCTACTCGCCGCCCACCTCCGTGCCCGACATGCCGGAGTACATCGAAGGGGTGATGGACTATCAGGGACGCGTGCTGCCGGTGGTGAATCTCCGCCGCCGCTTCGAACTGCCGCCCATTCCCGTCCGCACGGAGATGCGCACTCTCATCGTGAACGTGAGCGGCGAGTGGATCGGGTGCGTCGTGGATGCCGTCACCGAAGTCGCGTCGTATGATCCGGCCGCGGTGGCGCCGCCACCCAGGCTCTTCCGCGGTCTGGCCGGCGAATACGTCAAGGGAATTGTGCGTCGCGGTGAGCGGCTCGTGATCTTTTTGGATGTCGAACGACTACTCTCGACCACCGAACGCATTGCGCTCCAGCAGGCGGGAGCGGAGGCACTCTCGAATGGCTGAGACGGTGGACACCTATCGTGCCCGCGTCGCTGAGCTGTCGGCCCGCCTGGACGCGCCGAACGCCATGGCGGAGCGCGACGCCATCCGCGCCGACCTGATCGGGCTTGGCAAGGGCCTCGAGCATGATCTGCTCGAGCTGCAGACGCTGAAGGACGAGGCTAAGTCGCTCGTCGAGCGATGGAAGGCCCTCCAGGCGTCGGTGGCCCCGGCGTTCAGCGCCGAGCGACCGGTGGTCGCGGATCACATCGGTGCTTCCACGTTCATCGAAAAAGGCTGGAGCCGCATCTCCCTCGGCGACTACACGGGCGCGGAGGAGTCGCTGCAGAAGGCGCTCGCGCTGGCGCCCAACGATCCGCAGGCCGAATCGCTGCTTGGCTGGGCGCAGATGCTCCAGGAGAAGTACGACGAAGCGCTGGGACAATTCCAGAAGGTGTTGATGCGCGAACCGGCCAACGCGCTCGCGCGCATCAATGTCGGCTACATCTGCCTGAAGAAGAAGATCTTCGGCGAAGCCATCGAGCACCTGTCGCGCGCGATCCGGCTGGACAGCGACAAGAAAGCCACGCTGTACGCGCACTTCTATCTTGGCCTCGTGTATCTCGATCGGGACATGTTCGAGGACGCGCAGACCTTCTTTCAGAAAACGATTGTCCTCGGCCCGAATCTCATCGAGGCCTACTACGAGCTGGGTCGTGCCTACTGGTTCAATGGTCAGTTCGACGAAGCGAAGCAGACGTGGCAAGAAGGTCACGCCGCGAACAGGTTCAATCCGTGGGGAAAGAAGTGCGCCGAGGTTCTGAAGACGGTGGAAGCGGGCGGGGAGCCGTAACCGAGGCGACGCGAATGCGCGGCGGCGGACGCGCGGTTGCGCTGGCCATCGTCGTCGCGCTCCTGATACGGGTCCCCTTCGCGGCGGCTCAGGATGACGCCCCGCGGCGGTTCGACTCGGGGCGGTTCACGATCGTGTACTACCCGCAGGATGATGTACTTGCGCGCGCACTCGTGAAGGCCGCTGCCGCAAACGACAGCTTCCCCTGGCTGCCGCGTCCACGCCAACGCGTGTTGATCGCCGTCGCGCCGGATGCGTTGCGGTTTCGCGCCTGGGCCGGCTCCGACGCGCCGGAGTGGGGCGCCGCGCTCGCGTTTCCGGACTCTCGCCGGATCGTACTGCAGGGACGCCGTGCGAGTTCTGACGCCGGAGATCCCATAGAAGTGCTGCGGCACGAGCTCGCGCACCTGGCGCTGCACGAGGCGCTCGGAAATCGTCCGCCACGCTGGTTCGACGAAGGCTATGCGAGTGTCGCCGCGCGCGAGTGGCGCCGCGATGACATTCTTGCCACCAACGTCGCGCTCGCGGTGCGTGGGACACCGTCGCTCGAGCAACTCGAACAGGCATTCCAGGGCGGCTCTGTGGCCGCCCAGTCGGCATACGCGCTGAGCTATCGAGCGGTGACGGAGCTGGCCTCGCTCGATCCGGACCGCGGGCTCACACTGTTCTTTCAGTACTGGAAGGAGCGGAGCTCCCTGGACGCTGCCGTGCGCCAGGCCTTCGGCATGACGTTGGCCGGGTTCGAACAGCTGTTTCAGGTGCGCACGCGCCGGCGTTATGGTGCCCTCGCGCTCTTTGCGGATCTGTCCATCGCCATGCTGGTGCTGACGGTGCTCACGTTGCCATTCGTTTTCGCGCGGCGCGCGCGCGACCGCCGCCGTCTCGAAGCCCTGTTGGCGGCCGACGCGGCGGCGGAGAAAGCGGAACGGGAAAGTGCACTCGCTGCGCTCATGAGCGAGGGTCCGCCAGGCTGACGAAATGGACCAGGCTTTTTCCGCCAGGATGCCAGTCCAGCTTCTGACGTGAGCCTGACGAGGAGTGCTCCAATGCGCCGCCGCCGTGCCCGCCGCTCCCCATGGTTAAGTCACGATTAATCATCGCCCTTCTCGCTTGACACTCCCGAATGGCGGGTCTACACTCAAGCGACATGGCACAAGCGGATATGATGTCTCAGGCACGCCCCTGGCTCTGGTGGGTGATCGCGGCCGTCACAATACTGCTCGGATTTGCCGATCTGGCTCGCGGCGGGACGACGGTTGCACCGATCTTGCTCGTAGCGGGGTATTGCGTCCTTGTGCCCATCGCCATTTTGAAATAGCGAAGAGCCAGCGCCTCACTCTGGACACGAACACAATATTGAAGGGCGACCTGGCGGGCGCGGCCGGCGCGGCCTCGCTCGTGCGAGCGTTCGCCGGGCGAATAGCTCAGTTGGTTAGAGCGCCTGCCTTACACGCAGGATGTCGGGGGTTCGAGTCCCTCTTCGCCCATTGAGTTTCGACGGACCCATGTGGTTCGGCACGGGGTATATCTGTTTACCGCATTGGAGGTGAGGTCAGAGATGAGAA
>JANYIN010000017.1 GCA_025362035.1 Gemmatimonadaceae bacterium | reverse complement strand
GAGCGATGCCTTCACGACCGACTCGCAGTAGCTTACCAGACTGTGACGACTCATCGTGTCTGGCCAGGCCGGCCCTATCCGCTCGGCGCATCGTGGGACGGACTCGGGGTGAATTTCGCACTGTTCTCCGAGCGCGCCGAGGCCGTGGATCTGTGTCTCTTCGACGCTGCAACGGATGCCGAGGAGGCGGCGACGATTCGCATGACCGAACGCACGGACCAGGTATGGCACTGCTACCTGCCCGGCACCCGGCCCGGCCTCTGCTACGGCTATCGCGTGCACGGGCCGTACGCGCCGGCACTGGGTCAGCGCTTCAATTCGTCCAGGCTGCTGATCGATCCGTACACGCGGGCCCTCAGCGGACCGATCGAATGGAGCGAGGATCTCTACGCGTTCGATGCCGCGGATCCGCGTGCCGATCTCGTGCCTGATCTGGACAATTCGGCTGGGGGCATGCCGAAGTCATTGGTCATCGATCCGGCGTTCGACTGGGGAGACGATGCGCCACTCCACGTGCCCTTGAACCGGACGATCGTCTACGAATGTCACGTGAAAGGCATGACGATGCTGCATCCGGACGTCCCGCCGGATCTGCGCGGGAAATACCTTGGCTTGTGCAGCGAGCCGATGCTCGACTACTTCCAGAGCCTCGGCATCACGGCCCTCGAGCTGCTGCCGGTGCATCAACATGTGGTCGACCGGCATCTCGCTGAGCGCGGACTCGCGAACTACTGGGGATACAACACCGTCGGGTTCTTCGCTCCCGATGTGCGGTTCGCCACGTGCGGGCTGGGCGAGCAGGTGCGCGAGTTCAAGACGATGGTGAAGACCCTGCATGCCGCCGGGTTGGAAGTCATTCTCGACGTGGTCTACAACCACACGGGCGAAGGCAATCATGTCGGTCCCACGTTGTCGATGAAGGGAATCGATAACGCCGCGTACTATCGGCTCGAGCCGAACAACCCGCGACTCTACACCGATTTCACCGGCACGGGCAACTCGCTCAACATGCTGCATCCGCGCACCATCCAGCTGGTGATGGACTCGCTGCGCTACTGGGTGGACGAGATGCACGTGGACGGGTTCCGGTTCGATCTCGCGCCCGTGCTGGCGCGCGAGACCTATGACGTGGATCGACTGTCCGCCTTCTTCGATGTGATCCATCAGGACCCCACGCTCGCGCGCGTGAAACTGATCGCCGAACCGTGGGACGTTGGCCCTGGCGGCTACCAGGTGGGAAATTTCCCCGTGCGCTGGACCGAGTGGAACGGCAAGTATCGCGACGCCGTCCGCAAGTTCTGGTCGGGCGCGCCCGGCGAAGTGGCCGAGATGGCGAGCCGCCTTGCCGGATCGAGCGATATCTTCTCCGGCAGCGACCGCGGCGTCTACGCGAGCCTCAACTTCATCACGGCCCACGACGGCCTCACGCTGCACGATCTCGTGCGCTATGAGCAGAAGCACAACGAGGCGAACGGCGAGGAAAACGCTGACGGCACCAATGAAAACCTCAGCCGCAACTGGGGGGTCGAGGGAGAAACGGACGACCCGGCAATCAACGCCATCCGCGACCGCGTCACGCGGAGCTTCATCGCGACACTCGCGTTCTCCCAGGGCGTTCCAATGCTGTCCCACGGCGACGAGATGGGACGCACGCAGCATGGAAACAACAACGCCTATGCGCAGGACAACGCGGTTGCGTGGGTGAACTGGGATCTGGACGAGCGGAGGCAGCAACTGCTCGCATTCACGCGCAGGGTGCTGGAAATCCGGCAGGCGCACCCGGTGTTGCGGCGCCGTCACTATTTCCGTGGCGCACCCGTTCGCGGATCGGAGCGGAAGGACGTTACCTGGCTTCGCGCCGACGGCGCGGAGTTGAGTGACACGGACTGGCGCGCCACGGAGTTGCGCGCGTTCGGTATGCTGATCGACGGCGCGGCGACGGACGAGGTAGACGAACGCGGCGACGCCATCAGCGCCGAGACGCTGCTCCTTGTGATGAACGCCGGCAGTGCTCCGGTTAGTTTTACGCTTCCGCTGATGGGCGAGGAAGGCGCCTGGGGCATCATCGTCGACACCTCGAGCGACGCACTGTCCACGGTGCGAGGGCCCACGGTGACGGCGGACGGACATACCCTGTTGCTGTTGCGGCTCGCCGGCGCCCACCGAACGTCGGAGCGCGTGCCGCCCCGGCGAGACGCCCTCACTCCAGTGGAGCAGCACACCCTATGAATGCTCTCGATTCCGGGACGCGATCGGCGCTGCTGGACGGACGGCACGGCGAACCGCATCTGGTGCTCGGCCCGCACGAGGTTGTCGTGGACGGCGTACGTGGCGTCGTGGTGCGTGTGTACCAGCCGGCCGCCGCCGACAGTTTCATTGTCCGTCAGGGCGTCACGACAGCGATGCGCAGCGACGGCGATGGCCTCTTCTCACTGTTCCTGCCGCGAGCGACGCTGCCGTTTCGGTACTCCCTCCGATTCATCACCGATGAAGGCCGCATGTGGGAACGCGGCGATCCGTATCGACACGCGCCGACCATCGGCGAAATGGACCTGTATCTGTTCAATGAAGGCACCCATCGTCAGCTCTGGATGATGCTTGGCGCGCATCTGCGCACGTACGAAGGCGACGAAGGCACCGCCTTCGCGCTGTGGGCGCCAAACGCGGATCGGGTGAGCGTCGTGGGTGACTGGTGCAACTGGGACGGTCGCCAGTTCCCCATGCGCCGGCTGGGCAACAGCGGACTCTGGGAGCTGTTCATTCCGGGCGTGGACGCGAACGCGCTGTACAAATTCGAGCTCCGCACACGGGAGGGCGCACTGCGGGTCAAGACCGACCCGATGGCGCTGAAGATGGAGCAGGCACCGTCCACGTCGGCGATCGTGGTTCGCGAGGGCGCGTATCACTGGCGGGACGAACGGTGGATGAACGCTCGACCGGCACGGCAGCCCTTACGCGAGGCGATGCATGTCTACGAAGTGCACCTGGGATCCTGGATCCGCGTGCCGGAAGACGGCAATCGCATACTGACGTATCGCGAAATCGCACCGAAGCTGGCGGAGCACGTCAAGCGCCTGGGCTTCACGCACATCGAGCTGCTTCCGGTCATGGAGCATCCGTTCTACGGCTCCTGGGGATACCAGGTCACGGGATACTTCGCGCCGACGTCACGCTACGGCGCACCGGACGACTTCCGCTTTTTCGTCGACACGCTGCACCAGGCGGGCATCGGCGTGTTGCTCGACTGGGTCCCGGCTCACTTTCCCAAGGACGACTACGCGTTGCGCCGCTTCGACGGGACCTCGTTGTACGAACACGAAGACCCGCGGTTGGGAGAACATCCGGACTGGGGAACGCTCATCTTCAATTATGGGCGCAAGGAGGTCAGAAACTTCCTCGTGGCCAACGCCTTGTACTGGCTGAACGAATTCCACGTCGATGGCCTGCGCGTCGACGCCGTGGCGTCCATGCTGTATCTGGACTACAGCCGCGAAGGCGGTGAGTGGCTGCCAAACAAGTACGGCGGACGAGAGAATCTCGAAGCCATCGAATTCCTTCGGGAGATGAATGCGGTGGTGAACCAGGAAGCGCCGGGCTGCGTGACGATTGCGGAGGACTCCACGGCGTGGCCAGGAGTCACGCGCCCCATCGGCGAAGGCGGCCTTGGCTTCACCTTCAAATGGAACATGGGTTGGATGCACGACACGCTCAAGTATTTCGAGCGCAATCCCATCTTCCGCGCCTACCATCAGAACGACCTCACGTTCGCGATGCTGTACGAGTACACCGAACACTTCATCATGCCGCTCTCGCACGACGAGATGGTACACATGAAGGGGTCGCTGTATCAGAAAATGCCCGGCGATCACTGGCAACGGATGGCCAACCTGCGCGCGCTCCTGGCGTACCAGGTGACGCGCCCGGGCAAGTCGCTGCTGTTCATGGGAACGGAACTCGCCGCGCCGGGGGAGTGGAACCACGATCAGTCGCTGCCCTGGCATCTGGTGGAGGAGCCGGCACGCGCCGGGTTCATGGCGTTCGTCGCGCGGCTGGGAGAGTTGTACCAGCAGCAGCCGGCCCTCTGGCAACTCGACAGCGAGCCGCAGGGATTCGAGTGGATCGATGCATCGGACAGGACGAATTCCGTGTTGTCGTACGTCCGGCGCGGCACGGATGAACATGCCGTCGTGGTCTTGAACCTCACGCCGACGCCGCATGATCGCTACCGAATCGGCGTGCCGCAGTCGGGTGAGTACACGTGCGTTCTCTCGAGCGACGAGGTGCGATGGGGAGGCAGCGGATACGGCGGCACGGCACTCGCGAGCGCGGACCACATGCCGTACCACGGCCGCCCATTCTCGATCGAAATCGCGTTGCCCCCGCTCTCCGCCACTGTGCTCGTGCCAAACTACCTGGCATCCCGAACGGAGTAGACGTGCGGAAAGACCAATGACGGCACACGTGGAGGCAACCGAGCGACCCAGGCTTCGCCGGTTGGCGGATCGACTCGGAATCATCGAATCTTATCTCGATCAGTCGGGCGGCGAAGTACGCCACACGTCGGATCAGACGCGCGAACGGCTCCTCCACGCGATGGGCATCGACGCCAGCACGGAGGCGCGCGCGGCGCGTGCCCTGCGCGCGTTGCGACGCGCGAAGCGGCAGGAATGGATCGCGCCCGTGCGGGTCGTGCGCGCGCGAAGCCGGACAATTGGTCTGGTGAAGGTCCGCGTCCCCGCGACTCAGGCCGAGTCGGTGGGCTGGCAACTCACGCTGCGCGCCGAGGACGGCATCGAATCGACGTGGCATGGGTCGGTGCCCGGCGGACCGACGCGCCGGATCACGCTCTCGCTGCCGGCCATTCCCGGCATCGGCTATCACGAACTCGCCATCGAGTTCGACGGCGGAGCGCAACGTCACACGGGCCGCCAGCGGCTCATCGTCGTCCCGGCGCAGTGCACCTCGCCCGAAGCGCGAATGCGCGGCCAGAGAGCGTTTGGCATCACCACAAACCTGTACACGCTGAAGAGCGAATCCAACTGGGGTGCGGGCGATCTGGGCGACGTGAAGACGATTGCGGAATGGGTGGGCCAGCGCGGCGGCGCTTTCGTGGGGCTCAGCCCCACGCACGCCATTCGCAACGCCGGTCACGACGTGAGCCCCTACAGTCCCATCACGCGGCTGTTCCGCAACCCGCTGTATCTGCGCGTGCAGGACGTGCCGGAACTCGCACACGACGACGTCGCTCGCGCGCACATTGCCTCGCCGGAATTCAAGGATGCGCTCGCCGCCGTGCGCTCCGCACCAATGGTCGAGTACGAACGGGTCACGGCGCTACGCGCACCGGTCCTCGAATCGCTCCATCGCACGTTCCGAACGCACGAAATTGCGAACGGCACGCCGCGCGCGAGAGCGTACGCCGTACACATCGAGCGCGAAGATCCGGAGTTGACCCAGTTCGCCACGTACATGGCGATTGCGGAAGCCGAAGGCCCCGACGCGCGCATCTGGCCGGCGCCCCTTCGCGACGCACACAGTATGGCCGTTCGCGGTATGCAGGAGACACTCGCCGAGCGAGTGGACTACCACCGCTGGCTGCAGTTCGAGCTGGACCGACAGCTGGGATCGGCGGCGTCCTTCGCGGAGCAGGCGGGGCTGGCGCTGGGAATGTACCAGGACCTGGCCGTTGGCTCAGCATCGTCTGGCAGTGACCTCTGGTCCCACCCGGATCTGTTTCTCCAGGAGGCCACGGTGGGCGCGCCGCCCGACATGTACTCGGGAGAAGGACAGAACTGGGGACTGCCCGCCATCAATCCGCACGTTCTTCGCGCGAGCGGCTACGACTACTGGACGCGATTGTTGCGCGCGGGCTTCCGTCACACGGGCGCCCTGCGCATCGACCACGCGCTCGGACTGTTTCGTATGTTCTGGGTACCCCTGGGCGAATCCGCGAAGGCGGGCGCGTTCGTTCGGTCGTTCACGCACGACCTGTTCGGCATTCTGGCACTGGAAAGCGTTCGTCACAATGCCCTTGTCGTCGGTGAGGATCTCGGCACCGTCCCGCCGAATGTTCCCAAGGTCATGGCCAAGTGGGGCGTGCTCAGTTCGAAAGTGCTGGTGTTCGAACGTGAGTATCATACGGGCAAGTTTCGCGCGGCGCCGGCGTATCCCCACATGGCACTCGCCACGGTGAACACGCACGACCTGCCGCCGCTCGTGGGCTGGGCCGAGGGGCGCGACATTCAGCTGCGCAGCGAGGTGGGGGATCTGTCGGACCCGAACGTATCCGATGGAATACGGCGCGCCCGGCAGGACGACCTGAACGCGCTGATCTCTTCCCTCGTCGAAGCGGGGCTACTCGACCAAGACGCGCATCAGCGGCTGACGTCCGCGGAACTGATCGCCGCCGTCCACGCGTTCATCCGTCGAACCCCCTCGGCACTCGTCGGCCTCTCCCTTGACGATCTGGCGCTGGAGAACATGCCCGTCAACATTCCCGGTGTTTGGCAGGATCGCTACAGGAGCTGGTCGCGCCGCATGCGCGAGCCGCTGGAGACCCTGTTTTCCGCGCCACAGACGGCGCTGCTCCTGGGTCGCGCGCCGTGATCGCGTTGGGCGTCGATACTCCCACCGGGGGACTTTCGGGGCCTGGTCGGTTGAACCCGCCAGCTCCCGGCATAGAATTCTGTCATCATCCTGATGTTCATGGGGTCGGCGCTCGCTCCGGGTCGTTACCTGGAACGGGCGCCGCGTCCCGCTTGTCATACAGTTCGAGGATTTCATGACGCTCGCCTTGACGCGAAGCACCGTTGCTTACTTCTCGATGGAGATCTGCCTCGAGCAGGCGATCCCCACATATAGTGGCGGACTCGGCGTGCTGGCCGGAGACACGCTGCGCTCGGCTGCCGACCTCGGCGTGCCCGAAGTCGCCGTGACGCTGCTGCACAGAAAGGGATACTTCGCCCAGCACCTCGACGCGGAGGGACGGCAGACCGAGTCGCCGGTCACCTGGAAGCCGGAAGCGGAGCTCGAGTTGATGGATGGGCGCTCCACCGTGCTGATCGAGGGACGCACCGTGCACGTGGCGGCGTGGAAGTATGCCGTGAAGGGCGTGCGGGGTCATGAAGTGCCGGTGTTCCTCCTCGATACAAACCTGCCTGAGAACGGCGAATTCGATCGCACGCTCACCGACTTCCTGTACGGCGGGGACGAGTACTACCGCCTGTGCCAGGAGATCGTGCTGGGCATGGGCGGCGCGGACATGCTGCGGGCGCTGGGCTACGACGACGGATTGATCTATCACCTGAACGAGGGGCACTCGGCGCTGCTGACGCTGCAGCTGCTCGAGCGTCAGCTCGATGGCCGCCGGCATTTCGAGTTGCTGAACGCCGACCTCGACACCGTCCGTCGGCGCTGCGTGTTCACGACGCACACGCCTGTGCCCGCCGGACACGACAAGTTCCCGCTCGACACGGTGCGACGCGTGCTCGGTGACGAGCGGGTTGCGCTGCTGGAAGGAGCCGGCGGCGTGCACCAAGACATGCTGAACATGACACACTTGGCGCTCAACCTGACCCGGTACGTGAACGGCGTGGCGATGCGCCATCGCGACGTGTCGCGCAGCATGTTCCCCGACTATCCCATCAGCTCCATTACCAACGGCGTACATGCCGCCACGTGGGCTGGCCCGGCGTTCGCTGCGCTGTTCGACCGGCTGATTCCGGAGTGGCGCCGCGACAACCTGTATCTGCGCTATGCGGTCAGCATTCCGCTCCAGGACATCCGCGATGCGCACGCGGAGAGCAAGCTCACGCTGTTGAACGAAGTGAAACGGCGCACGAAGGTACAGCTCGATCCGTCGGTGATGACGATTGGATTCGCCCGACGTGCGACGCCGTACAAGCGGGGGGATCTCATCTTCAGCGACATCGATCGTCTGAGTTCCATCGTGAAGAATGTGGGCAGGCTGCAGGTCGTCTTCGGCGGAAAGGCGCATCCCCATGACGGCGGCGGAAAGGAACTCATCCGCCGCATCTTCGCGGCGCGCGAACAGCTCGGCAACCTGGTCGAGGTGGTGTATCTCGAGAACTACGAGATGGCGCTGGCGCATCAGATGGTGGCGGGCGTGGATCTGTGGTTGAACAATCCGATGAAGCCGCTCGAGGCGTCAGGCACGAGTGGAATGAAAGCCGCCATCAATGGCGTACCTTCATTCAGCGTGCTGGATGGCTGGTGGGTCGAGGGTCATGTCGAAGGCGTGACCGGCTGGTCGATCGGCGGACCGGACGCCGAGGGCGATCCCGGTCGCGACGCGCTGGATCTGTACGCCAAGCTGGAGCGCGTCATACTGCCGTTGTACTACGGCTTGCCCTTCGCGTATGCCGAGGTGATGCGGTCCGCGATCGCGCTGAACGGCAGCTTCTTCAATACGCAGCGCATGGTCGGGCAGTACGTGCACAATGCGTATTTCCCGAACGGACTGCCGGCGGACATTTTGGTGGAGGAGACGGCGCTCCTTTGACGGCGCGGGTCAGGTGCTCGCCGCTTCCGGGGTCGCGATCCCGTGTTCCACTTCCGCCTCGTAGTCCCCAGCCTTGCGGATAGCGCGCAGCACAGTGTTCCCGGCGACGACACCGCCGAGCAGGATGTAGATGTAGAACGTGTAGAAGCGCCACCAGAGCAAGGCGGCGCCGAATAGCCGCACCGGAATGGCGTCGCCCAGCGCGCCGCGAAAGGCCATCTCCACCGCGCCGCCGCCACCTGGTGCGGGGACGACAGCGGCGCCGTAGAGAAACCCGAGCGGCCACAATGCCAGCGGGGCGAGCTTCACGGTCCTGACGCTGGTGAGCACCAGGGCGGGTAGCACCGTGAGCCGGATGGCCACGTGCGTGAACGACGCGAGGAATGCGCTGACCGCCGCGCCCTTGTTCACGTGGTCCACGGAATCGATCGTCGCGCGGAGCTTTCGCAACGCGCGCTGCACGGTCCGCCAGCGACCCGAGTGCAGTCGGAGACGCAGCGCCCACGGCGGCGGCGGGCCATGGGTGTTGCGCCGAGACAGGAAGACCGCCAGCGCGCCGATGCCGAGCACGGTGGCGGTGTACGCCCCCACGACACCGACGAGAGCATACAGCACGGCGCCGGCATGACGAAACACCAGCGCAACCAACATCACCACGGCCGCCAGCGAAAATACCTCGAGAAAGAGTTCGGCGTAGATGATGACGAGTGCGCCGGCAGACGAGAGTCCCGATTCGGAGAGGATGAAGAAACGCGCCGGTTCGGCCCCCGATCGACCTGGCGTGATCGCGGCACCGAAGTCTCCGCCAAGTGAAGTGCGAAGCGCCGTGCCGAACGGCAGACTGATGCCCGCCGCGCGCGCACTCCAGCGAATCTTGAACGAACGCGCCAGTACCTCCACCACGACGGCGAGCAGGGCGAGCATGTGGGCGCTCGCAGGTAGCGCGAGCGACACGCCGTCGTGCGACCAGCCGGCGATCATGTAGAACGACACTCCGAGCGTCACGGCGAACGACAGAGCCGTGAGTAGCCAGCGCTTCGAGGTCATTCCGTGTGAGGCGGAAACATCGGCGGAAGCTACTCCGAGAACTCGCAGGACGCGACGTGACGTCGGACCGCCGTTGCGCCATCCACGTCCGTGATGGAATTTGATGAATTCCTTATCCTCATCGTGCCGATTCGTGGAGACTGCATGTCCCCCTCGCAACACTCCGGTTCAGATCGCCGTGGATTCCTCGCGCACGTCGCGGCCGCGGCCGTAGTCATTGGTGGTACCGCGTGCGCGACACCATTGTCGGCAGCGGCCGCCCAGACGGCCCGTGCCGTGACACCAACCGGCGCGGCACCCTTCGACGACAGCTGGACGCAGCGCGTGAGAGCCGCGGCCCATCGCGCCGTGTTCGATTCACCGAGCGTGGATGACGGACTGGCGCTCACCCACGCCACGTTCTTCATGCAGGGCTACAAGGAAATGCTCGGCGCCAGCGACAGTGACGTGGTGCCGGTGGTGGTCATGCGGCATGCCTGCACGCCGATGGCGCTGGGCGATGCGCTCTGGGAAAAGTACGCCCTGGGGGAGCGCGCCAAGGTGAAGGACCCGCGCACGGGAAAGGACGCGCTGCGCAATCCGTTCGTGCACGTGGACGCGGGCGAGCACGACGCGCTCGTGGCGCCGGACGCCACGCTCGAACGGCTCGGGGCCGCCGGCGCGATTCTGCTCGCGTGCAACAAGGCCGCGATGCGCATCGCTGGAGAAGTCGCCAAAAAATTCGGGAAGGATCCCGACGAAGTCCGCGCGGAGTTCAGACGCGGCGTCGTGCCGGGCGTACTGCTGCAGCCATCAGGGATCTACGCTGTGCTGCGCGCGCAGGATGCTGGATGCGCGTTCATCCGGTCCACCTAGCGACGCCCCTCGGAATGCCCGAGGGCGTCGCGTACGACCGCGAGAAATCGCTCCCTGAACACGGCCTCGGAAAACTGCTCGGCATGCGCGCGCAATGCGTGCGCGTCCCACGTTCTGGCTGTCACGGCGTGCAATGCGGCAGCCAATGCGTCCGGCGTCGGCTCGTGGAACAAGACGCCGGTCACGCCGTCGCGTACGGTATCGAGCACGCCTCCTGCGCCGAACGCGACGACTGGCCGTCCCGCCGCATTTGCCTCGAGCGGCGTCAATCCGAAATCCTCGAGCCCCGGTAATATCAGTGCGCGACACCGCTCGATCATCGTCGTCACCTCCGGGTCAGTCAGGCGGCCGGCGAACGTGACTGTCGGCCCCGCGACGCGCTCCAGTGCGACGCGATCCGCCCCGTCCCCGACCACGACGAGTCGCGCCTGCATCGCGGTACACGCCCGCACCGCAAGATCGATGCGCTTGTACGAGTTGAGTCGCGACACCACCAAAAAAAAGTCGTCGGGGACCCGACCCGGCGTGAATCGTTCCACATCCACGGGAGGAAAGACGACGTCGCTCTCGCGGCCATAGCTGACGCGGATACGCCGCGCCACGTCCGTCGAAATCGCGATGAACCGATCGACGCCAGCTGACGAGCGCACGTCCCACTGGCGCAACCAGCGCATCACGATCCGTGCGGCTTCGCGAGACACGAAGTCGAGTTCGGAGCGCTGGACATAGCCGTCGAAGCTCCACGCCCAGCGCATCGGCGTGTAGCAGTAACACACGTGGATAGCCCCCAGCGGAACGCGAACACCCTTGGCCCAGGCCGAGCTGCTGCTGATGATCAGGTCGTATCCCCGCAGGTCGAACGAGCGCACCGCGAACGGATACAGCGGGAGATACGCTTTGAAATGCGTTTTCCACCCGGGAAGGCGCTGCATCCACGACACGTGGACGTCGGCAGAGGCCAGCGGCTCGCCGACTGCCGCGGGGTCGAACAGCGTCGCGAAGATCGGGGCATCGGGAAACATGCGATGCAACACCGCGACGACGCGTTCAGCGCCGCCGGCCTGATTCAGGTAGTCATGGACGATGGCGACCTTCACACGATCCTCGCGTCGAGCACGCCGTCGATCACGGCGGAGACTCCCTCGATCAGCGCGGTGGGGGTGAAGCGGAGCCGGACGTCGGCCAATCCTGCCTCCGCCATCGCGGCTGCGAGCGCCGGTTCGTCGCGAATGGTCTGGACGGCGCGGACGAGCGCCGGCACGTCGCCCGGTGGGACGAGCAGCGCGGTGACGCCGTCCTGCACGATCTCCCGCACACCACCGGCATCACTCGCGATGAGCGGACGGCGCCCGAGCAATGCTTCCACGAGCACGCGGCCGAACGGCTCGGGCAGCACCGACGTGTGTACCACGGCATCACATGCCGCAATCAAACGGGGAACGTCACCTCGCGCTCCCAGCAGCAACACGCGTCCGGCGAGAGACGGATGCGCGATGCGCACGCGAAGCTCCGCCTCGAATGCCTCTTCGCCACTGAACAGGGCACCGCCAACGACCAGCGCGTGGACTCCCGACAGTGATTCGAGCGCGTCGAGTAGCACCCGCTGGCCCTTCCACGGGTGCAGCCGGCTGAAACTTCCCAGGACGAACGCATCCTCCGCGATTCCGAGCGAACGCCGGGTGGCCGCACGCGCGTCTGGGGGTAACGCGTCGAACGGCTCCGGGTCAATGCCGTTGTGCACCACGCGGACGATGTCGAGCCGGCCGCCGGACTTGACGAATGCGTCGGCCGTGGCCTGCGAGTTCGCCACCACACGCGCCGCCCGCTGGTTGGCCACCGCAACAAGGATGCGAATGTTGGCTGGGCTGAAGTGCGCGCTGCTGACGATGTCCCGCAGATGCCACACCACCGGACGGCTCGCGAGCACGCCCGCCATCGCGCTGACGAGAAAGGACTTGGGCGAGTTCGCGTACAGCAGGTCGAATCCGCGGGCGGCCTGCGACAGCTGGAAGGCACATCGCAGAGTCGTCAAGAGCGCGGCAGGGCTCGGCGCGCGACTGTCCTTCTTCACGTTCCTGAGCGCCGTGCCTGCAGACAATGTGATGACGCGAACGCCGCGCGAGGCCAGCGCGTGCGCGAACGGGCCGGCATCGAACAGCGCAACGGCTGCGCAGTGGCGAAACGCCGTGGCGATGTCGAGTAGCGACAGCTCCGCGCCGCCCAGCACCGCCGTGTGATCGACGAACAGGATGCGCTCCCGACGCCCGGTGGGTACCACGCTCAATGTGTGGCCTGCTCGTACACCGCGCGCACACGCGTCGCGATGACCGGCCAGTCGAAGTGGGCGCGCGCGTAGCAAGCGCAGTCGAGCGCGGACGGCAGCCGTCGCTCGCCGAGAAGTACCGAGGCAAGCACGTCGGCAATGTCGGAGGGATGCGTGGATTGGCTGATCAGTTGCGGCGCCAGCGGACGGACAATCTCCACCAGCCCGCCCACCGGCGTCACCACGCAGGGCGTCCCGGCGGCGAGCGACTCGACCGCGCTCAGTCCGAACCCTTCGAGCGCGAGACTCGGCACCACGGTGACATCGGCGGCGCGATACGCCAGGGGTAGCAGTTCGTCGGGCAAGTGGCCGAGCATGCGCACCGTGCGCCCAAGGTCGTGCGCGGTGATCCAGCGCTGGAGGACGTCGGCGAGCGGCCCCGTGCCGCCGATGAGGATGAGCGCCTCCGGCACGCGTCGTCGCACATCGTCGGCCGCCGCGATGAGCGAATCCAGCCCCGTCCGATGCACCAGCCGCCGCACGCAGAGCACGATCGGTCGATCCGATGGCCAGCCCAGTTCCAGACGGCAGTGTTCGCGCGACGGCGTCTGGGCGAATCGTGGGACGTCCACGCCGCCGGGGATGACGTGAATCCGCTCGGGGGAAACGCGGAAGCGACGCGCGAGAATCTCGCCGAAGGAGTGCGAGAGCACGATCGCCGCACCGGCGTGCCGGTACACCCGGCGCTCGACGAATTCCTTGGCCGTCACCGATGCGGCGGACCCACCTTCGGCGCGCGACTCCTCTCCCCACGGTCCCTGAAAGTGGACGACGAATGGATGCCGCGGGACCTGGTCGAGCAACGGGAATGCGTTCATCGCAAAGTGCGACACGATCAAGGCGTCGTCGCCGTGCGCGCGAAGCCATGGCAGGGCCATGCGCCGGACCGCCCGCATGCGGGTAAGCAGCGGCGCCGATGGTTCGGCAAAGGCTCGCGCCGTTCCGCCTGACATCCGCTCGACATCGGGTGACCCCGCCACGAGACCGAGCGCGGTGACACCCTGTTTCGAGAATTCGGCAAGCAAATGCGCGTAGACGCGATTGAGGCCACCCGGAAATTCGGTGAACCACTCCATGCCGATCTGCAGGGTCGCGAGCGTCATCGGGCGCCTGCTCCGTCCAGCACGACGTCGAGCGAATCGGTGGGCGCCAGCGATCCGTCGATCGCAACGCGGGCCCACACCTCCAGCACCAGGAGTGTCCAGATCTGGCTGCCCCAGTCACGCGTGCCATCCCGATGCTCACGCAGCAGGGTGCGCACAGCCTCGGGACGGATCCATCCGCGGTCGAGAAAGCGCGGCGTATCGAGAGTCGCCGTCACGTGCCGGGCGAGATCCTCGCGCAGCCAACGCGACGCTGGAATCACGAAACCGCGCTTGCGCCGATGGATGGCCTGGCGAGGCACGTATCGCTCGGCCACGCGCTTGAGCAGATACTTGGTGTGAAAGCGATGCAGACGGAGCGAGGTGGGGAGCGTGGCCGTGAACTCGACGATCTCCCTGGAGAGAAAGGGCGAGCGTGTCTCGAGCCCGAACGCCATGGCAGAGACGTCGGCCTTGGCGAGCAACTGATCCGGCAGGTACGTCATGAGATCTCCGTACAGCGCCCGATCCACATCGTCTGACCCAACCGCACGATCCCACGTCGCCTGGTAGAGCATGTCGGGACACCAGCCGCCTATCGATTGCCGCAGCGAGTCGGAATACACGGCATCGCGAAGGAATCGAAATCCCCGATCGTAAACGAAGGCGTCGCGTGCAGAGCCTGCCCCCGCGCGCGCCAGGAGCGCGAGCGCACGGCGAACGCCGCTGCCTGACCGCCGGCCTGCCTCGTCGGCGATGAGCGTAGCGAGGCGGCGTCGCACTGGCAACGGGAGCAGCGACCGATACAATGGCGCGACGCGCTCGATCATCGGGCGAGCGTAACCGCCGAACGTCTCGTCGGCGCCGTCTCCCACCAGCGCCACGGTCATGAAACGCCGCGCCGCCTCCGCAAGTGCGTAGTTCGGCACGATGGACACGTCCGCCAACGGCTGCCCGTATTGCGATACGATGGCGGGCAGGTCCTTCACCACCCCCGCCGCGAGCACCGTTTCGTGCAGTCGCGTGTCGTATCGCGCCGCGACCATTCTCGCGAACGGCCGCTCGTCCTCATCAGGAAGAGCGTATCCCATCGTGACCGCGTCGATGGGGCTGCCGCATTCCTGACTGGCCAGCGCCGTGATGAGGCTGGAGTCCACGCCTCCGGAGAGCAGTGTTCCCGTGGGCACGTCGCTGCGGAGTCGATGCCGTACCGATTTGCGCGCAAGGCTGTCGATGGCCTCGATCGCGTCCCCTTCGCTGATCCGTCGCTTCGGCGCATACGCCACGTCCCAATAGCGATCCACCCGCAGGTCGCCCCGGTCCGCGTCGAACTGCAGGGCGTGTGCGGGCGCCAGCTGCGAATAGCCATCGAGGATCGCGAACGGCGCCGGCACTGCCTGGTACGTGAGATACGCGTCCAGTGCACGGGCCTCAACCCGTGGCGTATCGCCGCGGAGCCTGACCAGCGCCGTGAGCGTGGACGCAAACGCGAACGCGTCGCCGACACGCGTGTGGAAAAACGGCTTCTCGCCGAGGCGGTCGCGAGCCGCGAAGAGCAGGCGTGTGTGCGAATCCCATATCGCGAAGGCGAACATGCCATCCAGGCGGTCCACGAGACCTGTTCCGCCCCACACGCGGAAGCCGGTGAGGATGACCTCCGTGTCCCCGGTGGAGTGGAACTCCACGTGTCGCGAAAGCTCCTCGCGCAATTCGATATAGTTGTAGATCGCGCCGTTGAAGACGATCACGTATCGCCCGTCGGCGCTCGTCATGGGCATGTGGCCCGCCGGTGAGAGGTCGAGGACCGCCAGGCGGCGAGCACCGAGGCACGCCGACGCGTCCTGCCACAGACCTGCATCATCCGGCCCTCGATTGATCATCGCGTCGCGCGCCGCTCGCACGCGGTCCGCCATGTCGGGTGCACTCCTGCCGATCAAGCCGATGATTCCGCACATGCGTCAGCGTTCTCCCACGGCCACGCCGTGCCGAACACGAATCGCCTCGCCATAGAGCGCGATGTAATCACGCCCGACGTCGGGCCATGTGTACGCCCGCGAGCGGGCGAGACCGGCCGCAGCGACCGTCGCGCGCTCGTCGTGGTCGCCCAGCAGCCGCAGCAGCGCCTCGCCGAAATCCGCGTCCTCCGCGAGGACACCAAAGCGTCCCTCGCCCAGCAGCTTGACCGCACCGGTGTTCGGCGTGGCTAGCACCGCGGTGCCACTCGACATTGCCTCGAGATAAGGAATGCCAAATCCTTCGTACGTGCTGGGCAGGGCGAACACCCAGCTCTCGCGGTACGCTGCCGCGAGCGTCGCGTCGTCAGGGAAGCGCTCGAAGTGGACGCGCGGGTGCGGTGGCGGTGGCTCGTCGGCAATGAAGCGCAGCTCCACGCTTGAATGGCGCGGCACGACGTACTGCGTGAAGACCTCATACATCCACCCTCCACGCTTCCGTCCTTCCCAGGTCCCGACGTACAGGATGGTTGGCGTGCGGCACTTGGGTCCGGGCGTGAAGAGTTCTGGGTCCACGCCATTGCCGACGACCCGATCGATGCCATGCAGCATGGCGGCATCCCTGCCGACAGCCACGGTGATCGTGGCCAGACGGCCTGCCAGCCGCTCCAGAGGATACACGGCGTACTGCCCGAGTCGCCGCCGCCACCGCGTCGCTTGCTGTGCCTCGCGAAGCGCCGAGCCGTGCAGCGTCCGCACCGTCGCGCGCGGTCGCCACAGCACAAACCAGTCATCGCCGTGATAGTGCACTACCTCGGCATCGCCGATCGAAATGGTATTGAGCAGCAAAGGCAGCGCAACGAGTCGGCCCAAGCGGGACTCCCGTAACCAGGGAGTGTTCGGAAAAAGCCGGCGATGCACATATCGCGCGTCGCTGGGCGCGTCGGTCAGGCTGCCAACGGTCACGGGCACGCCCAATCCCACGAGGGTGTTTGCGAGCCGGTGCACCGCGACCTCTACACCGCCGGGTTTTCGCCCGGCCACGGGCAGCGTCGTGTGGAACATCAGCACGCGAGGTGCCATGAGGGTCCGCGCGATTTCGGCCGCGGGCACTCGAGCCACGGCATGTCGCAGCCGTGCGACTCCCAGATCAAGCGCGAACACGTTTCGGTGCAGCGCCTTCGCGCTGGCCGCAAGCTCCGCGCGAAGGCCGGGTTTCGCGAGCAGGTCGCTCACGCCGTTCGCCAGCGCCTCTGGATCGGCGGAGTCTGTGAGATAGACCGCTGGTCGCCTCGTCCACACGTCGCCCGTCACGGAGCCCCGGTTCGTCACCACCGGGAGTCCGAGCGCCAAGCCGGCCATGAGGGAGCCTCGCCGCGCACTCGCGCCATCCTCGTACGGCTGCACCAGGACGTCGCAGGCGGAGAGATGCGCGCTCACTTCTGCCGGCTCCAGTCCTCCCGTCGCGATGATGCGGGTCTCAAGATCGGGACGGTCCCTGACGATCGCCCGTCGCATCGCCCCGCTGTTGCGGCCCACCAGCAGTGCGACGCGATCGGCCGCGTTGTCCAGAATGCGCGTCAACGCCGGCACCAGAATGCTCGCGTGATAGCGTCCAAATGTCCCGAAGTGCCCCACCACCACGCGGGCGCCTGCCGCGAGCATCCGGCGGCGGATTTCCGCGGTGCGAGCGGCATCGACGAGGTCCGGCACATTTGATGGAACGGGCAACCACGTCACCGACGTGCGCGCCAACCGCGAGGCACTCGCGAGCCGGCGCAGCCGCAGTTCCCATTCCGGAATGGCTACGAAAACGCGTGCCGCAGCGCGTATGGCAAGCCAGTTCATCGCCACGTGCACTGCACCGGCAAACTTGCGTCGCCAGCGCGTCTGCTCCGAAATCAGGAAACCGACCTCGTGAAAATAGATGTCCAGTCCTCGCCAGCGCTGCGAGAAGAGGAGCAGCGCGAACGGCAGATTCATCATGCGCCAGCCGTAGCCGGTCGGCACGTACTGCACCAGCACGCGGGTATCCGACGCGAGCGCGCGGAGCATTCGGCGGAGCACGAGCAACGCGCGCGGGTGAAACAGCGATGGCAGGACGTGCACCGAAACACCGGGCGTGGCTGGCGGCCCCTTCGCGCCGGGCGGCGCCCAGATGTCGACAATGTCTCCGGCTCGGGCCAGCGCCCCGGCGAGCAGAAACGTGTGATCGCTCACACCACCCACGCGTGGAGGATACTCGCACGTGATGATGCACCAGCGCTGTTCGCCGCACGCCGGCGCGAGCTCGGGCAGCGGACTAGCTCCACTCACGTGCGGTCACGCGGCGCCAGCGATCTCGCCCAGGACATCCAGCGACGCCAGTGCCACACGGTGGCGCTCAACTCGAGCGGTAGCGACGCGAGGTCGATGAGCGAGTCGAGCGACTTGGGGAGCTGTCGTATGCGCGATAAACGCGCGCGCAATGTGTTCTGCAGATACCAGGGCAGACCTCGCACTGGCGGATGCAACACCATGTACAACACGCCAGCTTGATGCAGACGCGCCAGCTTCGTGCCCCACGGGAGTCGGCGCGGCGGATGATCGACGCCGGCGGCCGCCACGAA
Organism: Gemmatimonadaceae bacterium; assembly: GCA_025362035.1. GTDB lineage: Bacteria > Gemmatimonadota > Gemmatimonadetes > Gemmatimonadales > Gemmatimonadaceae > AG11. The sequence goes on along the minus strand of JANYIN010000017.1, from coordinate 14,362 downwards.
CTGGATGACGAAGCCGGCGGCGCGGAGGCGCTCGCGCAGGTCCACGTCTTCCATGTGCGCCAGGGGAAAGCGCTCGTCGAAGCCGCGCACGGCGGTATATGCGGACCGTCTGATGGCGAAGTTGCACGACCAGAGTGCGCCCCCGTCCAGGTTCAGGGGCGCCGTCTGGCGCGGCGATGAGAAGCCTTCCTTGCAGGTGATCCGTCCTTCGTACACGTGGACGTCCGTGCGCTCCGCCCGCTCGTAGCTCGCCAGCAGACTTCCCTCCGGAATGCAGTCGTCGTCGAGGAAGACGAGGAATTCTGCCGTACTCGAGGCGGCGGCGGAATTGCGATTTGCGGCAGGCCCGCGACGCGGCCCCGCGGTCCAGCGCGCCCACGGAAAATGCTCAGTGACTAGCGCGCGCGCTGCATCCCCCGCGCTGTCGTCCGTGACGATCACTTCGTACCGGTCCGCGGGCATGTCCTGCATGCCCGGCGCCAGGCGCGCGAGGCACGTCGAGAGGTGGTCGTTGCGATCGCGCGTCGGGACAATCACGCTGTAGCGCACCGCGGTCATACGTCCGTCTGCTCCGCCGCGTGCAGCAGCATGTCGACATACCGGCCGCGCAGCGCGTCCCAGCCGAACCGACGACGCGCCGACTCGTGCCGCGCGCGCCGCGCCTCCTCGCTTGCAGGAGCGGCAAGGGCGGCTGCGATCGCGGCCGCTCCCGCGCCAGTGGACGTGAGATCCACCAGCGACGCGTACCCGTCCAGCAGGTAGCGAGACACGGGGAAGTCATGTGCGACAATGGGCACCCCGCGAGCCAACGCTTCGACGTAGGCCAAGCCGAACCCTTCACGCAGCGACGCAAGCACGAATACGTCTGCGGCGCGATAGTAGTCGCTCACCGCATCGCGGGGCACGGTGCGGATCAGCACGTTTTCATCGCCCAACAGCTGCGCGGCCATCGCGCGCACGGCCGGCGTGTCCGAATGCTCGGCGCCGAGCAGGCAGAGGAAAGGGCGTCGTGCCGGCAGCGCAGAGACCTGGCGAATGAGATAATCCATCCGCTTGATCTCGGTATCGAGCATGCCCACCGAGAGCACGACCTGACGGTCCGTGGGGAGACCGAGGGCGGCACGCTCATCGCGCGTCGCGCGCGGAGGAAGTGATGCGGGCACGCTGACGCCGTGCGGCAGCAGGATCTGTCGAGCGGGATCCTCTCCGCGTGCCGTCGCCTCGTCCAGCCCCACCGGCGTGAGTTGCTGGACGACGTCGGTGCGCGTGAAGGGCCGCGAGGTCAGCCCGCCGTTGTAGAACACCATGGCAAATCTCTGACCGCTTATCCGCCGCCAGTGCCAGCACATGTTCCCGAGGTTGAGGTCGGCGAAATACAGAACGTCCGGCCGCCCCCATACCAGGCGAGGAAGGAACGCGAGAAAAAAAGTGAGCTGCTCCGAGAAGTATGCGCCGCGCCGATGGAGCATGGCGAGCCACGCCGCCGCGCGCGAGTCCCGACGCAGGTTCCAGAGCACCCGCGTCGGCATCTCACGGACTTCGCCTCCAGAAAACACGGTCACGTCCACGCGTGTATCGCTTCGGAGCGCGAACGCGCATTCCAGTGTGAACGTCTCGAATCCCCTCTGCTGAGAGCCGAGTCCCGTACACGGGAAGAAGACGCGAATCGGCCGGTCGGGCAGGGGCGAAGGGAAAACCGGAAGAGGACAACGGGACGACAACGATCGTCTCTAAGGACGATGCATGGCGACACACATAACGCGGGTCGTATGCCTCCACACCGCAGGGTCAGGAACGGCGGAGTCCAAGGAGCCGCTGAACCGTACCGGCGAACGCTCGCGTCGCCACCATGATCGGATAGCGCCTGGCCGTTTCCCGCACGATCCGCCACGCTCCGTAACGGTCGCCCGCCTCCAGCCGCTCACGCGCGTCATGCAGGTCGAGATACCCATGCCATCGCGCCCGTGCGAGACGCGCTCCACGCCCCTCTCGCCGTTCCACTTCCGGCCAGTACTTCGCTTCGACTACCGCGCTTTCGGCGAGTTGAAGCGCTCGCCCGGCAACGGACTTGCTGGCGGCGTGAAAGCGGAACTTGGCCACGACGTGCGGCGTCGCCGCGGCGACGTGCCCGGCCAGCACGCATCGTATCAAGTAGTCGAAGTCGAAGGTGTAATGGAGTGCTTCATCGAACGCGCCGACGCGGTTCACGAACGACCGTCGCCAGAAGTGGCCCGGCTGCGGCGCATACGCGTTGAAATACAGGATGTCGGTCGCGCGCACCGGCACCACGCCGGGGTAGACGAGCGCGGGCCCGTCGCCGAAATACCCCGTCCCGCCGATGAGCCAACCCGCGTCCGGTGCCCCGTCTGCCAGCCGCGCCATCTCGTCCAGACCGCCCGGCACGTACAGGTCATCGCTGTTGAGGAAACCCAGAATGTCGCCGCGTGAGCGGCGGACACCCTCGTTCCAGGCGCCGGGCTGTCCCGAATCGGGCGCACTCACCCAGTACGCCAGCGACGAATCGAACTCACGAAGGATGTCCACCGTGTCGTCTGTGCTCCCGCCATCGATCACGATGTGTTCCACATCCTCGCGCGCCTGATCGCGCACCGATTGCAGCGTGGCTTCGATGAAATGGCCGTGATTGAACGAAGACGTCACGATGGTGAAGCGCGGCGCCGGAATCTTTGCGCTGCCGCCAGTGCGTGGGCGCGCCTGACTCACGGCCACAGTGCGCGCACGGGCCCCACGCGACGCTGGATGAGGTCGAACACCGCCGACACATAATCGGGCGCGGTCCACGACGCGGCACGTCTTGCGCCGCGATCGATGAGCGCCGCGCGGCCGACGGGATCGCGGCGCAACGCACGCACCGCATCCGCGAATTGCGCGGCATCCAGGGGATCGGTCAACACTGCCGCATCGCCGAGCTGTTCGTCGGATCCATTCACGCGGGCGGCAATGACCGGACAGCCAAGTGCCATCGCTTCCAGCGGCGGCAGGTTATCGGGGCCGAACAGCGACGGAAAGATCAACGCCTCGGCATGTGCATACAGCGCGATCAGCTCCGGTCGGCCCACATACCCGAGCGAGCGGACCCGCTGCTCGACGCCCAGGGAAACCGCAGTGCGCATGACGTGGTCGAGCACGCCGCGATCTGCGCCGGTCAGCACGAGGTCTGGAGCGTCTCCGTCGGACACCAGCAACGCCAGCGCGCGCAGTGCCGTCACGTGGTTCTTGTGGGACCAGAACTGCGCGGGATAGAAGAGGTACCGCTGGGGCAGGGTCTGCGGCCGCTCCGGTTTCGGCGTGCGCGCGGCCGCGAGCGCAAATGTCGGCGTCGGCAGTGGCAGCACGTGCAGCCCGCCCGCGGGTTCTCCATACGCCGAACGAATCTCCTCCGCGCCCGCATGCGTACCGACCACCACCGCGGCCGCGCGGCCGATGTACTCGGTGAAGAGTCGTTCGCGTTCGCGCCACTCTCCGTTCGCACTCACCTCCGGAAACCAAGGCTGCACGCGGTGCTGGAGATCCCACACCGTGGCCACGTAGGGGATGTCGAGCGGAACGATCGTTGCGCCGAGCATCCATGCGCACTCTGCACCCGCCCCAATCAGCGCGTCGCCCAAATCCGCGAATGGACGCGGTGGCGCGGCTCGCTTCACCGCGCGCGTGGCGCGTCGGACCATGCGGGTGGACAGGCTCGGCTCGCGGACGGCGCGGACAAGTGTGGTTCGATGCTCCGCGCCGCTGTCCCGCACGAACTCGAGGGTCTGCGCGGTGGTCGGGTACATGACCAGGTGGTGCGGCGTGTTGGCCCGCAGCGCCGCCAACCACAGATCTTCCTCGATCGTGGCGCCACCGCTCCTGACGTCCGCGGCGTTTCTGACGATGGCAATTCGCAGCGGTTCGGTCATGTGCGCCGCGTTGCGCGCGCACGGCGGGCAATGGTGGAGCGGTAGAACGCGAGCGTCCGCTCCGCGATCGACGCCCATCGCAGGCGACGCGCGTCCGCCTGTGCGGCGCCGCGCAGCCGCCCGAGCAGCGCGCGATCTGCAGACAGGCGAATGACCGCATCGGCAAGTGACGCGCCCCGGTCGTCCGTCAGCATGATGCCGGATTCTCCATCGCGCACCACGTCCGCGGCGCCGCCCGAACGCGTGGAAACCGGCGCGAGCCCACACGCCATGCCCTCGACGAGTGCCAGGCTGAAGCCCTCCGTCCAGCTGGGATGCACCATCACCTCCGCGCCGCTTAACAATCCCGCCAACTCCTCAGGGGAGAAACGGGGCACCACCTCGATGTGCGCCCGCACGTCGGGTATGAACTCCTCCTTCACCGTCAAGGCATCCATTCCGGTCCCGAGCAATCGCAGCGTGAATGAGAGCCCGCGTTCATGGAGTGCACCGGCCATTTCCACCACGGCGCGGGTGCCTTTGCGCGGGATCCAGGACCCCACGAAGGCAAGCGCGATTGGCGACGACGCATCCGTGCGGGACGTCACCAGCGGAAGGTCGAGCAGACGGTCCGGCACGCCATTCGGTAGCACAACCGAAGACCAGGCGGTCGTACCGAACTCGGACACGGCGTAGTCGCGATCCGACGCATTGAGAAAGATCTGGCCATCGGCTCCGATCATGCTGCGCCGTACTTCCCAGAGACGGTAGCCACCGTGATAGATGGGGTACTTCCACGACAGGTGCACGTGGCCCGCGCGCGCTCGGCGACGTAGGTCGTGCGCCGTCACGTGCTCCAGGCCGTGCGCGCGAGTGACGAGGGTGGTGTTGCCGCCGCCCGGCCGGCGCTGCCAGCACCACAGCCAGGCGTCGCCGGACGTCGCATCCACGACGTCCACGCGTGACGCGGCCGCAGCGAGGTGCCGCGCCACGCGCCACGGAAAGCGCAGCATGCGCTGCACTTCCGACAGGGGCTCAGTACCGAACGCGTCGTCAAGGAAATAGTATGACGGCGAGCAACCGAGCGCTTCGAGGGCATCGCCAAGGGCGAGTGTAGCACCGCTGGCGCCGGCCGCGCGGTCGCGCTGGTGATGCACCACGAAGTGCACGCGGAGACCCGCGGGGTGTTCACGCAATGGTGACGTCGAAACGCGGTGCATAGGCGGCGGCGGGCCAGCCCGGCCAGCGCTCATATCCACCAATCGGCTCCGGCGACACCTCGAATCGAGCCACCGCGTCGAGCTCGTCGAGGTTCTCCAGAACCGTGGCCAGCGTGAGCCCCACGGTGTAAATGCCCGGCCGTACCTGCACGTCGCGGAGGCGCACTGTGACGCGGCGCGCGACACCGGCATCGAGATCGAACCACGCATCGATGGCATCGGTGGAGATGCCGAGCGCCGGGCGCCCACGCTCGTCCATCACCTCCACACCCAACAGCGCGCGCAGCACCGGAGAGGACGCGAGGAGGGTGACCGTGACCTGGATGGTCGAGCCGGGAACGATCGACTCGAGCGGAACGCCCGATGCATCGATTGCATGAACCTGAATCGCGATGCACTGCGCCGCGGTCGGCCGGGCTCTGGGCAGCGGAGTGAGGTCTACCTCCTCCATGGTCGTCGCCATCGCGACGCCGGCGGTGTAGAGTCGCGTGATCTCTGACGCCGACGCGTCGGCGATGACGCGGCCGCCACTCATCAGCAGCGCGCGCGTGCACAGACTCGCGACCGCGGCCAGGTTGTGGCTCACGAACAACACCGTTCGGCCCTGCTTCTGCCGCAGCTCTCCGATCTTGCCCAGGCACTTGTCCTGGAACGCCTGATCGCCCACCGCGAGCACTTCGTCCACGAGCAGAATGTCGGCGTCCAGGTGCGCGGCAACGGCGAACGCGAGACGGACGGCCATACCGCTGGAATAGTGCTTGATGGGAACGTCCAGAAATTTCTCGACGCCGGAAAACTCGACGATCTCGTCGAACCGGGCGCGAATCTCCGCCCGGCGCATGCCGATGAAGGCGCCGTTGAGGTACACGTTCTCGCGCCCGGTGAGTTCCGGATGAAAACCGGTGCCGACCTCCAGCATCGTCCCGACGCGTCCATGGACGTCCACGCTCCCCTCGGTGGGGGTGGTCACTCCGGCGATGACCTTGAGCAGCGTGGATTTTCCCGCGCCATTGCGACCGACGAGGCCAAGAATCTCGCCTTTCCCCACTTCGCACGACACGTCGCGAAGCGCCCAGAAGCGATCCACGTCCGCACCGCTACGCACGCGGCCTACCCAGTCCGATACGGACTCGACGAGCGTGGTGGCACGGCGGCTCGACACGGTGTACGCCTTGCCGATGTCCCGGATCGAGAGCGCGATGCTTCCGTTAGATGACATCGGCATACTGTCGGTCCTGGCGCAGGAAGAAGAGGGTGCCCGCCACGATCAACAACACGCTGAGCACCGCCGACATGCCAATGGCCTTCCAGTGCAGTTCCCCTCGGCCGGTGAGTGCCGATCGTAGCGCGTCGAGCAGCGGCGCCACTGGGTTGAGCAGGTAGAAGCGACGTACGCGTTCGGGGACAGCAGACACGCCGTACGCCACCGGGCTGGCATACAGCAGCAACTGGATGAGAAATGGAAGCACATATTGTACGTCGCGGTAGCGCACGGTGAGCGCGGCCGCGAAGAGTCCGAGGCCCATCGCCAGCAACTGCAGAAGCAGCAGCAGGGCGGGAACGAGCGCCAGCGAGAGCAGCGATGGAAACTCGCCTCGCACGGCCAGCGCCACCAGGAAGATCACCGAGCCAACCGTGAAGTCCAGCAGGCTGGCGAGCACTGACGACGCCGGCAGGATGATGCGGGGAAAGTACACGCGCGTCACCAGGGTCGAATTGCCGACCAGTGACATGCTGCATCGCTGAAGTGTGTTCTGGAAGGAGTTCCAGCCGAGGAATCCTGCGAACACGAAGAGGAAGTACGGGGAGCCGTCGCTCTTCAAACCGGCCACCACGCCGAATACCAGCGTGAAGATGCCGCTGGCGAGCAACGGCAGGAGGATCACCCACGCCACACCAAGCGCGGTCTGCCGATAGCGGAGCTTGACGTCGCGGAGCGCCAGCGTGAGCCACAGGTCGCGATAGCGCCACAGTTCCAGGAGGTCCAGCGGGGTGCGACTGGCATCGGCGCGGATGTGCCGCATCGGCATCGCCGCCGGTTCGGCGGTGAGCGATGCGCTCGGTAACGGGACGGTCATGCGGCGGTGGACGTCTGTCCGCCCGCGATGGCACGACCGGGTGAACGCGTCAGGGTGGCGTACCGGTTCAGCATGTCGAGCGCCAGCGTGTACGTGCGTCCCGACGTGGCCAAGCCCACCGCGGTCCAGAAGTAGAATCCGGATACGCCATTGAAGACGTTTCCGAACAATGCCGTGACCATGAGCGCGAGTACCGCCGATACGGCGCCGGTTACGGACTGATTCCGATTCCCGCGGGCTCGGACCACGGTCAGCGTCACCGCGAGGAGGGCCATCATGAACAACGTACCGCCAATCCAGCCCATGATGCTGTAGACCTCCAGGAGACCGCTGTCGAGCGCAACAGCGGACTTGCCGCCGGACAGCAGCTTGCTCGCGCCACCGAGCTCCCCGAGCCCCGTACCGGCAGGATTGACGGCCATTCGGCTGAGCGCGTAGCGCGTGAGGTCGATGCGGCTCTGGTAGCTGCGATCCGTCTGCAGATTGGCCACAGTTCCGGCGCGGCGGCTGATGAGATTCAGCACCTGAGGCTGCGTGAGCAGGGGCGCCGCGAGGAGAACCACGCCCAGCAACAGGACCCACTGCCGCGGCAGCGCGCGCAGCGGCTGACGGATCTGAAGGACCACGGCCCCGATGAAGAACGCCGCCCACGCCGAGCGTCCCTTCGTGAGAACGAGCGCCACGATGCCGAGCGCCAGTGGCACGGCGCGCCATCGCTGGGGCGCGGCCAATCCGATCAGCAGCGAGAAGATCAGCATGATGGAGAACGGCCCCGGGGCGTTCAGCGTGCTGAACACCCGAATCACGTACGGGAGCGGCGACCCGATGCTGAACATCTCCGCACTCACCACCCACACGCGGTCCCAGATGGGTGGTCGCACCCACTGCACCAACCCGTAGGTGGCGGTAACCAGGAGACCCCACAGCGCGCACGATGTGATGGTGGCGCGAATTTCCGGAAACCGCCGCCATTCCAGTGCGACGTGCAACCCGAACAACAGGGGCGCCATCCAGGTGAGCAAATCGTACGACGCGGACATGATCGATTGCCGGATCACGCCGATGAAATAGGCATACGACAGGGCGACGAACGCCACGAGAAAGGGCACGTAGGCCGAGCTCCGCAGCATTATGCGCCGCCGAACGACCGTGATGGCGGCCACGCTGCTCACCAGCAACGGTGCGAGTAGCAGGGGGCTCGTGGGATGAAAGCCATATCTGAGATCGAAGATCCGCCGGATAAATGGTGTCAGGAGCCACACCCAGAACGTGAACATCAGAAACGTCGCCGGACTGCGCACGAAGGTCAGGAGGCCCACGAGCAGACACCCCAGCGGGAACGTGAGCACCAATGCGCGCCCGCCCGCTCCGAGCAGCCCGACGGCGACGTAGAGCACCAGCGCGCCGATGGCCAACCACGACGCCGCGTCAGACCCCCTGACTATCGCCATCGCGCCGACCCCGTGGCCGGGCGCACTCGACGACGGCGGGCCGCCCACGCTAGCGGAGCGGGTCTCGTTCTTCATCGACGAACAATCCCACCGCGGCGTCGTAGCGCGGCGACGCGCGGCTCGTACGCGAACGCCGCAGGGCGTGGCGTGCGCGATGCCGACGCCGGGCAATGACCACGCCGTACAGCAGGAAGTTGACGGTCAGCGCGCAAACCAATCCGTGAACGAACACGTCGAACCAGGTGGACACCGGCGCGATTCCGTCGTACATGGGCTTGATCCCGGCAGCCTTCTTCAGGGAGACGAGCGATTTCAGGTCGCGCGCCGTGGCCACCTCCAGCAAGGCGGGCAGCCGCTGCTGCACACCCGTGCTCACGACCGGATCGGCCGCGCTGAACGTGAACATCACCGCGAGCCAGAATCCCGCTACGATGAGCGTGTTCAGGTACACAATGCGCACCGACACGAAACGCGGCCTCGGCTCCGCTCGAACCCTGGTCAACGGTGTGTCGAGCAGTACGTAGCTGCCCAGCGCCACCACGATGGTGAGACCCAGCACTGTGGGTGCAAGGATGACTTCGGCGATCACGCCCATGATCCCGAACACCCACGCCGGGCCGGTGCGCTTGATGAGGGGACGGCGCTCGCCTGCGGTTTCGATCACCCGGTTCACGCGCCAGGCCAGTGAGTGATGATGTGAACGCCCCATCGCGCGTCGCCTCGCCTAGCTGTAGTACGCGCCGTAGCGGCCAAAATCATAGCCGCCGCGATAGCGCGAGTTACGGCGAAGATCCACGCCGTTGAGAATGGCGCCGGCGAGATTCGCCTGCACGTGATGCAGTTGCAGGACGGCGAACCGCAGCGCCTGTCGCTCGGTGCGGTCCGCCCGCGCCACCAGCAGCGTGGCGTCGGCGTGCGCGCCGATCAGCGCCGCGTCGGTAAACAGGTTGAGTGGTGGCGTATCGATCAGCACGTAGTCATACTGCATTCGCAGCCGCTCGAAGAAGGGTGACAACCGCGCCGCCACCAGCAGATCGGCCGCGTTCGCGTTGGCCACGCCGCCACTGGGCAGCACGTCCAGATGCCCGGTTCCCTCGAGGGCGACGCGACGGATGCACTCGCCGGGTGTCGCCTGTCCGTACAACAGATCGAAGAAGCCGGGCTGCGCCTCGATGCCGAACAGCGTGTGCAGATTGCCGCGGCGTGTCTCGGCGTCGATCAGCAACACTCGCTTGTTCTGCTGCGCCAGCGTGACCGCCAGATTCGCGGCGCTGGTGGTCTTGCCGTCACCGGACAGCGCGCTGGTGAGCACGATGATGCGTGGCGGCTTGGACGGGCTCACATAGCTGAGGTTCGTTCGGAGTGCGCGATACGCCTCGGCCGCCATCGTTTGCGTCTCGCCGCCCGCTTCGCGACCGGTAGATCCGGCGCGCAGCGCCAGCGCTGGAAACTCGCCGTTGACGACCGCTCGGTACCGTCCGGATAGCGCGTCGTGCCGGAGATTCGGAATGATGCCGATCACCGGCGCGCCTACGATGGAACTGACGTCCTGTTCGTTGTGCACTGTGGTGTCCAGCCAGTCGCGCAGGAAAGCGACCGCCACGCCCACGAGGAGTCCCGAAAAAAGCGCGACGGCGAAAATTACCGGCCGCGACGTGCCCAGTGACGTGGCCGGCAGCACCGCGCGGTCCAGTACCTCCGCCGTCGAGTCCTGGACCGCCGCGGCGATCTCCGCCTCCTTGAGACGGCCCTGAACCTGATTCAGGATGTCCTCCACCGACTTCTGCTCGCGCGCCAATCGCTGGTACTCCAGCTGCTCCATGGGCAGACGCGCCAGATTGACGCGGAGCGCCGCGATTCGCTGCTCGGTGCCGCGGAGCTGCTCGGTCGTCCCGGCAATGAAATTCTTGACCGTGGTCTCCACGTCGATCTTGGAGAGCGCAATCTGATCTTCCAGTACCTTGAGGTCAGGGTCGCCGGGGTTGAGACGCCGCCGCGCATCGCTCAACTGGTCCTCCTGCCTGCGCAGGCGCTCCGTGAATTGCGCCGTGGGAGTCGTGGTGCCCTGCGCCCGCAGGAAGGCAGGCGTGGACAGCACGCGCTCCACCGCCTGGCGCGTGTCGCCCGGCTCCTTCACGCGTTGCAACTGCTCCAGCGACGACATCATCGCCTGTCGGTCGATCGCGTAGCCAAGCCGCAGATCCGTGAGCCGCTGCAGCTCCGCCGACTGCTGGCTCTCCTCGTTGGCCACACTGATGATGTGGTTGGCCTGAAGGAATTCCGTGACCGCGTTCTCACGCGTCCGCACTTCGGTGGTGAGTGTATCCAGCTGGCGGCGAAGCAGCGAAAGCGTGCTGCGCGCCCCGGCCTTCTCCGCCTCCAGCCGCTTCCGCACGAAGCGCGTGGCCAGCACATTCGACACGTCGCGGACGAGCACGGGATCGTTCCCGTCGAAGGTGACCGTCAGGATGTTCGCGCTGGGGTTCGGTTGAACGACCGACGTGTGCCCACGCACGAGGTTCAGGGCATCCTCGGACGACGTGACGCTGAGAATCGCTTCGCCGCTGGCGGTCGCTCCGCCGGCCAACCCCAACCTGACGCCAGGCAGCGAGATCGGACCGTTCGCGGGGAACGTTCCGACGGTCTTGTTGGCGCCATCGCGCACAGTCACCTGTCCCGGTGCCGCCGCGACGATATGGTAGGTCGCCATGGGCGCGGTCGAGTCTACGTGCGCCGCGGCGATGATCGTACTGCGCGGGGTGCGGCGCGGCTCGTCCACCTTCAACCGCAAGCCCAACGAGTCAGCCACTTCGCTGGCGAGCGATCGGCTGGTCATGACTTCCTGCGCCGTGGCCATCAGGTTCACGTTGTCCGACTGTACCCCATACAGCGCGGCGGCGGCATTCGCCCCACGGGCATCGAGACGGATGGACGCGGTCGCCTGATACACGGGATCCATGCGCCGCACGGCCACGACGCCCGCGCCCAGCGAGAGCAGCACGCATCCGAGAATGAGCCACGCGCTCCGGGCGATCGTGGCCCACACTCGGCGAAGATCGACCTCGGGGGCCGTGTCCGAGAGCACCGGAGCCGGAAGCGATTCCATGCTAACTCCGTCGCACGAGGAAGAAGATCGTCACCGACGTGCTGAGAAAGTTCAATATCTCGAAGACGGATTGGATCGCTGCCTGGTTACGAATGACGAACGGAGGGTCCTGCACGTACAACTGGTCGGTGGACCGGATGCCGAGGTCGGAGACGCGGTCGGCCGTGGAGATTTCGTGCGTCGTCTCGCCGACGCGCAGCAGGAATGCCCGCAGGTCGCCGCCCGCGCGGATCGGGCCGCCCGCCCGCGAGATGAGCGAAAGCACGGATGCAGATGGATCGGCCAATTGGACGCCGGCGGTCTTCACGCCGCCCACCACCGAAACCGGTCGTAGAAAAGTGACTTCCACGCGCGAGGAGTCGATCCGTCCACTGTACGCGCGCACGATCTGCACTTCCACCGCGGCGGGGGACAGCCCCACCACCGTCAGGCGGCCCACATTCGGCACCAACACCTGTCCGCGTTCGTTCACCGGCAGGTCTCCCGACTGGTCCGTCGTCAGCCACGTCCGGAGCCTGATCACGTCGCCCGGCTCCACGAGCCACTGGTTGGTGCCCCGCGCCACCGGCTGCACCTCCGGCGCTAGCGGGATGGTCGGGACGCATCCGGCCAGGCCGAGGGCCAGGATGCACGCGCTGCGGGCAAGTGAACGATGAGTCGGAAGTCGAGTCACGAACCGGGGGGAAAAAGCGCACGGGCGATCGTCCGACGGTCGTCGGATACGAGTCATAGCGCCCCACGCATGCTGAGTACGGCCGGAATGGTCCTGAGCAATAGTACGAGGTCCCGCCACACCGTCCACCCGGCGATGTAGTCCTGTTCCAGCTGGATGACCTTGTCGAAGCTGGTAATCGCATTACGCCCGCCAACCTGCCATGGACCTGTGATGCCGGGGGCAACTTCGAATCGGACGTAGTGGCGCACCTGATAACGTGCCACTTCCCGAGGCAGGGGTGGACGCGGACCGACCAGCGACATCTCGCCGCAGAGCACGTTCCACAGCTGGGGTAGCTCGTCCAGACTGCTGCGACGAAGGAATCGGCCCACAGTGGTGATGCGCGGATCGCCGGCCACCTTGAACAGCTGCGGATCCTGGTAAAGGTTGGCGTGCGACATCTCCTCCGCGCGCTCGTCGGCGTCGCGCACCATGGTGCGCAGTTTGAGCATGAGGAACATCTCCCCCCCCAGCCCCACGCGAAGCTGGCGGAAGATCACCGGTCCCGGCGTGGTGAGCTTCACCAGCACGGCGCAGATCGCGAACACCGGCGACAACAGGATCGCGCCGACGAGCGCGCCGCCCACATCGAGCAGACGCTTGGCTACGAGCTGCCAGCCAAGCAGCGCCGGGCTACTGAGCAGCGCAATGGGTCCCTCACCACGGCGGATCAGCGTGGGGTTGTTCATCTCGCGCAGCGGACGGCGCCGCAGACCGAACACCCGACAGCCGGCACTCGATCCGGCAATCAGCACGTTCTGCAGTGCGGCGTCGGACAGGGGGCCGACAAGGATGATCGCGTCGGCGCGCGACCGATGGACCTCTTCGTAAAGTGTTTGCCAGCCTTCCTGCTCCTCTCCCGGCCACTCCGGATCGATCACGTACACGGACGGCGCCGCGGTTCCGGGATTCACCTGCTCGTCGAGAAAAGTGCGCAGCTGCTGTTTGATGCCCACGAGCAGTGTCCGTTCCTGATCGATCCGTCGCGGATCGAACGCCAGGAGCGCGATCGCCATTCCGCGCCGCTGCCAGACCAGCCCAAGCCAGAGCAGTGCGACGATTCCGGACACGAGCAGAGTACGGCTCAGAACGAACACGCTCCACAGCTCCGTCCAGCGCGGCAGCACCACGCCGAGCACGATCGCCAGGCCGACTCGCCCGGACTGCTCCCCGGCGTGGGTCGATGCGTACGACCGCGTGGCCGCGAGACAGAAGAGCAGCAGCGTGATGCGCCGGATCAGCGCGGGGGGATTGGGCGGAATGAGGCCCCGCACGAACTCCACGTGCACGGGACTCGCGTTGAGTGGCAGCTGCGCGAGCAGCACGAAGATCACGGCGATCGTGAGCGCGTCCGCGGACAGGATGGTCGCCGCAAAGGCGAGTTCGCGCCAGAAACGCCGCCGCTGCAGCGAGAGCACACGCTGACGACCCTTCAGCCGCGAGAAGACGGCAATCGAGGGAGGCGTCGCTCGCGAAAGCCGCCCCTCGGTCCTGTCCGATGGCGTCTGGGGAACAGCCGGAGAGCCCGCCGTCGAGCTCATGGTTTTACGCCTGCATCAGGACCGAGGTCTCGCGCGGTCCGCAGGCCGGCCGCCAGATGATGGGGGGCTCGCCATGTTGAGGGACCGCTTGGGTGAGGAACGACGGTTCCGGAACGCCGGAACTTCCGCGAATATATGAGTCACCAGTGGCAATGACCAGACACATAGTGACGTGGTCGATATATTGTCGAAGTGACGTGAGTCACATACAGCGGCGACCGGCCACCGCAAAGGTACGATCCCACTCCTTACCGTTTGCGGCACCCCTACTACCCAGGCGCGTCCACTGACCGTTCCGGACATTTCCACGTCGTCGCAGGCTACGTCCGGCGCGCGGCCCGGAGACAACGGGCCG
>JANYIN010000198.1 GCA_025362035.1 Gemmatimonadaceae bacterium | reverse complement strand
TTCTCCCCGGCGGAACAGCAGTCGGAGGATTACGTGATCAACAATCCGGTGCTCGTCGTCGATCCGACCACGGTGCTCGCGGCGAAGCTGGCCACCTTTACCGGCAGCGAGCGGATCGCGTCAGGGTATGTAAGCTACAGCATCGACGTCAACGCCGCGCACCTCCTCGTGGGAGTCCGCGCCGAGCAGACGAACACGTCCTATGACGCGTTCGGTGCGATGCACGGCCCGAACAAGACGATCGCGGGAACGGCACCGCTGAACGGCGCCAAGAGCTACATGAACGTCTTTCCGAACGCGCAACTGCGGTACGCGCTCGACGAGCAGACGAATCTTCGCGTGGCCCTGACGACGTCCATGGCTCGTCCGCTGTACAGCGACCTGGCGCCGACCGTCACGTTGGCCGCAGGCGCCCTGCCCACTGATCGCAACGCGATTTCGGCGGGCAACCCCGATCTCAAGCCGATGACGGCATGGAATCAGGATGTGATGCTTGAGCACTTCCTGCCGGCCGTCGGTCTCGTCTCGGCCGGCGTGTTCGCGAAGCAGATCTCGAACTACATCTACCAGCAGAGCTTCACGTATTCCGGGGCTCCGTACGACGGCTACAACGGCACGCGACCGCAGAATGCCACCAGTGGCACTCTGTCGGGAGTGGAAGGGGCCTGGCAGGAGCGCTTCGACTTCCTGCCGGGCGCGCTGAGCGGGCTCGGGCTGGACGCGAACGGAACGTGGACCCAGTCGAACACGTCCACGCCGACGCGGACCTCGATGAATCTTCCGCGCCAGGCAAAATGGAACTACAACATGGCCAGCACATACGCCGGCGATCTGCTCACCGCGCGCGTGACCGTGCAATACAACGGCAGCTACATCTACAAGGTGGGTGACGGGACGCCGAGTCCGACGAGCGGCGACACCTACATGATGCCGCACACGCAAGTCGATGCGTCGGTGAACGTGTCCGTCAACGACCGTACGCAACTGGTGCTGCAGGGGCTCAACCTGAACAACGCGGCCTTCGGATACTACACCGGCACGTCACTCAGCTTCGTGCAGAAGGAGTTCTACGGCAAGACAGCGACGATGGCGGTGAGATACCACCTTTGATCACTGGGCTGCAAGGGCGAGAATAGCGGTCTGCGCCCTGCAGCACTCGCGTACGAGATCTCGCGCGATGTGAGTCGCCCATTCAGGGAACGAGCATCTGGTTCGGCGTCGCCATTCCGCGATGACACGTGATGCACGTCACGGTAGGGTATCCCCCATCGCGCTTACGAGGCATCTGGACGAGATGCTGCGAGTTGATCGCGTCTACCATCTCGATCATGATGCGCGCCTTGGCCTTGTTCGGTCGCGACTCGTCCGCCCACTTGTCCGCAATGTGGCACGACGTGCAGTCCACGCCGAGCGCCTTGCTGTAGCTCGTATCCATCAGCGCAAGGAGTTCTTTCGCTGGCGTGTCCCGCAGCAGCTGCACGCTCTTGAACACCTTGCGCGCGGGTTCATCCTCGTGCCCCTGAATTGTCGCCAGGAGCTGCGTCATCGTCTCCGCGCGTAAACGACCGAGCGAATCGCGGCGGGCAGCGCGCATCTCGGGCGTGCCTGCCGCCTGAGGCATCGCCGCCTGGGCGTGCGCGTCCGCCAAACCCGCCGCGCCGAGTGCGGCAGCCGCAAGCGAAATCACGATCACTCGAGAAACGCGCAGGTTCACCCCGTTCAGATTGGATTGTGAGCGCCGAATATGGTTCCTCACCTCGCCGACGGCCAGTTGTCGCGCCCGCCGATCGTCGTGATTGGCCGGGGCGGTGGGCGGGAGGCTGGCTCTTCAGGAAGCTTTGCGCTCACTGGGCGAGAATCCCGCGTTATCGAACGGAGTTGGCGTGGCACTTGCCTGTTAAGCGAGCGTGCCGCAACCGGGCGGCTGACAAAGAAGTCTGAGGAGGTCTGTGATGTTTCTCACTTTCGCCATCGTGCTCATTGTTCTCTGGGCGGCGGGTGCCCTCGCGGTCACCTCATGAGCGACCCTTCCACACTGGTGCTCCTCCTCGCGACGGCATCCGTTGCGTGGCATGCGCTCGCCTGGGAAGCAATCGATAGCGGCGTGACGTTTGCTTTGTTCTGGAAGCGCCGGAATTGGCGGCCGATCACTCACGCTTAGAGGAGACTCCCATGTTTCTGAGCCTCGCAATCGTGCTCGTTGTTCTTTGGGCAGCTGGCTTTCTTGCCTTCCATGTGGCTGGCGGGCTCATTCATGTCCTGCTCATCCTCGCTCTCGTCTCCATCGTCTGGCACTTCGTCAGCGGGAAAACGAACGCGAGGGTGTAGCGAAGCGCACGGCACGGAGGGATACCAAAGGGCGGCAGGCGAAACGACTCGCCTGCCGCTCAGTTCGGTTTTCTGGTGCTATGTAGCGAACGAGTCAGGACTGGCTTAGGGTATGCCATGAGGATCACGCCGCCAAACGTGGCTGCGCACACACCACCATGCCATGAACCCTGAAAGGCGGGCTTCGACCAATGACTGGAGTGGCGAGTGGACACACCGAGACTAGGTGTGTACCGGGCCGACCGCTCGTCGATTCACCAAGACGGCAGTCTGCCGATCACGGGCGCTCGTCCCGCAATTCTGAAGCAGAGGAAGACGCTGCATGGCGCCGCCGCCTACGCCGCGGCGGCACTGGCAACGTTTGCGGCGCTCGGCGTGTCGCTGCTGTTCCTGCCGTACATCAGCCGAGTCGTGTTCATCTTCTTCTGGCCCGCCGTCCTCGGATCCGCCGTCATCTGCGGACTCGGACCTGGGCTCTTGTGCTCGGTTCTGTCCGTCCTCGTCGTGGACTACTGGCTCATACTGCCCAGCCACCAGTCGAGCCCCGGCGCTCCCAGCGACCTGATGGCGATGGGCATATTCGTGGCAGCGTCCAGCGTGGTGAGCATGCTCGCGGGGCGGCGGGTCAGAGCCGAGGAGCGCGCACATGCCGCGCTCCGAGAAAACGCACAGCTGGTGGACCAACTCGAGCAGCAGACGTCGGAGCTCGAGGCGCAGGTGGAGGAATCGCAGTCGCTGACCGAAGAGCTCGAGCTGGCGAGCACCGACCTGATGGAGCGAACCGCGGAAGCGGAGGAAGCGGCCGCGTACTCGCGCGGTATCCTCGAGAGCATCACGGATCCGCTCGTCGTCCAGGACGCGGATTGGCGATTCCGGTACGCGAACGAGGCAGCCAGCCGCGTCTTTGCCGGCTCGTCACACCCCGAAGCCGCGACGATCGTGGGCCGCGTGATGTGGGACGTCTACGTCGAACTGGAAGGGACGCCCATCGCGCAGGAGATGCGCCGCGCCGCGCGCGATCGCGTCCCCGTGCAGTTCGACGCATTCTATCCCGAACGGGGAACGTGGCAGCAGATGTCGTGCTATCCGCTGCCGGACGGTGGCCTTGCCACGCAATGGAAGGACATCACGTCGCGCAAGAAGGCCGAAGAGGCCGCGCACTACCTGGATCGCGCCACCAGACTGCTGATGGCGCCGATGGATCCCGAACTGCGCCTGGCAGATCTCGCCCGCTTGGTGGTGCCCGACTTTGCCGACTGGTGCAGCATCGATATGCTCGATGAGCGTGGAAAGCTGCGGCAGGTCGCCGTGGCACACGTCGATCCGTCCAAGACGCAATGGGCGCGGGAGCTCAATGAGAAGTATCCGGCCAAACTGGACGCTCCCACCGGCGTGCCCAACGTGCTCCGCACCGGAGCTCCGGAGCTGTATGCAGAGATTACACGACGAAATGCTGGTGGCGGGCGCAATCGACGAGGAGCATCTACACATCAGCCGTGAGCTCGGGCTGCGGTCAGCGATTGTGGTACCACTCGCGACAATCGGCGCCCCGTTCGGAACGTTGACACTGGTGTCCGCCGAGTCGCGTCGTCGCTACACGTCGGACGATCTCGTGCTAGCCGGCGAGCTCGCTCGCCGCGCCGCGTTCGCCGTTGACAATGCGCGGCAGTACCGGAGGGCACGTGAGGCACAGCAGGCAGCCGAAGCCGCCAACCTCGCCAAGAGCCAATTCCTGGCCGCGATGAGCCATGAACTGCGTACGCCGCTGAATGCCATCGCGGGCTATGTGGACCTACTGCTCATCGGCGTCCACGGCGCGATTACGGCCCAGCAGCAGACCGACCTGGAGCGCGTGCAGAAGGCCCAGCGCCACCTGATGAGCCTCATCACGGACATACTCAACTTCGCGCGCCTGGAAGCGGGGCACGTGGAAGTCCGGCTGTCGCCGACGCCGGTTTCCCAGGTGTTCTCGGACCTTCGGATCTTCGTCGATCCGCAGTTGGGGGAGCGGAACCTGACGCTTCGTTGCGAGCAACCCAAGACCGACGTTGCCGTACGCGTGGACATCGAGAAGACCCGACAAATCCTGCTCAACCTCATCTCCAACAGCGTGAAGTTCACGCCGCGAGGAGGCAAGATCGATATCACGTGTGTCGTCGCGAGCGATGTCGTGGAGGTGCGCGTTACGGACAGCGGGATAGGCATCCCCACGGACCGGCTGGAATCGGTGTTCGAGCCGTTCGTTCAGGTGCACCGGAGCCTGAAGGAACCCACGGGCGGCGTGGGGCTCGGACTGGCGATCAGCCGCGATCTGGCCCGCGCGATGGGCGGCGACCTGCGGGTGAACAGCACCGAGGGCGTGGGCAGCACCTTTTCACTCACCCTACGACGGGCTGATACGCCCCGGTGAGCGCCTAACGGCCCGAAGGAATTCCGGCCCGCGCTACGACTCGTTCACCGAGCGCGAGCGCCAGGACTCCTCACCCCAGTGGTGAACGATCGCGAACGCAAGGAAGACTACGAAGAGAAAGACGAAGATGCTGACGAAGAACGTCTTGATGTGCCGAGCCCGGGTTTTTTGCGCAAAAGGATTGGGCTTGTCCGTCAGGAAGAACCGGTTCTTCGCCAAGTCGGGTGCGCCGATCTTCCCCGGTTCACTGGAGAAGCCCGGGTTTCCCTTGGGAGCGTCTGGTTCGCTCACGGAGATCTCCTCGCAAGTGATGCTAAGGGAATGATGCGTCCGTCGTTACGTCCCCGATACCCCAGAAATCTGATGATGGTGCGGTCCGTGCGCGAGCCTAGGGCTTTGCTGCCCCGCCTCCGCTTCTGGGTGACGGCGTCGGCGAGGCGGGCGTGCCGCCGTTGGTACTGACCGGGACGCCGCCCACCAGGATGGTCCCCTGAGACTTTCGCGGTCCGTTCTCCTCGCCCTTTGGCTCCGACAACGGGGTCTGTCCCACGATGTCGCGGCCGGCGGCCGCCGCCGCGTCCTTTAGCACAAGGACGTTGGGTCGCTGGTAGCCAGTCGCGCTGCGGCGATAGCCGAACACGTATCCCAACGCGTTGTCGAACCCAAGCGCGTTGCCGAAGGCGAGCCCGAATCCGAACGGGTCGATGTAGCCATAGTGGAGGGCGTAGGGCCACACGGCGGATCCAACGCCAAAGCCCCAGGGATCCAGGAGGGGATCGAAGAGTGGGCGCGTGCCGAAAATCCTGCGCACGCCGGTGCCCTGGTCCCACGACGCGGACGCTTGTCGCGACCACCGGCCGTACTCCTCAAAGTGCCGTCCGTCGTTGCGGCCGATCGGATGCACCGTATCGTCCATCGCGTCGCGCACCTGCGCCGGGACGCCCGCATCCGCGAGCTCCTGCCATTCACGAGAGTCGAGCGCAAAGCGCTGGCCGCTCTCCATGAGCCAGGCCGCGACGATGGTCGAGTCAACCAGTCTGGACGCCTCGATGATCGCACCTGGATTCACGGGGACACTCGCCGCGATGCGCCCGGTTTCTATGGACATCGCATAGCCTCGGAGCCGTGTTGCGATGTCTGCGGGGACCGACCTTGGCAGGCCAGCGTCGCGATAGCGCGCGACGTGTACCTCGCCGCTGTCGGGCCGGCCCGACCACACGCGGCGAATGTCGATCCATTGGCCAGTCAGCGTGAGGGCGAGCAGCGCCGACATGTTCGTGGTCACGCCGTCGCACGTGATGGACGACTGCAGAAACACGCGCCGCTGGTCGGCGGACCAGTTGGCGTGCTGCGTGCCGACACAGCCGGTGGCCTGGAGCGGATAGGAGCGGCCGCTGGCATCCACACGATCCTTCGTCAGTACCTTCCCGTTGGCGATCGCGGAGATTTCGGCGACGTTCGCATCGGCGGTCGGCGTGACGCAGACGATGCGATTGTCGTGCTGGGCGTCCGGCGCCGACCCGGTCTCTGCGATGGACCAGCAGCCGAGCAGTCCGAGCCAGCGGGGTCCCGGTTTGGCCTGCTGCGAGTGGGCCGCGGTGCCCGCGCCCATGACGAACGCCGTGACGGCGGCGGCGCAACGAATAGTGATGTTCATGGGCTTTGTCCTCGAACTCGTTGGGCCGATACGCCGTACGGGACATGACGGAGATCAATCGAGTATACAATCAGTCCTACGTAACAGTATACAATTGGTTTCCTACCCCGATAGCGCCGCCGCCAGCCGCTCCAGCACCGCGCCCAAGTCCGGTTTGTCCGAAAACACCTGTGCTACCGGATCTGCGCCAAGCTGTTCCATGCGTGCCACCGCCGTCGTGATCGTGAACGCCCTCGGGTCCAGGTCGCTGTTCACCTCCTCCCACCGCAGTGGCATCGAGACGGTGGCGCCGGGCAACGGACGCACACCGAAGGGCGCGACGATGGTCTGTCCGTGACGGTTCTGCAGATAATCCAGATAGACCTTGTCGCCGCGCTTCGATAGGTGGCGCGTAACGGTCGCGATGTCGCCCAGCTCGCGAAGCACCACGCGCGCCAGCAGTTCGCCAAGGGTGCGTGACTGGGCGTACGTGCACTGTCGGGCCAGCGGAAGGAGAATGTGCAAGCCGGTCTTCCCCGTGGTCTTCACGTAGCTCGGCAAGCCGATCGATTCGCAGAGCGCGCGGAGCGCGAGCGCCATTCGGATCACGTCGGAAAACGGCGCCTCCTTGGGGTCGAGATCGATAACGCACCAGTCGCACAACTCCAGTGACCCCACGCGACTTGCCCAGATGTGCAGGGGAATGGAGCCCATGTTGGCGATGTAGAGCAGGGACTCCACGTCGTTGCACACGAAATAGCGGATCTCGCGCTGGGTGTCCTCGCTCCAGATGGGGACCGTCAGCATCCACTGCGGCGCGAATTCCGGTGCATCCTTCTGATAAAAGGACTTGCCGTCGATACCGTCCGGAAAGCGGGTGAGGACCACAGGCCGCTCGCGCAGGTACGGCAGCATCCAGGGCGCGATGTTACGGTAGTAGTCCACCATGTCACCCTTGGTGTACTTCTCCGCTGGCCAGTAGATCTTCTTCAAGTTGGAAAACGCCACGGTCTTTTCCAACGGCGCCGGTGGCGGCGGCGCTGGCGGCATGTGCTCCGCTGCCGCGTCTCCCCGTTCCATCTCACCCGCGTTTGCGTCTTGTTGGCTTGCCTCCGGTTCCGCGGGCGAACGCGCGGAGATCGGATCGCCCGCCTCGCGCGGAACGTTCCAGCGCTGCCGCTCGCAATCGCGCGGATTCTTGTCCGACCTGAGCCTCAGAAACGCTGGATGCCGGAGCACGCCGTCCGGCGTCCATTCTCGAAAGCGCACTTCGCAGACGTGCAGCGGTTCCACCCACCGAGTGGTCTTCGTGTCGGGAATCGCGGTGCTGGGCAGCGGAGGCGCGCCTGGCGCCACCACAGGTCCCTCGCACGGTGGGGTATCGCGACTGGTTCCGTGGAGCAAGGCATTCAGCTCGGTCAGCTTCGCGTCGTCGAATCCGGTGCCCGCGCGCCCCGCATACACGAGTGCGCCGTTCACCAAGTCCGCCAGCTGAAGCGCGCCGAAATGACTGCGGCTTCCCTTGGGCGCGGTAAATCCAACGATGACGAAATCGCCAGTGCTTTCCTTCTTGATCTTGAGCCAGGAATCGGTGCGTCCGCCGACGTACCGGGCGTCGGCCTTCTTGGCGATGATTCCTTCCAGCCCCAAGGCGGCTACCTGGTCGAGGAGGCGCTCGCCTTCGCGCTCAATGTGGTCCAGCGTGCGCACCGGTCCGAGCTTGGGCAACGCCTCCAGCAGCAGCGATTTCCGCTTCGTGAGCGGCAGCGGGCGGAGATCGAAGTCCTCGAAGGCCACGAGGTCGAACGCGAAGAAAGTAGCCGGCAGCTCGACCGCGGCGCGTTTGATGTCGATGGCAGAAGAGAGGCGTCCGCGCTTCTGGAGGCGTGAAAAGCTGGGCCGTCCCTGCGCATCCATCACCACGACTTCGCCGTCGATGATGAACTCGTCGAACGGCAACGCCTTCACCGCGCGCGCGACTTCCGGAAAGACGGCTGTGTAGTCGTTGCCGTTGCGTGTGAGGAGCAGCGCTTCACCCTTGGACTTGCTGGCGAGGAGCCGATAGCCATCGAGCTTGAGTTCGAAGACCCAGCCATCGCGGGTAAACGCGGTGTCGACGGGCTCGGCGAGCATGACCTCCACCTTGCGCGGGTCCACGCGGGCGCGCTCCGCGCCGGTTCCCTCCAGTCCGGCGCGCAGCGTCCCGGCGGGGGTGCGGCCATCCTTCACCTGTTCGACGGTGAGACCGGAGAGGACCGATTCCTCGGGGAACACGTCGCCGGGTGATGAGACCCACGCGTCGCGCTCCTTGATGAGCAGCCAGTCGCGCTCGCTCTTCTTGATCTTCACCAGCGTCCATTTTCCGTGGAGCTTGTAACCGTGGAACTCGAACAGGAGCTTTCCCTTCTCGAGGCCCTCGCGCCAGTCTTCGAGCGCGATCCATTCGCCACGGTCCCATACGATGACGCCGCCCGCGCCGTAGTTGCCGGCGGGGATGATCCCTTCGAAGTCGCCGTACTCCAGGGGGTGGTCTTCGACCTTGACCGCCAGGCGCTTGTCGTTGGTGTCGTAGGAAGGGCCCCTCGGCACGGCCCACGAACGGAGGACACCGTCCATTTCGAGTCGGAGATCGAAGTGGAGTTGGCGCGCGGCGTGCTTGTGGACGACGAACAGGCGGCCCGGCACGGCGGACACCGACCCCATGGGCTCCGGGGTGGAGTCGGGCGACCGCTTGGCGCGGTACTGGCGGAGGTTGTCCTGCGCAGGTGCGTCGTCGCTACTTGCCGTCATGCCGGTTGTTGATCAGAGTAGTTCGGAGTTGTGGTCGTCAGCTAAACCAACGTGAAACCCGCGCCCCGCGTCCCATGCCAGCCCGCTCCATCGGCAACGCCACCATCTCATTCGGCCTCGTCTCGGTCCCCGTCAATCTGTATTCGTCGTCGGAGTCGAAGGCCAGCGTCTCGTTCAACATGCTCCACAAGAAGTGCGGCACGCGCCTGAAACAGCAGTACACGTGCCCCAAGGACAACGAGATCGTGACGCGTGACGAAACCGTCAAGGGGTACGAGTTCGCGAAGGACCAGTACGTGGTGCTCTCCACCGAGGAGCTGAAGGCCATCGAGGAAAAGGCCACGGGGATGATCGACGTGCTGGAGTTCGTTCCGCTGGCCAAGGTGGACCGCGAGTATCTGGAGAAGGTCTACTACCTCGGCCCAGACAAAGGTGGCGACCGCGCGTACCGCCTGCTCGCCGCGGCGCTGCAGGAAACCGGCCGCGCGGCGCTCGGACAGTATGCGGCGCGCGGACAGCAGCATCTCGTGTTGCTGCGCCCGCTCAACGGCGTGCTGGTCATGGAGCAACTGCACTACGCCGACGAAGTGCGCCCCACCACCGAGGTCACAGTGCCCGTGGGCGAGGTGAAGCCCACCGAGCTCGCGCTGGCCAAGCAGCTCATCGAACAGACCGCCAACGATGCATTCGAACCGACCAAGTACACGGACACGGTGCGCGAGCGCGTGCTTGAAACAATCCAGCGCAAGATTGACGGACAGGACATCACCGCAGACATCACGCCGGAGGGCGGCGGGAAGATTCTCGATCTGATGGAAGCGCTGAAGGCGAGTCTCGCGAAGGCCTCATGAACCTGCTGGCCGGCACGAGCGGTTATGCGTTCAAGGAATGGAAGGGGTCATTCTATCCGGACGACCTCAAGGACGATGCGATGCTCGGCTTCTACGCCGGCAAGTTTCCCACCGTCGAGATCAACAACACCTTCTACCGCCTGCCGAAGGAGCATGTGTTGCTCGACTGGGCGGCGCACGTGCCGGAGTCGTTCACGTTCGCGCTCAAGGCGAGTCAGCGGATCACGCACTATGCGCGACTGAAGCCGGAATCGGCGAGCGCGGTGGAGTTCCTGCTCAAGAACACGACGGTGCTCGGCGGGCGGCTTGGCCCCATACTGTTTCAGCTTCCGCCCAACTTGAAGAAGGATGTGGATCGGCTGCGCGCGTTCCTCGACACTCTGCCCGAAGGGCGCCGGTACACGATCGAATTCCGCCACGAGAGCTGGTTCGAAGACGAGGTGTTCGCCGCGCTGCAGGCCCGGGACATCGCGATGTGCGTGGTGGAACAGCCGGAGTTCGCATCGCCGGTGGTGGCGACGGCCACGTGGGGCTATCTCCGGCTGCATCGCTTCGACTACGACGACGTGATGCAGGCCGAGTGGGCCAGGCGCATCGCGTTACAGTCGTGGACTGACGCGTATGTCTATTTCAAGCACGACGAGGGTATCGGCTCCGGGCCGCCCGCCGTGGAGTCGTTCACGCGCGTGTTCGCCGGCGCTTCCTAGCGACGTCGATCAGAGCGCCGATATCTACGGCCCAGTATTCCGCGACGTTCGACTCCATGTAGCAGTCGCGCTTGGTGATACGGTCCGTGCGGATGCTGCTCGGGGAGATTACTTCAACGGCAAGGAGGGAGCCGGGTGATGCCGCTCCAGCCGTCGTCGATTTGACCCCGGCGAAACGATTACCTGGGATACCCCGCTGCAGGAATCAATGGCGTGATCCGCAACGCATTCTGGTAGTACACCTTCTTCAGTACCGGATCGGGCAGCCCGATGCCGTACAGTTTCCAGAAGGCGTGGTAGCCGCGGTAGTAGTCGAAGTAATCATCGTTCGTCTCGAACACGCGCCAGTAGGACGGATATTCCTCGGGCTGGAACGAGTCCTTGCCGAACAGGATGCGGTCCTGATACTTGATGAAGAAATCGTGGGCGACGCGCGGCTGGCGCCCGATGTCGTAGAGCACAGCGCCCACCTCGGTGTAGAGATTGGGCATCTCGTCCAGCATTCTGCCGAGCCGCGCGAGATCGTTGGCATGCCAACCAAGGTGCGCGGCGACGAACGTCGTTTTCGGGTGCCTCCGA
>JANYIN010000192.1 GCA_025362035.1 Gemmatimonadaceae bacterium | reverse complement strand
ATCCCCCACACGAGGGCAGGTTGTTCACGTGTTACGCACCCGTTCGCCGGTTGCCCTTGCGGGCCCCCGTGACTTGCATGTGTTAAGCACGCCGCCAGCGTTCGTCCTGAGCCAGGATCAAACTCTCCAAGAGATTTTGATATCAGACTCTACCGAACGCAACCTTCGAACGCGTCCAAAGATCGCGTCCGGAATCCATAATGTTCGTGAATTGATCTCTCGCTGCGGCACACGATCGCCACAGCTCAAACGAGAGCCATCGCACAACATCACACACTCGATTGTCAATCAGCGTTTCCTGCCGAGCCCCATTGGTCCGGGGAACGCGAAATGTATCCTGGCACATCCGAGAAGCAAGGGGGGACTTGAGCAACAGCGCGTGAATTCCGACGGCGCCGTTCCAGCGCGATTCATCCCGCGCGGACGGCAACCGCACCAGCCCTATTTCTCGTCGAACGGCCGCCCCGGACGATCATCCTCCTCGTCGTCGTTGCCGTCATAGTCATCATCGAGATCCACGAGATCGTCGTCCTCGTCGTCGAGGTCGTCGGCATCGTCGTCCTCATCCTCGTCGTCCTCTTCGTCGTCCTCATCGAGGTCTTCGTCGTCGGCGTCCTCATGATCGAGAGCGTCCTCGTCGTCGATGGGCGACAACGAGATCGAATCGATCGCGGCGGCCCGAAAGCCAATCGACTCCGACATCTCGTACAGGTCCGGCATTGTAGTGCTCTCCGGTCGGGAAGTGTGTGATTGAACGTGCCACGTGCTGAAACGTTGCCTACAACGTAGCCCGCTCGCGCTTGGCCTCGCGTGAAATCTTCTTGCGGTCACTCTGGCCCAGCAGACGCTTCCGGAGCCGGATCGACTTCGGCGTGATCTCGATGAGCTCGTCGTCTTCGATATACTCAAGCGCGCCTTCCAGC
This sequence comes from Gemmatimonadaceae bacterium, assembly GCA_025362035.1. Taxonomy (GTDB): domain Bacteria; phylum Gemmatimonadota; class Gemmatimonadetes; order Gemmatimonadales; family Gemmatimonadaceae; genus AG11. The sequence goes on along the minus strand of JANYIN010000192.1, from coordinate 1,558 downwards.
GTCAACTCCCGCGGCGGTTCCAGCCGGATGTTCTCGTCCGTCCCGGTGGTGCGCATGTTCGAGAGCTTCTTTTCCTTGGTGGGATTCACGTCCATGTCGCCTGGCCGTGAATTCTCGCCCACGATCATGCCCTCGTACACAGGATCGCCCGGCGAAACGAACAACGTGGACCGCTCCTGCAGCGCCGCAAGGGCGAACGCGATGATCGTGCCATTCTCCATCGATACGAGTGTCCCGCGCGACCGCGTTGCCAACGCGCCGGCCCAGGCCCCGTATTCCAGGAACCGATGATGCATGATTCCGGTGCCGCGCGTGTCCGTCAGGAATTCCGAGCGATACCCGAACAGCCCCCGCGCCGGAATGCGATACAGCACGCGCGTGAGCCCCTGCCCCGGATTCTTCATCTCGATCATCTCGCCGCGCCGCGGGCCGAGCTTTTCGATCACCGCGCCCAGATATTCCTCCGGAACGTCGATAGCCAGCTCTTCATACGGCTCCAGACGTTCGCCGTGCATGCCCGACTTGAGAATGACCCTCGGCCGCGACACCTGGAACTCGTATCCCTCTCGGCGCATCGTCTCCATCAGGATGGACAGATGCAACTCGCCACGGCCGCTCACGGTCCACGTGTCGGTGGAATCCGTGTCCTCCACCTTCAGCGCGACGTTCCGTTCCAGCTCCTTGTACAGCCGGTCACGGATCTGCCGCGATGTCACGAACTTGCCTTCCTTGCCAGCGAAGGGCGAGTTGTTGACGAGGAAGTCCACGCTGATGGTGGGTTCCTCCACCGCGATCCCTTCCAGGCGCTCGGGGTGCTCGACGTCGGTAACGGTGAGGCCGATCTCCACCCCCTCCAACCCGGCGAGCGAAACGATCTCGCCGGCCGGCGCGCTCTGCACCTCGGTCCGTTCGAGACCGTCGTAGACATAGAGCTTGGTCACCTTGGCCTGCTCGTTCTTCTGCGAGGTGTCCATGGGTAGCAACAGCACCTGGTCGCCGACCCTCACAGTCCCGCGCTCGATGCGTCCGATGCCAAGCCTCCCGAGGTAGGGAGAGAAGTCGATGGTGGAGATGAGCATCTGAAAAGGCGACGACTCGTCACTCGGCGCCGGTGGCACGGCCGAGATGATCGTGTCGAAGAGGGGATCGAGGTTGACGGCCTTGACCTCCATGTCCAGCGTCGCCACGCCCTCACGCGCCGACGCATAGACCACGGGCGCGTTGAGCTGGATTTCGTTGGCCTCGAGCTCGATGAACAGGTCGAGCACCTCGTCATGCACGCGCATGGGGTCTGCGCCCGGGCGATCGATCTTGTTGATGACCACGATGGGCGTGCGTCCCAGCTCGAGCGCCTTGCGCAACACGAAACGCGTCTGCGGCATGGGACCGTCGAAGGCATCGACGACGAGGAGCACGCCGTCGACCATGCGGAGGATGCGCTCGACTTCCCCGCCGAAATCGGCGTGGCCGGGCGTGTCAACGACGTTGATCTTGGTGTCCTTCCACCGAACGGACGTATTCTTCGCGAGAATGGTGATCCCACGCTCCCGCTCCAGCG
>JANYIN010000187.1 GCA_025362035.1 Gemmatimonadaceae bacterium | reverse complement strand
TCGAACCGGTTCCGCAGCCGGACGAAGAGGGCGGCCATCCGGAACGCCGCATTCACCTTCGAGAACACACTGCTGACGTCGACGTGCACGCGGAACACCGCGATGCCGCCGACCTCGCTCTCGACCGGCAGACTCCCGTCCGTGCCCGTCGTCAGCACCGTGAACGTCGCGGCATCGCGCAGGGTTTCGGCGATGTACTTGACCTGAAGCACGCCGCCGCTGAGTTCGGGGAAATACGCGCCGGTCACCATCAGGACCCGCGGACCGGGCGTGCTCATTGCTCCACAGGATGCGTGAGGGTGATGCCGTTCAGCAGGTTGCTGAACGCGCGTGATAGTTCGCGGATGTCATACGCCTGCGCGGTGGCGTCGTGGGTGGCCGACCGCGTCAGGGTGCCGCAGTGCCACCGATCGATGACGTCAGACAGCGCTCGAGCGATCCCCTCGACGTCGAGGGGATCGACCGCGGGATAGTTCAGCGCGCGCAGCAGGTCTGCGGATGCGCCCTCGGTTGGCACGACTCCAAGAATCGGCGTCCTCAACGGAAGATAGTCGATCAGCTTACTGGGCAGAAACAGGCTCGGTCCCTGACTCGGCGCATCGATCACGAGAAGCAGATCCGCGTCCTTTGCCGCCGCGACCGCCGCAACCGGAGACACGCGACCGTGAAACGTCACGGCACCGGAGAGGCCCAACTCGCGTGCGAGGCGCGCGTACGGCTCGAACGGAAATCCGTACACATCGAGCGTCGCCCGGCCGGAGAGACTGCCCTGCGTCTGCAGCCGGTGAAGCGCCTGCAACACGCACTCGGGCGTGCGAATGCCCGGATAAAAGCGTCCGGTGTAGACGATGCGAAGAGGGCCGTGAGCCCGCGGAGCAGCTGCCGGTCCGGCAGCGTCCGGATCGAACCCCTGAGGAATGATGGCCACTTTCCGTTTCCATTCGTCCGGATACCTGGCCATCGTGCGGTCGGCTGTCTGAGACGTCATGAAGACCAGCCGCGTCGCGTTCGCCACAACATTCTGTTCCATGCGACGCCAGATCCGCCGCTGCCACCTACACCCCCGGACGTACGGATTCTCCACCCAGGGATCGCTGAAATGCGCCACCCACGGAAGACCGGATTCCCGATGCAGGCGCAACCCCACCAGGTGATCGGACCACGGCTGTCCAAACGACACGATCGCATCGCAGGCGCCTGAGGCCAGGCGCCGCCGTGCCGCCGCCACCGCACGGCCGATCCACACCCACTTCTCGTCCGGCAGTAACTTGATTGGTGGACACACGCGCCACAGCGCTCTGAAGAACAGCGATTCTTCCGGCGACGGCACACGGATCACCTCGATGGCTCCGCCGGTGCCCGCCGTGGCATCGATCGCGTAATCCTGGTTGTAGCGATTCGAACGGGGGCCGAAACAGACCACCGACGAAGCCCACCCCAGCGGAACGAGATGACGAAGCAATCGCGTCACCTGCACAGCCCGGGGTCCCGACAGCGGCGGCATTTCCCACGACACAGCCAGCAATCGCTTCATGCGGCAACCAGCCGGAGTCGTAGGCGCTCGATGATGCGCGCCGTGTGAGCCTGCCAGGTGTGCCGGTCGAGCACGAGTTGGCGAGCCGCTCGTCCGAGCCGCTCGCGGCGCGCCGAATCCTCGACGAGCGCCTTCAATCCGTCGACGAGCGAATCGACCTCCCCTGGGGTCACCATCACCGCGGCATGATCGTGCCCGTCCAGCGTCAGGACGTCGCCGATCTGATCGAGGTCCGAGGCGACGATCCCCTTTCCCATCGCCATGTACTCGAACAGCTTGGTGGGCGATCCGAAGAACGGCGAGCCGTCGGCGTTCGGCACGTGCGGCGATGCCAGGATGTCGCAGGCAGCCAGATACCGCGGACCCTCCGCCTGCGGCACGAGACCGGTCAGCACGCACGCATCCTCAACATGATGCCGCGCGATCGCGGCGCGCACGTCGGGCATGCGCGCACCGTCGCCAATCATCAGCAGCCGCACGCGCGTACGCCAGTCCGGCCGATCCTCGAGCAGTTTGCCGAAGGCTTCGGCCAGCACCTCCGCGCCATGCCACGGTCCGAACGTCCCGATAAAACCAATCACCGTCTTGTCGCGCAGGCCGTACTGCTCACGCACAGCCGAACCGTCGACGTCTGGGGAATATTGCGCCGGCTCCACGCCGTTCGGATTGACGAGGATCTTCTCCCGCGGCACGCCTCGCGCCGCAAGCTCTTCTTCCATCGCGCGCGAGACGACGACGATGAGATCGGCGGCGGTGAGATTGAGCATCTCAATCTTCGACGACAGCGCTTCGTGTTCGAGCGGACTGCCCCAGTGACGGCTCATCCAGATTTCAGATCCGTTGTATTCGACAACCAACGGCACCTGCCGTCGAAGCGCGAGCCGGACGCCGGAAAAATTGTTCAGGCTGTAGCGTTGGTAGACGCAGGCGAGCGGGCGCGCGGCCAGGTGTCG
>JANYIN010000185.1 GCA_025362035.1 Gemmatimonadaceae bacterium | reverse complement strand
CGTGAGCATGTGCGCTTCGTCCACGATGTAGACCTTGTACTGGTCGTCGCCCGACGGGGCGTACATCGCTCGCTCGCGGAGCTCGCGGGCGTCATCCACGCCGCGGTTCGAAGCAGCATCGATTTCCACCACGTCCAGGCTCGACGCACCCGACCAGATTCGCCGACAGCTGGGACACTCTCCGCAGGGCTCCCCGCCGTAGGCGGGCTCGCCGCGGTGCTCGCAGTTGAGTGCCATGGCAAGCACCCGCGCCAGCGTGGTCTTGCCGACTCCGCGCGGGCCACACAGCAGGTAACCATGCGCTACGCGGTTGCGCGCGATGGCTCCCTTGAGCGTAGCCGCCACGTGCGACTGCACGGCGACGTCGGCAAACGTCTTCGGGCGATACTTCCGAGCCAACGCGAGAGCCATGCTACAAACTAACACGGAAACGGCGTCTACCGCGCTGTCAGTACGCTACGGCAATGCGCGGTCAGGCCGCGATAAAACGAACGCGCGAGGAGCCATCTCCGTGACGGAGTGCTCCTCGCGCGAAGTATATCCCAGGCCTGACGAAGCGACGCCAGACACCTCATGCCGCTGCTACCTTCGGGGTCCTGACGGAGTTAGAAGGCTGCCGCCCTCCGGGACCTGGGACACTGGAAATGTAACTACGCAACGCGTACCGATCAACGCGCTTTTAGGCTTCGGCCGTCGACGCACAGGCCTCGAGTGCCGCCCGCACGACCGTCACGCCCGTCAGGACCGCCTGGGTGTCCACGTCGAGGTGGGCGACCGCCCGAACCCGTCCGGCATTCCACGCGCTGATCAGCACTCCGTTCGCCCTGGCGTGCGCCACCACGCGCTCACTCGTAACGCCCGCCGGCAGATCGATCATGACGATGTTGGTGTCGGGGGTCACCACGCGCGCATCGCCCGCGCCATCGACTGCCTCGGCAAACAGGCGCGCGTTCGCGTGGTCATCTGGAAGCCTCGCGAGGTGCGCATCCAACGCATACAACGGAGCTGCGGCAATCACGCCGGATTGTCGCATGCCGCCGCCCAGCCGCTTCCGCACACCTCGGGCGCGCGACATGGTCGGCCCGTCGCCCACGAGGATGGCACCGACAGGACACCCCAGCCCCTTTGCGAAGCTCAGCATCACCGAATGCGCGCAGCCGGCGAACGCCGACAGCGGCGTGCCGGTCGCCGCGCTTGCATTCCACAGACGAGCGCCGTCGAGATGCACGCGGACCCCATGCGCGACGGCCGTGTCCCAGAGGGCGCGCAACGCGTCCAGCGTCGTGATCTTTCCACCGGCGCCGTTATGGGTGTTCTCGAGGCACACGAGGCTGACGTCGGAGCCATGGCTCGAGGCGAGGCGCATAGACCGGTCGAGATCCTCGGCGTCCATGATTCGGCGACCGCCGCCAAGTGCAACGGGCCACAGCTGCACGCCACTGTTCGCAGCGGCGCCCGCCATCTCCGAGTGGACGATGTGCGAGTCGCCGTCCACGAGCGCCACGGTGCCAAGCGGAGCAAGCGCCCCCACGGCAGCCTGGTTGGCCATCGTGCCCGTTGGAAAAAAGACCGCGGCTTCCTTTCCGAGCATCTCCGCAACGCGTCCTTCAAGCCGGCGCACGGTCGGGTCGCCATCGAGAACGTCGTCGCCCACCTCCGCCTCAGCCATCGCGCGCCGCATGGCGAGTGTGGGCTTGGTGACGGTGTCCGAACGCAGATCAATTGTCATGAGGCGGGACGAGTGGACGAGGAAGATTGCGAGCACAGCAAGGCGGCACACCGAAGTTAGCTGATGTGCCGATTGCCGACGTCTCGTCTTCGTCCCGGGGCTGAGTCTCCGCTACGGCTTCTTCACGACGTGCGGAACGGACACTTCCGTCTTCTTCGTTCCCACGACGGGCTTCTGAATGATGACGGTGTCGGGCTTCGTCCCCATGACCGGCGTGTTGATCGTGTCCTTCTTCATCTCGACACTCGGCGTCGTCACCGTGTGCGAGTCGGTGCCGATGGTGGGCGTCTTGATCTGGTATTCGTTGTCGCCGGTCTTCTTGCACGCCGCGAGCGGGAGAGAAAGAACAGCCGCGACAATGAGCATCTTGCGCATGGGTATCATCCTTGGCGTATGGGTAACCAGCCACAAGCGCAACCTTCGCGCCACTTGCTGCGTCCGCAGTCCACCCAGGACCCCGGACGCTCATTCCACGAAGTTCTCGCGCTGCCGCTTGCGCGTGCGCCTCAGCTCGTACACCTGCCCCACTTCGCCGCCGAGGATGAAGATCAGGGCGGCGTAATACACCCAGAATACCACAACGGCGAGCGCGGCAATAGTGCCGGTGTACAGCGACGCTGGGTTGAAGGATTTGACGTACAGGCTGAAGACCAGCTTGGCGAGCTCGAACATGACGGCCGTGAATACGGCCGCCACCCAAGCCGTCATGGTCCGTACCCGGCGCACCGGCAGATACTTGTACAGCAGAAAGAACATCGTGCCGATCACCACGGCCGCCGCCAGCTGGCTGCCCAGGGCCTTGGCATGCCCCATCACGTCGTGCCGAATGCCGAGGTCCTCGAGCAGCTGGACGCTGCTGTTCGTCGCCAGCAGGACGTAGGTGCTGATCAGCGTGTACACGGACACGAGGATCGTCGCGAGGATCGTCATCTCGATGTCGAACACCTTCCCCGCGACGATGCCGCGCTCGTTGTCGATGTCGAACACGCTCGCGAGGACCGTTCGCAGCGAGCCGAACAGACGCGTAGAGAACCACACGAATCCCACGGAGCTCCAGATCGGCAACCGCGTGTGCGCCTTCAGGATGTCCGCCAGCAGCAGGTGCACCGGCGCATCGGGCCCTTCTTCGTGCGCCGGCAGCAACCGGTCGAGATAGTGGGTCACCACCTCGTTCGCATTGGCTGACGACTTGTTCAACAGATACGTCAGAAACCAGATGAGGAGCAGGATGAACGGAACGATCGCCAGCAGGATGTTGAACGAAATCCCGCCCGCGAGGAACAAGACATTGTCCTCACCGGCGTTGTCCCATACGCGTTTGGCGTAGTCGCGTACCGCCCAACCGAAGCTGGTCAGCGACGACCGCGGCACTGCCCGGGCATCCTCCACGGAAACGGCGATCGGCCGGTCTCTCAGGCTGTCAGAGCGTATCGACCTCGTCCAGATCCGCATCCGCTTCGGATCGCGCGTTACCGTTGCGCGCGACATCGGCACCGGCCTGATACGCTGCCTTGGTTTCCGCCAGTCGGCGCTCGATGTCACCGCGCGCCTGGTGGGCGGCGTCGCGCCCGGCGTCCATCGCACGCGACACCTGGCGCTTCTTCGCCACAATGGCCGAACGCGCGGACTCGATCTGCTCTTCCACCTTGGCCCGCGCGCCCTCGAAAGTATCGACTACCTGGCCGGTGATTTCCTCGGCCGCGTCCTTCACGCGATCCGTCGCCTCCCTGGCTCGGCGCTTGATCTCTCGCCGTGTTTCCGGGCCGGATTTCGGCGCGAAAAGCAGAGCGACCCCCGCTCCGATCAGGACGCCCAACAGCAGCGGGCCGACGCCGCTGTCGTTCCGTTCGATGACGATATACGGTTGTTCGTCGTGCTCATGGTGCCGCATATTCCCTCCTGGAGGGCCTTGGCTCAACGTCCCTTCTTGGCCGTGGGTTTCTTCACCGCGGCCTTTACTGGAGTCGCGGGTTCACTCTTCCCTTCCTGGCGAGCCGGCGTCGCTTTGGCGGGACCGACCTGACGCACGTCCACGTCGTCCAGCAGCGCAAGTAACTCGCCGCGGACCTCCTGTTCGGAAATCCCCAGCACCTTGCCCGTCCGAGCCGCGTCGCCCGAGGTCGAGGCGAAGGTACGGAGCACCAACTGCTGTCGGGCTTCGGCCGCCGTGGCGCCAACGGGAATCGACAGGGCCGCCGGCATCTCGCCGCTGGCCCGCAGGTGTCGCGGAATCACGTCGGCGGGACCGATCGTATTGCCGCGTGCCATGATGACCGCCCGCTCCACGGCGTTTTTCAACTCCCGTACATTACCCGGCCAGTGGTAGCTCATGATCCACTGCCAGGCGGCGTCCTCGAAACCCGTGATCTTCTTGCCGTTCTGCTGCGCGAACCGTCCGAGAAATTCGTTCGCCAGCAACTGAATGTCGTCGGCACGTTCGCGCAGCGGCGGCAGGTCGATCTCGACCACGGCCAGGCGATAGTAGAGATCCTCGCGCAACTCGCCGTCGGCAATGGCCTTCTGGAGATTCTTGTTCGTGGCCGCCAGAATGCGGATGTCCACAGTGATCTCCTTCTTGCCGCCGAGGCGTCTGATCTGCCTGGTCTCGATAGCGCGGAGCAGCTTTACCTGGATGTCGGTCGGCATCTCCGCCATCTCGTCGAGGAAGATGGTGCCCCCGTTCGACATTTCGAACGCGCCGGCCTTTTCGTTCGTGGAGCCAGTGAAGGCGCCCTTCTCGTGTCCGAATAACTCGTTCTCGAGAATGTCCTTGGGCAGCGCGGCGCAGTTGAGCGCGAAGAACGGTCCCTTTGCGCGATCGCTCTTGGTGTGCAACGCGCGAGCGACGAGTTCCTTGCCCGTTCCGCTCTCGCCAAGGATGAGCACACTGGCCGTGGACGGTGCCACTGCCTCGATGACCTGGTACACGGAGCGCATGGCATCGCTTTGACCCGTGAGCTCGCCGTAGTGCGTCAGTCCCTCCAGCTTGGACGCCAGCTCGCGGTTTGTCTGCTGCACCTGGTACTTGTCCAGCGCTTTGGGGATCAGCGCCTTGAGCCGATTGAGCTTCTCGGCATTGAGCGGCTTCTCGATGTAATCGTAGGCGCCCTGCTGCATCGCCTGCACCGCCGAGTCCACCGTGGCCTGACCGGTGACGATGATGCATTCGGTGGGGATCTCGCGCTTCTGCATTTCGCTCAGCAGCGCGAGTCCGTCCATCTTGGGCATCTTCAGGTCGGCCAGGATCACGCCATAGCGCTCGGCGAGAAGGGCGTCGAGCGCCTTCTGTCCGTCACCCACGACGTCCACGCCGTAGCCGGCGGCTTCGAGAATGGCGCTCAGCCCGGTGGTGATGTTGACTTCGTCATCGGCGATCAGGATCTTCGCGTGCTTCATCGTTCCTCGAACAGTATGGGTCGCTGCCAGCGTGTCATGCGCGGGGGAAGCCGAGTGTCAGGGTCGGGTCGTCCTGCACCCAGTGAACGCCGGCCCTGCGGGCCGCCTCACCGATGCCCTCCGGCATGGTCACACTCCGGCCAGCCGCCGCGATGGTGACCTCCACCGTGTGCGCGTCGCTGGCGATCGTACAGGATACCTCCGAGGCGCGGCGCGCGCGGTCCGACCCAACCACGATGTCCAGCAACGGAGCAGCGAGCGCGAGCCGCATCGCGTCTCCCGGCACGCGTGTCAGGGTGGAGCCAAATGTTGGATCCTCGATCACGCGCACCAGGGCGTCTGCCGACGTTGGCGACGCGCTGCAGAGCGTCGCGATTTTCCGCAGCGTCGCCGTCACGTCCGCCGGATCCCGCTCGGCCCGTCCGAGCACGAGCACGGCATCGATCAGGTTCGCCACGCGCTCGAATTGCTGCGCGGCCGCATCGGCGAACGACGCGACCGCCGAGGCGGGAGCGTCCGGCCGCGCCGCGCGTGTGCGGATGACCTCCAGATTCACTGAAATGCCATTCAACGCGTCTTTCACATCGTGCGACGCGCGGCCCAGTGCGCGTTGCAGCGTCTGCAGCCAGAGCGCGCCTACGTCGAGCGGCGCCGTTGTCATTCAATCGGACAAATCTGCGTCGTCCGGGGCAGCAGCGTGCGCCGGGGTTGCATCCGCAGGCATGAGACGATGGTGCTCGAACGGCGTGACGAAGCGAGTGGTGATCTCCGCCGTATTTCCGATTTCCAACTGCTTGAACAGAAACGTGAACTTCTGATCATACATGGCGGCGACCGTCGCCTTGACGTCGGCGGGCAGGGACCAGAATTGCCGCTTGAAGGGACCGATGGCCTTTTTTCGCGTCTTGTAGAAGAACTGCTCGTCGGAGTCGGTAGGCTTCCGTTCGTCCTTCGCGTTCTCGCGCAGCCACTCATAGATCTCCGCGCGCAGTGTGTCGGGAATGTGGTCGAACAGCATGCTCTGAAAGTTCGTGGCGAGGTGAATCTCGGCCGTTTCGCGCTGCGGAAAGTTGTGGAAAGCGGTGTCCGGAAGCGTGGATGCTCCGTGTTGCACCGCGCCGGCCAATCCGTAGCTGTCCCGCGCTACCTTCCCGAGCCGCTCCAGCGTATCCAGATCGAGCTTCACCTCCGCGATGGAGCCATCGGCCAGGACCGTGCCGCCATGCGAGGTGCCACTCTGGACACTGATCTTCGACAGTCCGGTCATGCCCGCGGGCTTCGCGGCATTGAACCCATCCATGTACGCCCGCAACTCCTCTACGGTGGAATTTTCCGTACCGACCTCGCCGATCTCGCCACCCACGGAAATCGTCGCACCCGGTGGTTCGCTGGCGCGGACTTTCTTCAGGATGTCGACGCCCACCTCATAGTTGAGGCGTTGCTGCTCGGCCAGCGTCGTCTTGCTCAGATCCACCAGGGTGGAAGTATCGATGTCGATGTTGTAGAAGCCGGACCCCACGGCTTCGTGCACCAAAGCCTTGACGGCGTCCACTTCCGGGCCCGGTGCTGTCGCATACTTCTTGTGGTTGACCTGAAAGTGGTCGCCCTGGATGAAGACCGGGCCGCGGAATCCCTCGCGCAGCGCGGCCGCCAGCATCACCGCGACGTACTCGGCGGGACGTTGATCGGTATACGCGATTTCCGACCGCGCGATCTCGAGAATGAACGCGCCGGCGTTCAGCGCGATCGCCGTGCGAAAGATCGACCGCGCCGTGTCGTACGAGGCAGCGCGTACGTTGATGGCCGGTACCGTGAAGCCGTGCGTCTCACCGCGTCCACGCGCCATATACAGCTCGTGGATGGAGGAGGGCCGCACGCCAACGGCCTGTCCGATCTCCCAGATCATCCACCGGGCATATAGCTTCGCCTCGCCGTCGCCGAACACCGCGGCCTCCACCAGCCGATCCATCGCCTCGGTGGCGATGGCGTCGGGGCGCGCCACGGTGAGATGACCGTCACTGACGCTGACGGCATCGCCGAAGAACGAGTTCACCGCATCGATGTCGAGCATACTCTCCTCGCAAAATACAGACGTCGCGATCGGCGACTGAAGTTCGGACGCAATGGAGTGAAGCTCGCCAGGCGCTTGGGGGGTCGCAAGGGCGCGGTGGCCGCTCTCACAACACGCGCGCCGGGTCCGACTTCGGCAGAAGCTCCCACTCCGCACGCGCCTTGCCGGCGTCCGCACGGCCGAGCATGGCGTACGTGAACTGCTTTCCGAGCTCGACGCCCGGCTGGTCGAACGCATTCACTCCGTAGAGCTGACCGGCATACGCCGTGGCGAGTTCCAGGAACATGAGCAGGCCGCCCACATGCCAGGGATTCACGCGCTCGAGGGTGAGCGTCATGTTCGGCCTGCCCCGCCGCGCGAGCGCCCCCGCGGTCGCGCGGCGCTCGATATCCAGCAGCTCGCCGAGATGATGTCCGCCAAGGTACGCCAGCTCCGGGATGTCGGCATGAAGGCGTGGGATCTCCACGTCCGCGCCGCCCTCGTCGACAGCCACGAATGTCACCGTCTTGTCACCCGGTCCTTCCATGTACAGCTGCACCTTGCTGTGCTGGTCCGTAGCGCCGAGCGCACCCATGGGAGTCGGCCCCACCCCGGCGTCGCCCGGCACGCGATGCTTCCCCAGGCTTTCCGCCCAGAGCTGAACGAACCAGTCCGCCATGTCACGCAGCGCATCGCTGTACGGCATCAAGACCTGGATGTGCCTGCCGTGCTTCGTGTCGGCGAGATACTGAAGCGCCGCGTACGTGCCTGCAATGTTGCCCGACAAGTCGGAAGACGAGCAGCGATCCCGCATGTCCGCGGCACCCGCCAGCAACGCAGTCGTATCGATTCCGACGAGCGCCGCTGGGAGAACGCCAACGGGGGTAAGGACGCTGAAGCGGCCACCGACGTTGCCGGGAATGTCCAACGCGACAACGCCTTGCGCGCGAGCAATTGTGCGGAGGGCACCCTTCTCTGGATCGGTGACGAAGACGACGCGCGTCTTCGCCGCTTGTTCGCCAAGCGTCGCGCTGAGTCTCGCGCGAATGATGAGGTACTGCGCCATCGTTTCCGCTGTGCCCCCGGACTTGGACGTCACGACGAACAGGCTGGTGTGAAGGTCCAGGCGCGCGAGCAGAGCGGTGATGTTGGCGGGATCGACATTGTCCAGCACGTGGAGCCGTGGCTCACCCCCCCGCGCGGCCGCGTCCAGCAGGTTCCATTGCGGCGCGCGAAGCGCGGTGCGCAACGCGATGGGGCCGAGCGCCGAGCCGCCGATGCCAAGCACGACGATGTCCGTGGGATAGGCGCCGCCCTCGCGGAGTCGTGCCACGAAGTCGAGCGTCTGCTGATGCAACGCCCGATCATCCGGCAGGTCGATGAAGCCCAGGGTGCCGTCCTGGTGCTGCATCGCGACGGCGTCGTGCGCCGCGGCAAACGAGGACGCGACCTCGTTCCATTCGGCGGGAGATATCGCGCCGTCGATCGGCGGCGCCATCATGTTGGTGTAGTCGAGCCGGATTGTCATATCGGGTATCGGGTGCGGAGATCTGGTGAATCTAGTGAGCCGTCTCCTGACGTCGACGGCGGTGGCCGATCACACGGTCACGGTCAGGCCATCGAAGGCCGGCGAGATGCCCGGCGGAAGCTCCGCCTCGAGATTCGCGTGGAAATTGTCGTGCGTGAGATGGGTGAGGTACGCGCGATCCGCGCCGACGGCCTCCACCACACGCAGTGCTTCGGGAATGCTCAAGTGCGAGGGATGCGGCGTTCGAAACAACGCATTCACCACAAGCACGCGCGCGCCGCGCAGGAGGGCGAGCGCGTCGTCCGGAATGGACTTCGCGTCCGTGATATACGCCAGCGGCCCGACACGATACGCGAACACCGTGATGGGTCCGTGCGGGACGGGAATCGCCGTGACATCCACATCGGCCAGGCGGATCATCTGGCCCGGTGCAAGCGGAATGGCGCGCCCCTGCGGCTTGGACGTACCAGGCAACGGCCGGATCGTGTCGTCGAAGATGTAGTTGAACTTCTTCGCGATGCCCACGAGCGTTTCCTCCGAGCCGTACATGGGCAAGTGAACGTCGCGCCGCGCGGTGATGGCGCGCAGATCGTCGATGCCGTGGGTGTGATCCGCGTGACCATGCGTGAAGAGCACCGCATCCACGTGATCGATGCCAGCCTGGACCAGCTGGAGACGCAGCTCCGGCGGCGTATCGATCAGGATGATCCCCCCACCGTCCGTCTCGACCGCCGCGCCCACCCGCGTGCGGCGGTCGCGCGGGTCGCGCGAGTGGCAGACGGCACAGTCGCACCCGAGTTGTGGCACACCGAAACTGGTGCCCGTCCCGAGGAACGTGAGTTTCACGCGTTAGTCACGTGGCCGCGACACGTCCGGTACATCGCTCTTGCGTGGCATCACCGCGACCGTCATACCGTTTCGATCTTCATGAGATTGGTCGTGCCGGGCACGTCGAACGGTACGCCAGCCGTCACGACCACTCGGTCGCCCTCCTGCGCCAGCCCGTGCAGCCGCACAGCGTCCAGCGCAAGTTTCACCATGTCCCAATAGGTCTCACAGTGCTCCACCAGGCAAGGAATCACGCCCCACACGAGCGCGAGCTGGCGATACGTGCGCCGCTGATCGGTGAGCACGAGAATCGGTACCCCCGGCCGGTGTGAGGCCACGACGCGCGCCGAGAATCCGCTCTTGGTAAAAACGATGAGCGCCGGCGCGCCCAGGCTGCGGACCGCCGACGTGGCCGCCGCCGCGATCGCATGCTCCGTGGACACCGACGTCGCCGGACTCACACGACGCTCGTCGCTGCGGGCTGCCCTCGGATGCTTCTCCACTTCGGTGATGATGCGCGTCATCGCCTCGACCGCCAGGCGCGGATACTGGCCCGCCGCGGTCTCGGCGGAGAGCATGATGGCGTCGGTGCCGTCGAGAATGGCGTTGGCAACGTCGCTCGCCTCGGCGCGCGTGGGCCGAGGGTGGGTGATCATCGACTCGAGCATCTGGGTGGCCGTGATCACGGGCCGCCCGAGCTTGTTGCACAACGTGATGATGCGCTTCTGCGCGATCGGCACCTCCTCGAACGGCAGCTCCACCCCGAGATCCCCGCGAGCGACCATCACCGCATCCGACGCACGGACGATGCTTTCGATGTTGGCGAGCGCGGAGTCCTTCTCGATCTTCGCGACCACGAGCATGTTCTTCGGGATCTTCTCGCGTAGCTCGGTGATGTCTTCGGCGCGACGCACGAAACTGAGGGCGAGATAGTCGAGCCGGTGCTCAATCGCGAACGCGACGTCGGCCCAGTCCTTCTCGGTAATGGACGGCGCGCTGACCGCGACGCCAGGCAGATTGATCCCCTTGTGACTCTTGATGCGGCCGCCGTGCAGTACACGCGCCGTGACCGTGTGCTTGGTGACCTCCAGCGCCACGAGCTCGATCAACCCGTCATCGACAAGGATGCGGTCGCCGACCTTCACGTCGTCGCACAGGTGCTCGTACGTGGTCGGAAACTGCGTCGGCGACGCGTCTTCACCGGCGACGAGGACGACGTCCTCGCCGTTGGTGACGATGCGGGGCTCGGCGAGATCGCCGATGCGAATGCGTGGACCCTGTAGATCACCGAGAATCGCCACTGGCCGTCCCAACTCGGTGGCGGTGTCCCGGATGAGGGCCACAGTGGCCGCGTGTTCCTCGTGGGTGCCGTGCGAAAAGTTCAGGCGGGCTACGCTCAGTCCCGCCTCCATGAGACCGCGCAGGGCGTCACGCGTATTGGATGAGGGGCCGAGCGTACAGACGATCTTGGTTCGTGGAAAGGGCACGGGGATCTGGTGACGGGATAGTGTCGAGGTGCGCGCAATGAGTGGGGCCGCGCGATGAACTACCGCGTCAGCTGGCCCCTTTTCGCGTCGAGGCCGGCGGTGAGCGAGTCGAAGCTCTTCTGAAAGCTGGCCAATCCGTCGGTGAGCAGCTTTTCCGTCACGTCGGTCATGTCGATGCCTGCCTTTGCCAGATCGTCGATGACGCGCGTTGCCGACGCGAAATCCGCGTCGACCCGGCGCGCCACCTCGCCGTGATCACGAAACGCGTCGATGGTGGCAGGTGGCATGGTATTCACGGTGTCCGGCCCGATGAGTTCCTCCACGTAAAGCACGTCGCGATAGGCGGGATTCTTTGAACTCGTGCTCGCCCACAACGGGCGCTGCTTTCGCGCGCCGACAGCGGCCAGCTTGGCCCAGCGCGGCGTGTCGCACTGCTCGAGAAACAATTTGTACGCGAGCTGCGCGTTGGCCACCGCCGCCTTGCCGCGCAACTCGAGAATGCCCGCCCGCTCCGTTTCACCGGCGTTGTCGGCAAGTGCCGCGAGCCGCTTGTCCACCTCCGTATCCACCCGGCTCACAAAGAACGAAGCAACCGAACCGATGTGGTCGATGGGCTTCCCGGCCTTCACACGATCTTCGAGCCCGCTGATGTAAGCCTCGATCACGCGGGCATGCGCCGCGATCGCGAACAGAAGCGTGATGTTCACGTTGAGGCCGTCCGCAATGAGTGTGCGCACGGCCACGCTGCCTTCCTGCGTGCCTGGTACTTTGATCATCACGTTTGGCCGGTTCACGGTGGCCCAGAGGCGGTGAGCCTCGGCAATCGTGTCGGCGGAACTGTGGGCAGCTGACGGCGAGACCTCGATGGACACGTAGCCGTCCCCGCCGTTTGTGGCGAGGTACACCGGCATGAATATGTCGCACGCGTTGCGCACATCAGTCGTTTCGACGAGCTCGAACAGTTCCATGGCGGTGCTGCCCGAAAGCGCTGAAGAGAGCTCGTCGTCGTATGCCGTGCCTTCGGCAAGGGCCTTCTCGAAAATCGTCGGGTTGGACGTCATTCCCGTGAGCGCGTCACCCTGGATGCGGCGGGCAAGATCGCCGTTGTGAAGGATCGCGCGGTCAATGAAGTCCAGCCAGATGGACTGCCCGGCATCATGCAGGCGCTGAAGGCGATTCTCTGACATCGAAAAGGCTCGGTGGCTGTGAGGCGGCATACGATGGGGTGAACATCGCAAGATAACGCCACCGCGGGCACTGCGGTGCCCGCGGCGTCACTTGGTCAGCGCGCGTCGTCGCCGGTGTAGATGATCCGATAGATGCGTCCGCTCAAGTCGTCGGCAACGTAGAGCGAACCGTCTGGGCCGACCGCCAGTCCGGTGGGTCGGTGTCCCACCGTTCCCGGTGCGGGGGTCTGAGGATTGAACCCGGACGCAAACACCTCGAACGCACCGCTCGCCTTTCCTTTCGCGACCGGCTGGAAGACGACGTTGAATCCGCCCTGCGGCAGAGGGGCGCGGTTCCACGAGCCGTGGAACGCGATGAAGACCCCGTTTCTGTACCGCGCGGGAAACGAGGAACCCGTGTAGAAGGCCAGCCCGTTCGGCGCCCAATGACCGGGAAACGACGCCACGTTCCCCTTGTACTTGGTGCATCGTCCCGCGGTCTTGCCGTTACCACCATACTCGGGCGCCAGCACCTTCAGACTCAGCTGGCGGTCGAAATAGCAGTACGGCCATCCGAAGTCGTCCCCCTTCGTCACGTGAAAGAGCTCTTCGGCCGGCGTTTCGGCACTCTTCGCCTCGTCGAAGTGTTTGGGCCAGTTCTGGTAAAGTTGGTCGCGGCCGTGCTGGGTCACGTACAGCGTCTGGTCGGCGGGGTTGATCGCCATGCCCACTGCATTCCGGATGCCCATGCCGAAATGAATACCGTCAGCTGGCGTCTGATTCGCCTTGTCCGTCTTGAAGGCCCAGATGCCGGCACGGCCATCGCGCTCCACACATGGATCGATCCCCTTCGCCTCGTTCTGTCGATCCTGTTCCTGACAGCTGTTGGTGCGCGATCCGATGTTGAGATACAGCGTGCCATCCGCGCCGATCACGAACGTCTTGGCCGAGTGTCCGCCTCCCGGCAGGTTCGCGATGAATGTCTCTCCCGCGCCAGTTGGGGTGAGCGATCCCTCCTTATACGGATACCGCATCACGGCGGTGGTCGCATCAGAGTAAAGGAAGCCGTCACGGAGGGCGACCTCGGACGAGTGGATGGGTAGTGCCCACGATGAGACCGTGTCGGCCTTGCCGCTGCCGCTTCGATCGCGCAGGACCATCACGCCAACCCGCATGGACGAAACGATCAGATCGCCATTGGGCATCGCGATCATGTGGCGCGGCGCTGGCAGGCTGTCGGCGAAGATGATGGCGCAGAATCCCTTCGGCAGCGTGAGCCCGGCGTTGTCGGGCGAGCACGCTGGTTTCGAGGACACGGGGTGCGCTCTGACGGTCGGTACACTGTGTGGCGTGACCAGCCAGGAGAACGGAAGGACGAGAGCGGCAGCGCCAATCGCGGCGCGGGTGGAACGGACGAGTCGCATACTTTGGCTCCGGACAATGACGAGGCATGAGCGCCCGCGGCAGTGAGAAAGTTCCACGTCGCGACAGGCGGACGCAACGGGGCGTCCTTGGCGATTCAGTGCGTTCTCCCTCCTGCCAATCTCCCTCCCTCCAGGCAATGCCGCGGGATCGCCGGCTGAGTAATATGCAAGCCCAAGCTGCCGGACACGGCGGGAGCCTGGGAGTATGAGCGGAGCGGAGTCCGTGCTGATCACCAGAGTGTGAAGTGGGAAAACGGACGCCGGTAAACGGTGCGATGGCAATCTGAGATCGGGGGGCGTCGAGCCATCGGCGTCCCCCATTCAGCCAGGGCGTAGTGCAGGTGCGCACGGCGGCGCGCCACCGGACCCGGCTGTAGGAAGCGTCGCACCGCACTGGTCCGTTCCATGCAGCCCGGGACACGGGAGCTCCCGAGGCAAGGCCGAGTGATTCCGGTGCGCGGTACAGCTGCAGATGACGGGCAGTCGGACCGCGACGCTCTGTGATTGGGAGTCAAAAAGCAGCGAAATCAAGCGGCAGCGGGGTGCAAATGATGAGCGCGCCAGAATTCTTTTTCGAATTTTCTTGCCGATTCTTGCGGCCGCGGCACGCCGTCTGCCCTACCGAGTTCAGAAGCAACTGCGACGACCCTCGTCGCGCCCGCAACCTCGCCCGCGGGGAACGATAACATTGGGCGACGGCGACGGAGGACAAGGATGAAGACCAGGAACTTTGCGTTGTGTGCACTCGGCCTCGCAGCCGCCTTCTCACTCAGCGGCGCCGCGACGGCTTCGGCCCAGCGCGCCAAATCGCCAACGCGCATTCCAGTCCGGAAGGACACGAAAGATACCTCGATGGTGATGATGAAGACGGACACGGTTCGCATCGTGCGCGTCGATACCGTGATGGCCCCGCCTCGTGTGGAGCGCGTGACGATGACGGTGCACGACACCGTGACCAGAATGCAGATGCAGATGCTCCCCGAGCAAAAGCTTCCCGGCTGGTACTTCGGGCTTGGCGGTGGCTTGGCAGTGCCTTACCAGTCCTGGCGTAACAGCGCGAAGGATGGTCCGGCGCTGCAGGGAATGATCGGTTGGTTCCCGAATAATGCGAACCTCGGCCTTCGCATCGACGGCGTGTACGGCTTCCTTGGTCACCGCGACACGGACTGCCCCACCTGCCCCGATACGAAGCTGATCAGCGGCTCGGCCGATGTCGTGCTCCGCTTCCCGCTCGACCGCACGAGTCACCTGAACCCCGTACTGTACTTTCTGGGCGGCGGCGGACTCGACAAGTTCACCGACTTCGTTCCATACAATAACACCGATGGCGCGACCGTCACGGCCGGCTCCGATACGTACCTTAACGAGCCTGGCTTTCCGTTGACGGCCGCGACGGCGGGCGACAAGTCGCTGTTCTACCACTACGATGCTGGAATCGGGTACGAGATCAACGCCGGACCCGCGCACCTCTATATCGAGTCGAAGTACGTGTCCATCAGTACGACGAACGGCAACACGCATTACATCCCGATCACCGCCGGCTTCAAATTCTACTAGCCGATGTGGCTCGTGTAGGGCCGTTGTGATTGAATTACTGCGGAGAACGTGAACTTCACGTTCTCCGCAGTGTATTTTCCACCATGCTGCGACACATGACGAATCGACTTATGTTATGCGGCCTTGTGCTTGCCTTCACGGCTCCCGCTCTGGCCGCCCAGGGTAACGTTAAGCGACTACCGGACTCGACGCGTGCGACGCCTCGCGCGAACTCCGATTCCGCCAGTGTTGTCGGCGGCCGTAACTGGTTCGTCACCCTCATGCGGAAAATCGCGCGGCGCAGCGATGACTCCACCACGGCGGCGCTCGCCACCGCGGCCGCGCTTGCCACGGCGGACTCGTCGCACGCCGATTCCACTGGCATCCCGAGCGTGGTGGTCGCCACGGAAGCGCCGGCGAGCGCGCGAGCATTCAAGTCGCGGAAGGACAGCGTCTCGTGGGAGACGGCCAGGTCCGTGGCTCGGAAGTCGGAAGGATACCGGCTGGTGGTGGACCTGTTCGAAAAACAACTCCAGGTGCTCGACGGCGAGGATACCGTCCGTACCGCTCCCGTCGCCACCGCGATGAATGCCACGCTGGAGTATGGCGGCCGCGTCTGGCGCTTCGAGACGCCGCGCGGCGTACGGACAATTCGCGGCAAGGACAAGGATCCGGTGTGGACGCCGCCCGAGTGGCACTTCGCCGAAGTGGCACTGGAGCACCACCTGAAGCTCGCGGAACTGGTGCGCGGACGCACCGTGCACTTGAAGGATGGCACCAAGCTGCTCGTCGAGGGAGACGAGGTGGGCATCATTCGCGCCGGTACCAAGGAGTTCGTCCCCATGGTGCTCGACGAGCACGTGGTATTTGACGGGACTCTGTTTGTGCCGCCCGCCGGCACCAAGCAGCGCTCCATCGAGGGCGAACTCGGCCACTTTCGTCTCGATCTCGGTAACGGCTACCTACTGCACGGCACGCCCTACGCGAAATCAATCGGCGCCGCGGTCACGCACGGGTGCGTACGCCTGCGCGACGAAGACATCGAGTGGCTCTACGAGAACGTGCCCGTGGGCACGAAGGTCTACATTTACTGATCCGCTAACGGAAGTGCTCGCCAGATCGGCACCGCCAAGCCGTCGGCGTCCTCGTAGAACTTGATCCGTCCGGGCGCGAGCAGCTTGGTCAGCAGGATGATCTGACCGGTGTGCAGCGAAAAGTGCTCGACCACGTGGTACACCGCATCCAGTACGGAGACGTCTCGGCCCTGGACCGTGCGCCGCGACGCGAGATCCTCTTCCGTCAAGCCGGCGATGACGGCATCCGCCTCACTGAGAGTGTTGCGGAGCGCGGCCAGGAGCGCTGTGCCGTGGGGACCCGCTCGAGCGGCAAACTCCGCAGCGCGATGTCGCGCATCGGGCGCGCCGCCCACGCTGCTGATGATCCACTGCCGCACGTTTCCCTCGAGATGCAGCAGGATATTGCCCACGCTGTTCGACCCGTCGTCCAGCCGACGCCATAGCGCGTCAGCTGGCAGCTCGCCAACGCAGCAAGCGATCTTCGTCGGATATTCGTACGCCAGATAGTGCCGAGAGCGCTCGAGGAACGCAGCGTGCAGATTCATCGTCGTCGTGATGTGGCGTGTACGGTGACAGCCTACGTGGACTCCTTGTGCACGTTCCCCTCGTCGCCAAGCTGGAAGACGGGCAGTTTCAGCCCCCACCAGATGGACGCGAAACGAAGGGCCACGCACACGATCATGCCAGCGAACGAGGCATTTCGTCGCGACGCACCGCCGAGTTGCAACAGGAGGTACGTACTCGTTCCGGCGATGGCGGCGGTGGCGTAGAAATTTCCCCGCCGCAACACCAATGGGACTTCCGCGCTGAGGACGTCGCGCACCACCCCTCCGGCCGTGCCCGTCACAGTGCCCAGCAGAATGCAACTGACCGCCGGAAGACCCGCGTTTTCGGTCACCTGCGCACCGGCAACGCTGAACAGTGCCAACCCCAGCGCGTCCGCTACCAAGAGCGCGGAGTGAGGCGCGGGGCGCCAGCGGACGTAGGCGACCGTGAGCATCGCCGCACTCGTGATGACGATCAGGAAGTTGGGATCAGCGAGCCAGAAGATCGGGTGCCGGTCCAACAGTACATCCCGGATGGTTCCGCCACCGATGGCGGTGACGACGCCGAGCACCACCACTCCGATCAGGTCGAGCCCGCGCCGGCCAGCCGCAAGGGCTCCGCTCACGGCGAACACCGCCACGCCGACCAAGTCCAGCAGATAGCGGAGCATTGGGCGGCGCCCGGGGTTTACGGCTTGATCTCGACGGGCGTGCCGATCGGCACTACGCTCCATATCTGCTCGATTTCCTCGTCCGTCAAGGCGACGCAGCCGTTGGTCCAATCGTGCTCGCGATGGGTAGCCCCAGCCGCGCCCAGCCCGTTGGGCAAGCCGTGAATCATGATGTCGCCGCCGGGCTCCGCGCCCACATTGGCCGACCGCGCACGGTGAGCGGCGTCGGGGTACGAGATGTGGAGGGCGAGATGATATCGGCTGTTCGGCTGGCGCGCGTCGATGTAGAAGAGCCCTTCGGGGGTTCTGCGATCGCCAGCGCGCAGCTTGTCTCCCACCGGATTTCCGCCGAGTGCCACCAGATACGTTTGCGAGGGCTTGCCGTCTCGAAACAGCGTGAGCCGACGCGCTCGCTTCTCGACGACGATGCTGTCCACGAGACCCATCGGAGTCTTCGAAGGACGCATCATCGCGAAGGGAGCCACCGTGCTTTTCGGTGACGGAGTCGCGACGGCCAGCGACGCGGAAAGGACACTAACGAACAAGGCAGGCAGCATGTGGCGGAGCAGAGGGTTCGAGTGAATGTACGCGGGCAGCAGGGGGAGGTTCCAGTGCCAGGGCAGGCAGTCAGTTGCTGGACGACCAATTCGCGAAACCGTTGCGCGGTGTCGGCCGCGCGATCACGGGTACGCCAGCCGGATCGCGACGATGCGCTCCAGCTCATCTCGCGACTGGAGGATCTTCTGACGGAGGTCGGGCGCGAGCTGCGGTCGGCGCGCCAGCATCCTGTCGATGTCAGCCAGGGCGCTCGCCGATCGTTGCCCGTCCATCGTCGCGCTGACCCAGCTCCCAAGGAAGAAAATGCGCCGATTCTTCTGGATCCAGGGCAGGCTGTCGAGCGCGGGCACGAGATAGCGCCGCGTCAGCTGCTCCTGCTCCGGATCGTGGAAGGCGCGCAGGCTCGCCGTCACCCAGTCTTCGTTCAGCTCCCGATCGGCGAAGTAGCGTTCCCAGTAGCGCGCCTTGATCGCGGAGTCGGCGTGCGCAGCACCGGCGGCGAACGCCCGCCGGTGACCTTCCGTGCTCGAGTCGCGACGCGCCTCTTGGGCGAGCCGCTCTTCAGCGCTGGGGGCACCCCGCGCCACGAGGGTGGTCACCAGTGCCCAGCGCGTCGGCGGCCGGAGCGGTGCACCGGCGGCGCTGGCACTGTCCAGCAAGGCGTCGATCACGCGGAGCGCTGCCGGCGTCCGGGCGAGTGCGATGTATGCGTCGAGGTGGTTCTTTCGAATGCCGTACGCGCGACCGCTGTCGTTGGCCCCAGCCAGAAGCACGCTTTCCACCTGCGGAAGCAGCGACAGCCGTTCGGACGGCGACACATAGGCCGAAACCGCTCGCGAGAGCCGGCCGAGGAGGACGGGAGCGATCTGCTCATCCGTCTCGTACGGCAATTCGCGAAGCGCAAGACGCGAAAACCGCGCGGGGTCGAGTCGCGCGTCGCGCACCTGATCCCAGAGCGCTCCCCACAACATGGCGCGGAGGAAGTCATCCTTCACACTTCCGATGTGTGCTTCCAACCATCGCACGCTTCGCTCGTCGAAGTGCACGATGGCATAGCCGTAATCGCCGCCGTTGGCGAAGACGAAATCGGGCGCTGGCTTGCCCATGACGGCCACGTCCGTCGTCCGGCCCGGGAGGTCCACCGGAACGCGCTCCAACGGCCGATCCGCATATCCGAGAATGACTTCGATACGCGCCGGCCACGGGGCCGTGCCGGACAATGCACCGGCCGGATGCTGCTCGATTGCGAGTCGCGCAATTCGTCCGTCGCGCACCTCCAGGATCTGCTCCAACTCCGGCATGCCGGGCCGCAGGATGTAATTCGAGCCCCATGCGTCGAGCGAGCGGTGCGCGGCGCTACCGACTGATTCGAGGAGATCGCGCCACGACGCGTTGCCGTAGGCGTGGCGTCGCAGATACCGGCGCAGACCGTCCCGAAAGGCGGTGTCACCCACCAGGAAATTCAGCTGCTTGAGAATGCCAGGCGCCTTGTTGTAGACGATCGCGCCATAGTTGCTCTTGGCCTGGTCGAGGTTGGCGAGCGCCTGCCACACGGGCGTCGTTCCCGCGGATGCATCCACCGCGTACGCCGCCGGCTTGTTCCGCAAATAGAACGTCTTCCACGCATTTGCGCCTGGTGACAGATCGGCCTGCATCACCGCGGCGAGGTAGGTGGCGAATCCTTCCTTCAGCCACAGATCGTCGAACCACCGCATCGTGGCGAAATCGCCAAACCACTGGTGCGCGACCTCGTGGTAGACGGTGGCTTCGCGCCCGAGTAGCTGCGAGAGCGTCGGCCGCTCGCGGAAGATGAAGCTCTCCTCATTGTAGAACACCGCGCCGGGATGCTCCATTCCGCCGAACGGAAACGCTGGGGCGAGAACAAAATCGAACTTCTGAAAGGGAAATGGCTGGCCCGTATAGCCTTCGAGCCAGGCGAGCGCCCGCGCATTGATGGCAATCAGCGTATCCGCCTCCACCTCTCGCGCGCGCGAAGCGCGGGAGTAGAGGGAGAGCCGGCGCCCGTTGACGATAGCGGTCCGCACGCTCCACGGGCCGGCCGCGAACGCGATCAGATAGGTACTGATCGGCTGAGACTCGGCGAAGTGGTGCGTGAGCGCAGCGGCGGAGTCCACTCCAGTCGCCCGCCCGTTGGCGACCGCGGTCCAGCCCCGTGGCGTCACCAGGGTCAGCGTCACGCGCGCCTTCAGGTCCGGCTGATCGAAACAGGGAAACAGTTGATTCGCATCGGCGGGGACGAGCAACGTGTACACGTAATCCGTCCCATCGCCTGCATCGTGAAACCGGATGATGCTGGCGCCAGCCGGCGCGATGGCGGCACGGAAGTCGAGCGTGACGTCGTTGTCGCCATGACGAAGCGACCGTGCCGGCAAGACCAGATGACCGTGTGCAGCCGTGGGCACGAGCGGCGTGCCGTTCACGACGACGCTGGAATAATCGATCCCACGAAAATCGAGGATCACGTCCCCGCCCGTGCGACGCCGGAAATGCACGCGCGCGATGCCGACGGCGGTGTCGCGGCGAGTGACGTCGATCGTGAGGGCGTACCGAACTTCGGACAACTGCTCCGCGCGACGCACAGCCAGCGCCTTGGAGACGCCGGGCCCGGTCAGGGAATCCGTCGCGCGAAGGAACGGTGTGCCGGAGAGCAGTAAAGCCGCGACGGCCAGAAGCGACATGTGGTGTAATGGCGAAAGGTGACGCGGCGTAGTTATCGCCGCGTCACCCGCTCCCGCAAGTCACCTCGCCGACGTCAGGGATCCTGATCGTATACGATATCGACCGGAATCCCCTTTGCCTTGAGGCGATCGAGATCGCCCTGTGTTCGCGCGCCGATGACACCCAGCTCCGCGTTCAGCTTGAGAACACCCGCGTAGTCACCGTTTCCCTGGAGCACCAGGATGCGGCGTGACAATACGTCCGCCGCGGCTCGCATTTTCGCGAAGTCCACCCGATACTTGCCGTTCTGGTCGCGTGAGAAAGCCCCGGCCTCGAGCAGAAAGTTGTACGCCAGGATGTTGGCGCGCCCATGAGCGTCGCCTGCGCCGAAGCGCATGGAACGAAACAGGCTGGCGAGGAAGGTCACGTAGTTATCCTCGATCGATTCGCTACCCAGTTCCCCCTCGGCATTCAACTGCCGAATCATGTAAAGGCCAAGGATGTCCGCCTTGCCCTCTTCCAGCGCCCCGGCGGTTTCCTTCAGGGCCGCGCGAACCGTTCCCTTCCCGTCGATGGTGTTCTTGATGCCGAGACCATGTGCCACCTCGTGGAACATCACGTTCTCGAAGAACGCGTTGAAGGTCACGCGCGATAGCTGGTCGTCCACGATGAGCTCGCCCGCGATGGGCCGCATCACGCGATCGAACTTGGCCTGCACCGCATTCCTCAACTGCAGTCGGCGCGCGCCCTTTTGGAGCTGCACCCGCTCATCGTTTGGAAGGTTGATCGCGATCGTCTTCGAGCCCTGGTTTGCCTGCCCGGCGACGTAGACGACTTCGTACGCGTTGAGGTCGGCGTCCGTGCCCGGCTTCTCCCGTTTGAACGGCTCGTCCACCGGAATGTCGCGCTGCAGGGCGGGCATCAGCGCAGCATACCGTTGGAGTCGTCTGCTCCAGGAGCGATCCTTGATGAGCACGAACGCCTCGTGCGCCGCCTTGTAGCCGAACAGTTCATCCTCGTAGGTCTCGATCGGACCGAGCACCAGGTCGAGCGTGTTGTTCTTCATGTCCATCCACGCGAAATCGCTGGGCTGGTACCTGTCGGTCACCAGCGCAGTGGCGAGCAGCGTGAGATACTTCCGCAGTCCTTGATCCTCTGCCAGAGCTGCCGCCTGCCGCACCTTCGCCGCGGCCCGGGCGTTCGCGGTGGCGAAGAATCTGGAATAGGGAATTGAGGTGAGCGCGCCGGACGGGTCGCGGCGCACCATCGTGTACAGTGATTTGAGGCTGTCTGCGTGCTTCCCTCCCTGAGCGACCGCCCGCTCGAACTCGGCCCTGGCCATGTCGCGCGGATAGAAGTTGGCGCCCGCCGGCTTGGCGCCAACGCCGGGAATGAACGGGATGTTGTTATCGAGGCGGTCCCACGGTCCGACATTCACCTCCGCCAGCCGATACGAGACCGCGTCCGCGATCGTGGCAAGAACGCTGTCGCGCGGACCCGCGGCTTGCTCCCAGTAGATGCCGTGCATTTCGCGCGCAGCGTCAACCAGCAGCGGCAGCATCCTCCGCTCGTTCCTGGTCAGCGGCATCGTATCCGCATGCAAACGCACGGTGGTGTAGCGGGCCAAACGCTCGGCCGGGCCGTCGACAGTCGGCGGCACGGAGGCGGGCGGTGTCACCGGTGTGCGCACGGTTCGCGCGTCCTTCGCCGAACCGCGCGTACCGGTGCCGCGCCCCGCCAGGGAATCGTCGGCAAGCGCGGTCCGGGGGCGTCGGACATCACCCTGGGAAATAGACCCGGTATCGATGGACGTCGAGACACGCGGCGCCGACGCTCCGACCGGCCGCGAGCACCCGAAAAGCACGGCGACCGCGGCGAGTGCAAGGGCGCGAAGAGCGCGATGCG
>JANYIN010000152.1 GCA_025362035.1 Gemmatimonadaceae bacterium | reverse complement strand
TGCGCGAGCAATCGAATTGCTGTGCTCATTCCGTGTCATCGTGTGGTGCGTGGGGACGGCGGTTTGGGCGGCTATCGCTGGGGAATCGCGCGGAAGGCAGCCCTCCTGGCACGCGAGGGAGCCCGCCCGGCGTAACCCCGCGGGTCACGCCTGTTTCGTTGCTGCCAACCTGCTATTCGCCGTCGGGCCGGCGGTCACGATCCTCGTGCTTTCGGCCATGCTCCCGATCAGTGTCGTGCTTTCGGCCGTGATCGCGTTCATCATCCCCATTCCGATCTTCATCATCATCGCCGTTTCGGTCCCGCCGCCGAGATCCTACCCGCGCGTCGTACCACGCGGCGTAGCGCTGATCATACCGACGGCTGCGAGGATCCAGCCGCGGGTCGTATGAAGTCGAGCGCGAGTCGTACCGCGGGTCGTACACCCTCGATCGCGCATCATACCGTGGGTCGTAGTTGCCGGACCGCGGGTCGTAACGTGGATCGTACGTATCTGACCGCGGGTCGTAGCGTGGATCGTACGTACCCGACCGCGGGTCGTACCGCGGATCCGCAGTCGGCGACGGATGGCGCGGATCGTTCACCGTGCGCGGGTAGCGGGGATCGGAGGTTCCATTGCGCACGTCGCCGCCGTAGATGAGGCGCGAATTGGCCGGGCGATTCGCCCGGGCCGTCGCACAGTCCGTTGCTCTCGGCTGACGACCCGGTAAGACGCCGTCGATCCAGACGCGGCACATGCCCGCGGGCGGCATCTGGCCCGGCGGCACCGCTTCGCCGCGGACCTGCGCGCTGGCACCGGCAGCAGCGAACACGAGCACTGCAACTGCAGCTACGGCCGTGTAATTTCTCTGCATGGGTGGTCTCCTGATGAGCCGAGCCGCGCCGTGGCGCGACGGTTAACCTGTTGGACGTGCAATCGCGGTACTCTTTAGTCGAACGCTGTACGCTGCGTGAGCCGCGCTTCCGTCCTGTGCGAGCGGTGAGTTCTATTCGCGGTTCCGATCATCACCACCGCTGTTCTTACCGCGAGCGTTGTTACGCCCGTTGCCGCGGCGTCCACGATTGCTCCGGTCGCCCTGGTCGTCGCCGTCATCGTGGCGACTCTGCTGGCGATTCTGCTCGGTGCGCGCCATCTGGCGCTGGCGTTGCAGCTGTGCCCGTTCTCGCTGCTGATTCGTGCGCATCTGACGCTGCTGTTCCATTCTCGCGGCGTCCATGCGACGCGCCTGTGTCTGCTGCGAGTACACTGCCGCGTACCTCGGATCGTACTGACGGCTGCGTGGATCAAGCCGCGGATCGTATGTATTCGACCTCGCACCAAGCCGCGGATCGGAGTTCCCATTGCTGTGCGCGGTGGGGTAACGGGGATCCTGTCCCCCCGACGCGCCATATCGCGGATCGACGGCAATCCGTCCCTGCGCTCCGGCCACCGAGGTCGCCAGCATGAGCGCGCTAGCCGCTGCCATCGCAATACGAAACTTTGTCATAAACGCCTCTCGTCGATGCCGCATGAACACGCGGCGGTCGTGCGTCAACGCATGATCGCACGACACTGGAAAGAGCAGCTTTGCGGCCAATTGGACGGTGTCGCTCAACGCGTTGTGCCGGTGAGGCTTACGACGATGTGTGATACTCGTCACCACTCCCTTTCGTCCGCAATCGGCTACATGCATGCGTAGGCGCAAGGACACCTCGCGCGAGTCGGACGCAGCGACGCGCCGACAGGCCGATGGGAGAGTCGTGCGTTCGACTTCGCCCTTGACTCGACGACCACCTGGTAGACATTGGCTCCCATGACGAGCTCGGCCACCATCCTCTCCAACCGTTACCTGCTGCTCGACGAGATCGGCGAGGGCGGCATGGGTGTGGTGTATCGCGCTGAAGACCGTTTGAGCAACCGGCAGGTCGCGCTCAAGCGCGTCATGACCGAAGCTCCGCTGTCCATCAATCGCACCCGTGAGTGGGAGTCCAGTGGTCAAGGACCGATGCGCCTTACCATGGCCGGCTTCGGTACCAACTTCGGCGCCAGCTCCGTCACCGACGCCAGCGCCCTCGCGCTCGCACACGAATTCCGCTTTCTCGCGTCGCTTCGCCATCCAAATATCATCAGCGTGCTGGATTTCGGATTCGACGACGCCAATCGGCCGTATTTCACCATGGACTGGCTACCGAGAGCGCGCGACATCTTCGAGGCGTCAAGGGGCCTCGACGATCACGGCAAGGCCGACCTCTTCGTCCAGGTACTTCGCGCGCTCGTTTACCTCCATCGCCGCGGCATCGTTCACCGCGACCTGAAGCCGAGCAACATTCTGGTCACCGACGACGGGCAGGTGAAGGTGCTCGACTTCGGGATCTCCGTGTATTCCGACCTACAGCACAAAGCGTCTCGGATTGCCGGAACGGCCGCGTATATGGCGCCCGAGTTCCTCGGCGAAGCTAACGCGACACCGGCGTCTGATCTGTATTCGGTCGGCACGATCATGTACGAGATCCTCGCCGGCCGGCATCCGTTCGACACGAGCACCCTGGTAAGGCTGCTCACTCAGGTCTCGACGGAGGAGCCTGATCTTTCCGCACTACCGGCCTCCTGTTTTGGCGGGCAGCTGGCGCCTATCGTCGGCCGGCTGATGGCCAAAGCGCCCTCCGCGCGATACCTGACCGCGGCAGCGACGCTGACGGCGATGTCCGACGTGATCGGCCGACCTGATGTCGCGGAGACGGCAGCCACGCGCGAAAGCCTGCTGCAATCGGCGCGGTTCGTCGGGCGCGATGTCGAACTCGAGACGCTCAAGGGCGCGTGGCGCGAGACGGTTCGCGGCGGCCAGGGGAGCTTCTTCCTGGTTGGCGGCGAAAGCGGCGTGGGCAAGTCCCGGCTCATGGACGAGCTCCGGGTCTACGCCATGGTCACCGGGGCGCTCGTGGTGCACGGCCAGGCCGTCAGTCACGCCGGCGCCTCGTACCAGCTGTGGCGCGAAGCGGCCCGCTACCTGGCGCTGAATGAGGATCTCTCGCCGCTCGACAAGTCGGTCCTCAAGGCGGTCGTTCCCGACATCGAGCGCATCGTTGGGCATCCTGTGCAGACGGCACCCGATCTCGAGGCGCAGTCGGCGCAGGAACGACTGCAGCGGCTCGTCATGCGCCTGCTGAGGCGATTCACGCGCCCCACCCTGCTGATTCTCGAAGATCTGCAGTGGGCGGGAAACGTGAGTCTCACGCTGTTGCGCCGAGTGACCGAGGAGCTCTCGGGGCAGCCGTTGATGATCGTGGCCAACTATCGCGCCGACGAAGCGCCCCATCTTCGGGACATGTTCGTGCACGCTCGGCACATCATGCTCGAACGGCTGCCCCGGGACGAGATCGGCAGACTCACGCAATCGATGCTGGGCGACACCGACAGCGCGCGGATCGGCTCGATGGTCGAGCTGCTGCACTCCGAGACCTCCGGCAACGCCTTCTTCGTCGTGGAGGCGCTGCGCTCGCTGGCGGAACAGGCGGGTGGACTGGAGAAGATCGGCGGGCTCTCCCTTTCGCGGGACATGATACGCGGGACCCTCAGCAACCTGGTGGTTGGACGCATCCGGAAGATTCCGGTGGCGCTCAATCGCGTGCTGCAACTGGCCGCGGTCCAGGGTCGTGAGCTCGACATCGCCGTCCTGCGCGCGCTCGCCGAGACCGAGGGCGACGTCGATCGACTCATCTCGAGCGCCATGGAAAGCAGCCTTTTCGCCGTCACGGAAACCGGCTATCAGTTCGCGCACGACAAGATCCGCGAGGGCGTGCTCGAGACCGTGTCGCCAACGCAGATTCCGGCAATGCACGAGCGCATCGCCGCGACGATCGAGTCCGTGCACGCCGACAACCTCGCGGAATACGCGCTGATGCTGGCGTACCACTGGAAGCAGGCCGGCACGAACAGGCCGAGCGAAGCGAAGTACGCGGCGATGGCGGGGCGGCAGCTCGTGGAGCGCGGCAACTACAAGGATGCGATTCCCCAGCTGACCCACGCCATCGACCTCTATCGTACCGTACCGACGACGCAGGTGACGGTGGCCACGCTCGAGCGCGCACTCGGCGAGGCCTACTTCAGCGACGGCCAGATGGACCGCGCGCGCATCCACCTCACGAGGAGCGTCGGCCTGCTTGGCGCGTCATTTCCGGTGCGCGGCGCGGGGGTCCTGTTTGGCCTCCTCGGCGAGACGCTCAAGCAGATGGCGCATCGGTTTCTGCCGCAGGCCCTTTCGATGCGCAACGGCGACGGTACGCGCCGCGCCCTCGAGGCATCGCTCGCGTACGAGCGGTTGTCACACATCATCTTCTTCGACAACCAGACCGTCCCGTTGTTGTACGCATCAATGCGGGCGCTGAATCTCGCCGAGAACGCACCACCATCGCCCGAACTGGCACGCGCGTACGCCACCATCTGCTACAGCGTCGGGCTTGTCCCCGTGTATCCCCTCGCGCACTTCTATGAACGGAAGGCCTTGCAGGTGGGCGCCGTCCTCGAGCGACAGGGCATATCCATCGATCCCTGGGTCTGGGAGATCACGGCCTACTTCTATTCCTCCAAGGGTGAGTTCGCCACGGCGGTGGAGCGCTACAGGAAAGGCGCGGAGAACGCGCTCGAAATCGGCTTCCTCTCGCGCTGGCTCGAGTGTACGACGCTGCTGGAAATGGACTACTTCCAGATGGGCGAGTTCGAGAAGTCGGCCGCGCTTCGTGAGGTCGTGCACGAGCATGCGCTCAAGACGCAGAACGAACAGGCAATGGGCTGGGCCTGGCTTGGTATTGCCGAATACGCACTGTTGCAGGGCGATCTCGCGAAGGCCGAGGAGTTTCTCGAGAAGACCAAGCGCGTGACACATCGCATCGGCTTTATCGAGCGCGCCTGGATGCACGGCCTGACGGCGCGGCTTCACACGATGCGTGGCGACTACGCCGCCACCAGGGACGCCGCCTTCGCCGCGCTCGAGTTGCTGAAGGCGGTTCCGCTCCCCAACGCCTATTACACGCAGGAGGGCTATACGTCGGTGGCGGAAGCCTGCCTCGCTCTGGCGGAACATCCCGACCTGACGCAGCCGGACCGGCCGAAGATCGCGTCCGCTACGCGTCTGGCCATGCGCCGCCTGCGCGGCTTCGGACGCTCATTCCCGGCGAGCCGCGCACACATGCACCGCGTTGAAGGCTGGTACGCGTGGCAGCGCGGCAACTCCAGGGCCGCACAGAAGCACTGGGAACGCTCGTTGCGCGAGGCCGAGAAGTACGGCAAGGTCTTCGAGAAGGGCCTGGTACACTACGACATGGGTCGGTTCCTGCCCGGTGGATACGGGCACCTCCAGGAAGCGTCGGACATCTTTTCCGGACTGCGTTTCTCGTACTACGCCGGCAAGACCCGCGAGCTGCTCCAGCAGTAACGGACACGCACGCGCGCGAATCCAAGGTGTTCCGTACGGTGAACTGCAGCGCCGGCACGAGTCAGCGATCGCCCTCCCACAGGTCCGGCGACTCGCCCACGATAGTTGCCGGATACCCGCAGATCGCGCGAGACGCCTGCATCCCCGACATCGTCGAGGCTTCGATGCAGCCCGAGTTGAAGTGGTTGTCCGTCCAGTCACCGGCGAGATACAGGTTCGCGTATCCGGACTGGTCGGCCTTGAGTCGCACTTTGGTGGTGCCAGCGAGACACAGCGTGTAGCGCTCCGTGGGGATCCAGTTCGCCCGCACGAACTGTGACGTCCATCGGTCGGCTCCTTGCTGATTCTTCGGATCGACGAGGTAGCTCCAGTTCAGCTGTCCGTGCGCGTCGTCGAGGTTCGTCCAGAGGCGCGGCATGTCGCGCTCGAGATTCTGCAGCGCGGTGCGGTTCGCCAGCGCATCCGCTTCCCCCTGCGTCGCCGTATTTGGCATGGCGCCGCAGAAATACGCGATGCTCTGGACATTTTCCGCGGCCGGCTGATCCTCCACCGGAATCAGCTGTGACATGTCTGCGTACGTGTCGATGAGCTCCACGTACGTACCGAGCACCGGCGAGTCGGCACCGTGAATCCAGCCAAGTTGGTCGAGCGTCTTGTTCGCCCAGATTTGGTACGCCTGCGTCTGCACGGTTCCGACGCCGTCGCACATGGACTTCCACGCGGGCTTCGCCGCGTTCTGGTAGAGCTCCGGCGTGATGCCCGGCAGCGCAGCCACCGGGATGCCAAGCACCACCAGGTCGAAGTCCTCACCGCGCTTCAGCGTCATCGGCTCTCGGCCCACATACGGCGTGACGATGTGGTTGAGTGCCACTCCCTGTGCCTTGAACTTCGCGCCATCGACGATCTGGTCCCAGTTCGGCTCGTTGGGCCAGCACGGTAGCTCCTTCACGATGACGAATGGATCGTATTCTTCTCCTGCGAGATCCACCTGCTGCATGACCTGGATGGTATCGATGGCGCTCTTGTCCGCATCAAGGCCGAGGTTGGTGACGCAATTGAAGAACTTGAACGTTACGCCGCGCTGCTTCAGCACCATGTAGAACGGCGCGAAGATCGTGTCGCCCATGCCAGCGTTCATCTTGTACATCAGGTGGCCGCGATAGCTGAAGATCATGCGCAGCAACCAGAGCAGCGACGTGCCCGCCGCCGCGTTCGGCGTGACGACGTCTCCGTTTTCGTACGCGAAAATGTTGTCGTACAGCGCGCGTACGATCGGACTCCCCAGCGTCACGGGGCTCGCGCCGTGGCTGGTCAACCAGGCCGACAGCTCGACGTCGTCGATGCTGAAGATGCCGTTCACGCGACACTGGTCGGTCAACATGCCGATCATCACTGTCATCGCCGAGTCACCGAGCACCAGCGCCTCTCGCGCCCGGTCGTTGTCTACGTGGCAGCCGTAGGTGCTCCAGAGCCACGCACGAATCTTCTTCAGCACCTCGATGAGGCCCAGTTCGATGTCGTGGAGGCCCTCGTCGGCGAGCGCATCCTTCGTGTTGTCCACGGTGCGCACGACGACCCGCACGAGTCCGAGCATCAATCGCGCGGGAACCGCGGTCATCTCCAACAGGGCCACATCGATGTCGGCGGCCGCGCCCCTGAGGCGATCCCACCACGTCTCCTTCCGGTGCGTATGCGCATCGTCCGAGGCGCCGCTGCACGGATGAAATGCGTTGAGCAACTGCATTTCGAGCATCATCTCAATCCCGCTCACGGCCAGGCCCATCATGCTCCAGAAGGATGGCAGGTCGCTCGACCCGCCCGGCAGTTCTCCGTTTGGCGGAAACGTGTACTGCCAGGGCGTACGCCACTCGTTGTTGTAGGTGTCCATCAGCACCACATAGTCGTGCGGCGTGAACGCCTTCTCGATGGTCGCGAGCGGCATCGACGGTGGACGGTTCAACTCCTTGTATGCGTCGCGCATGACGGTGAACGCGTTGTCATAGAAGCCGAACCAGATGTGCAGTCCGTGCTCCTCGATGCGCGCGCCCATGTTCATGTTGCGGCCACTCGCCCCCTTCCCCCCCACGCGCCAGCCGCGCAGGTAGCAGGTGATCTCGTACTTGTCGCGGTCTTCCTTGCGCTGGGTGAGGCTGTACATCGCCGCGATGGCTCCCATACCGGAGCCAAGCACGGCCACTTTCGTCTTGGGGGCTGCCCCGCCTTGCGGCGACGTCGCGGTCATCTGTCGTTCATTCCTTGCGGTGCGAGTGGTGCGTCGAGGGACGTTCGTTCACGCCTGGGATTGCCAGTTCGTCGTGCCGGTGCCAAGCACCATGTCTGCGTAGAGCCAGAACGCGAACGACACGTTCTGCGGTCCGATCGCCAACCCGGTCTCCACCGCCACCGGATGCGTTGCCAGATCGGCGAGGTCGAAGGAGAATCGCTCCCCGAGCAGTGACGCCGCCCGAAACTTCTTCAGCGCGAGCGGCGCCTCGACAATCGACTGGAACGCGGCGCGGGACGGGTCGGCGATGTCGCGTATCTGCTTCAACCCGAGCGCGGGAATCGCGAACCGATCACGGATCAGATTCAGCGCGATGATCAGCCCCGCCTCGGCACTTGAGAACAACTCTTTCATCGCCTTTTCCAACTCGCTCACCAAACTCTCCAGGTCCGAAATCGGCGTGGTGCTCGCGGACCCGTCCCCGGTGCGCTGGATGGTCCACAACCGCGTGCGGGTGATCTGCTGCGTCGTGCTCGTGCGCGCGTAGCCCAGGACGTCCACCGCGCAATCGCCGAGGAATTCCGGCGTCTGCGGCTCGACGAACCAGCCCATCTCCTTTGGGAAGCCATACACCTCGCGTCCCGTGGCCATGGTGGAGCCATTGTCCACGATCATATAGACTGGATACATCTTGAAGACCGGCAGTAGTCCGCCGGCGCCGTGATCGAGCACGGGAACCCACATGGCGATGTCGCCATACGCGGCCCAGCCCTGCGCCGGATCAGCGGAGCTCAACCGGTCCACATGCGTGAACATCAACGCCACGTGATCCCAGAACGCTTCGTAGCGCACCGCGCCGCCGCTCGGCTGGTTGAACAGGCGGTCGATCAACGACTGCAGTTTGGCCTGTTGCGCCTTGAGCAGGAACACGTAGAACTGCGAGCCGTCCAGCGCGCACGGAGCCACGAGCTCCTGTTCCCCCCCGCGCGCGAGGTAGGCCGGCTTACCAGGGGAAGTGGGGGCATCGGCCACGGTCATCTCTCTCGGCTCGCGGTGGGTGCGTCGGATCTGGTATCGATCGAATCGAGCGAATATACGACACCCGCAATCAGGGTGCACCACTCCATGCCCTTACGCGTGCATGCCCCTCGATGCTATCTGATAGGCTTCTCGCCTCCACGAGCCGGCCATGACGTCCCGCCGCACCTTTCTGAAGCAGTCTTCCGCGCTCGGCGCCGCGCTCACCCTCGCGCCGCTCACGACGCTCTCCGCCGCTCCGTCTCGTGACGTCTCCTCGAACAAGGCCGACTCGCCTCGCGCACGGGCGTCGCTGAACATCCTCATCCTGGGCGGTACCGGATTCACCGGACCCGAACAGGTGGAGTACGCACTTGCGCGCGGTCACAGGGTGACGCTGTTCAACCGGAACAAGTCCCGCCCCGATTTCTTCAAGGGAAGGGTGACCGACGAACTGATCGGTGACCTCAACGGCGATACCGGAGCACTCGCGGACAGGAAGTTCGATGTCGTCATCGACAACCCGACGACCTTGCCTGCCTGGGTGCGAAACGCGGCACGGCAGCTGGCGGGGAATACGCAGCACTACATGTTCATCTCGACCACGTCGGTCTATCGCGACCAGAGTCAAATTGGCATTGACGAAGCAAGTCCCACCACGCCCATGCCGTCCGACCTCGATCCCTACACCCTGGATCCGGCGCATGCCGCGCAATACTACGGTGCGCTCAAGACCCGCGCGGAGCAGGAGGTCCAGGCGCACTATCCCGGTATCAATACCATCATTCGTCCCTGCTTGATCGTCGGGCCGCTCGATCGAACCGATCGCTTCACCTACTGGCCCGCACGGATCGACAGGGGTGGTGAGGTGCTCGCGCCCGACAGACCGGATGATCCGTGCCAGTTCATCGACTCGCGTGATCTGGCTGAGTGGATGATCCGCATGGCGGAAATGCGCGCGTTCGGACTGTACAACGCCGTCGGACCCGAGAAGCCACTCACCGTGGCGGAAATGCTGTACGGCGTAAAGGCCGTGACCACGGCGGGCGCCCAGTTCACCTGGGTGCCTTGGGAATTTCTGCAATCGCAAGACGTTCGTCCCTGGCGTCATATGACCGTCTGGCAGCCTCCGTATGGACGGACGGCGGGCTACCAGCGTCGTTCGGCCACGAAGGCCATCGCAAATGGCCTGACATTCCGTCCACTCGCTGTGACCGCGAAAGACACGCTCGATTGGCACAGGACGAGGCCGCAAAAGGAGCAGGACGCGACGCTCAACGGTGCGATCAACGGACTCGCAATGACGCGCGAGACCGAGGTGCTCGCGGCTTGGCACGCCTCCAGGAAGAGCTGAGGCGGGCCCGATGCTCCTACGCGCCTTGCTGCTGGTCGCCGCCGTGGCCGTGCATGATCCCTACACCCGCCAGCCCGGCATCGACGCCATCCACTACGCGTTTCAGATCACGCTGTCCGACACGTCTGACCAGATCGACGGCACTGCGTCCGTGGAGATCCGCTTCGCTCAGCCGGCACTACGGAGCTTCTGGCTGGATCTCACCTCCGACGTTGCCGGCAAGGGCATGACCGTGGCGGGCGTTTGGTCGAACGGCGCTCCGGTGCAGTTCGACCATCGATCCGACCGGCTGAGCATGACCCTCGGCGTCGCGCCCGCGGTTGACGAGCATCGCACGTTCGTCATCCGGTACCGCGGCATTCCCGGCGCGGGTCTCTTCATCGGGAAGAACAAGTTCGGGGAGCGCGTCTTCATGGGGCTCAACTGGCCCGACAAGGCGCGGCAGTGGTTGCCGATGATCGATCATCCGTCGGACAAGGCCACATCCGAATTCATCGTCACCGCTCCGTCAACGTACCAGGTCGTCGCCAACGGGCTGCTCGTGGAGGAGACCGACCTGGGCGACGGCCGCCGCCGCACGCATTGGAAGCAAGCAGTTCCCATCTCGTCATGGTTGAATGCGATCGGCGTCGCGCAGTTTGCCGTGCATTACGCGGGACTCGTCAACGGCATTCCCTTGCAGACGTGGGCGTACTACCAGGACAGCGCGCGAGGTCCGGCGACGTTCGAGCTGCCGGCACGGCGCGCGGTGGAATTCTTCAGCGAGCATGTTGGTCCTTATCCGTACGAGAAGCTCGCGAATGTGCAGTCCGCAGGAATGGGCGGCGGGACGGAGCATGCCAGCGTCATCTTCTACGGCGAGACATCAGTGGGCGACCGGCCGGCCACCAACCTCGTGGCTCACGAGATCGCGCATCAATGGTTCGGCGACGCCGTCACCGAATCCGACTGGGACGAGGTGTGGCTGTCCGAAGGATTCGCCACGTACTTCACGCTCCTGTACAACGAGCACTTCGACGGGCGCGACGCGTTCGTTGCGGGATTGCGACGGAGTCGCGAACAGGTCTTCGCACTCGAAAAGCGGTTGCCCGGCAAAGCGGTGCTGCACGACAACCTCGCTGACATGAAGGACGTCCTCAACAACCTGATCTACCAGAAGGGTGGCTGGACGCTGCACATGCTGCGCGGACTCATTGGCACCGAACCGTTCTGGGCAGGTATTCGCGACTACTACCACCAGTATCGCGATCGCAATGCCACCACGGCCGACTTTCGACGCATCATGGAGCAGCACTCGGGACGCGATCTACGGTGGTTCTTCGATCAATGGCTGACGCGCCCCGGCCATCCAGTGCTCCAGGGAACGTGGCACTTCGATTCCGCCACCAAGCGCATCGTCATCGATCTCGCCTCCGTAGGAGCAGGCGACTTCTATCGCCTTCCGTTCGAGATTGGCATCCTTGCGGACAGCACGTCGCCCATGCGCGTGGAACGCATCGAGATGACACAACGCCAACAGCATTTCGAGCTGTCGGCTGATCGAGCGCCCACGTCCGTCACGCTGGACCCCGGTACGTGGCTGCTGTTCGAGGCGAGATTCGTTCCGATGTGACCTCAGGAATCCTGACCGACATCAGAGGAAAGCATGAAGATCAGCGGAATCGATGTTTACAAAGTGCTCCTCCCGCTGAAGGAGGGCCCGTATAACTGGTCCGAGGGTAAGAGCGTGACGGTCTTCGACAGCACCGTCGTGGCCGTGCATACCGACGCCGGCATTACCGGATGGGGCGAGGTGTGCCCGCTCGGGCCGGTGTACCTCGCGGCCTACGCGAACGGCGTACGTGCCGGTATCGCCGAAATCGCGCCGGCATTGATCGGGCGCGACCCCACGCAACTGCTTGCGCTCAATCGCGCGATGGACTTCCTGCTGAAGGGGCATCCGTACGTGAAGAGCGCCATCGACATGGCCTGCTGGGACATCACCGGCAAGGCAGCCGGGATGCCGGTCTGCCACCTCCTCGGCGGCCGATACGGAGACGACGTCACCCTCTATCGCGCGATCTCACAGCGGCCCGCGGCCGAGATGGCGGAAAACGTCGCCGGTTATCGCGCGGAGGGCTACCGGCGCTTTCAACTCAAGGTTGGCGGAGATCCCGATCAGGATATCGAGCGGATTCGTGCCGTTCGCGCGATTCTCGAGCCGGGAGACAAGCTCGTTGCCGACGCGAACACCGGGTGGCTCATGCACGAGGCCGCGCGCGTCGTGAACGCGGTGCGTGACGTGGATGTCTACATCGAGCAACCGTGCGCGACATACGACCAGTGTCTCGCCATCCGGCGGCGTACTCCCCTCCCTTTCGTCCTCGACGAGGTCATCGACTCCGTCGAGATGATCATGCGCGGCGCGGCGGATGGTGCCATGGATGTGGTCAACCTCAAGATCAGCAAATTCGGCGGTCTCACGCGCATCCGACAGGCGCGCGATCTCTGCGTGTCGCTCGGAATCGCCATGACACTCGAGGACAGTTGGGGCGGCGACATCATCACCGCCGCCATTGCGCACCTGGCCCACAGCACGCCGCCCGAGTTCGTGTTCACCTGCACCGACTTCAACAGCTACGTAACCGTATCAATCGCCGAGGGCGCGCCCCAGCGCGTGAACGGACGCATGGCCGCGCCCGAAACTCCCGGCCTCGGCGTGACGCCCAGACTGGATGCGCTCGGTGATCCTGTTGGGCGATATTGAGTAAGAGGTCACGAGTCGCCGAGCCGTGCGCTGTGATGGTGTTCGAGAAACCACGCGTACGTTCGCGCGATGCCCTCACGCAGTCCGATCGACGGCGTCCAACCAGTCGCGCGAAGACGCGAGGAGTCCAGCCACTTGCGCGGCGTGCCGTCGGGTTGGCTCGTATCCCACCGCACCGCGCCCTCGTAGCCAACCGTCTCCTGCAGCACGGCGGCGAGCTCCCGGATTGAGATGTCATCGCCGTAGCCCACGTTCACGATCTCATTCAGTGCGTCAGGTCCGCCAACCACGGAACCAGCGGCATCCGGCTCCCCCCAGACCTGCATGAGGTGAACGACCGCGTCCGCCAGGTCGTCTACGTGGAGGAATTCGCGGCGCGGCGCGCCACTGCCCCACACCACCACGTGCTGGTCGCCCGCTACCTTGGCGTCGTGGAAGCGGCGCATCAACGCGGGCAAGACGTGGCCGGCTGCTCGGTCGAAGTTGTCATGCTCGCCATACAGATTCGTGGGCATGACGCTGATGTAGCGCGTGCCGTGCTGGCGGTTGAAGCTTTGACACGTCACAATGCCAGCCAGCTTGGCCACCGCGTACGCCTCGTTCGTGGGCTCCAGCGCCCCCGTCATCAGCGCCTCCTCGCGGATGGGCTGTTCGGATAGTCTCGGATAGACGCAGGAGCTGCCGAGAAACAGCAGCTTCTTCACGTGGGTCGCGAACGCGGCGTCGATAATGCTCAACTGGACGAGCAGGTTTTCGCGAATGAAATCCGCAGGGTACATCTGGTTCGCCATGATGCCACCCACCCTGGCCGCGGCGAAGAACACGTAATCGGGCCGCTCGTCCTCGAAGAGCTTCAGGACGGCGGACGCGTTCATGAGGTCCACGTCGTGCCGTGGTCTCAGCAGAAGCCTGTCGAACCCCAGCGCCCGCAGGCGTCGCACGATGGCCGATCCCACCAAGCCTGCGTGACCAGCCACGAAGATATTGTCCCCCCGGTTCACGCCAACTCCATTTCTACGGCGTTCAACGCCAGCTCGCTCCCCAGATAGCAGTGGAGCCCACACGCCACCAGGCCCGCATCGGAGAAGATTCGCCGATACCGCTCCCCGCTTCGAGGATGCCAGTCTTGTAGATCTCCCTCCATTTCATCCCCGGTCGTGTATGCCTCGAGGAACGCCACGCCACGCAGAACGGTCGCAATGTGACGCACCCCCCGCGTGAGAGGTGCGTCGCCGACGTACTGAAGCACGTCCGCGCAGACGACGAGGTCGTACCCGCGTCCCAGCGACAATTCGTGAAGCTGCCCGAAGCTGCCGAGGTGGATGTTGCGTCGCTTCCCGTGGCGCCGCACGACGTACTCGCTCGGATCCACGCCTGCGTAGCGGATCTCGGGCCGCAACCGCCGGAGTTCAGCTCGCCACCGCCCCTCGCCGGAACCGATATCCAGGACCGACCTCACCTTTCGGCGCAGAAAGTACTCCGCCACACTTACCACCAGGCGAACTTTCCGACGTACGGCATCCGGTGCATGGACCCTGGTGCGGGGATCCTTGTACCATTTGGAGAAGTACGCTTCGTCGTAGGACTTGCTGCCGGCCGTTGCCGGCACTGTTGGGGAAGCCATGCGGAAGATTCGCGAAATGTTGGGAGAATTGCCGCGCCTTTCACACAGAGCGCGCCGGGCGGTGTTAGTGACGACGCTCTCCGCGGCAGCGCTCGGATCGGCGTGTAGAGGAAATACCGAGGAGCAGGAAGTTGCGGAACCAGCGGCGCCAACTTACCTGATGGTTCGCAACCAGGCCTTTCTGGACATGAACATCTACGTTTACCGTAGCTCGCAGCGCATTCGCCTGGGCACGGTCAACGGATCGAGTAGCGCACGCATCCTGCTCCCCGCCAATTTACTCTTCGGCCCCACCTCACTTCGCTTTCAGGCCGATCCGATTGGCGGTGGGAGGAAGCCGATCACGGAGGAGATCTCGGTTTCCGCCGGCGACGAGATCCAGCTGACGATCCCGCCCACCTGACTCCTTTCGGACTTTCCCGTCTCGTGCGACTGCTCGCCATCCTCGGCGCCGCCTTACTGATTGTCGCGGGCGCGACGCTCGGCTACATCGCCGTCATCGCGTTGCGTCGTGGGGAAGGAGTCTTTCTTCCGGCTGGATACGTGTCGCTCGCATGTCTCGCCGCCGGGGGCTGGCTGGTTCGCGTGTCGTTGAGACCCTGAGGCATGGTCGGTCCCGTCGGCTGAATCGGGTAACCGTTACGCGCCCGGCACCGCTCGCGTTTCCGTCGTGGACAGATCCACCATGTATCCCTCGTTCAAGTACGGAACAACGGAATCAAGCCGGTCCGCCTTCTCCAGGCGACGCAGCACCACGCGCATGCGTTCCGCCTGTTCCACGATGGCCTGCATGCGCTCGCGCGCCGCGGAGTCCGGCGGCATGTCCTCGCCCAGGATTTCCGCATTGAGCATCACGCTCGCCAGCGCGTTGTTCAGCTCATGGCGAAGGCCCAGCGCGAGTTGCTGCATGGCCTCTGCCCTCCTCGCCTGCGCACTCATGCGCTCGCCCCCGAGCGCGATGAGCGAAACCGCCGCGAGCAGGAGGGTCAGCATCAGGAGTGCTCCCAACGACCATCGCTGTGCCCGGCGGACTACCATGGGGATCAGCGTCCGCTCCGTAGCGGGGCGCATCGCCGATTCCACAACCATGCCGCCGGCCTTCGTGCTCAGCACCGTGCTGCCGTTGTAGGGCTCACCGCCGGCGGCTGGTCCATTCGCCGACGCCCACAGCGTCGTGCCCGCGCGATCGGTTATCCGCATGACGAGAAGGGAGTCATTCACCACCTCGCCCGGACTCACCCGCGAAGTGTCATAGTTCCAGCGCACGCCGGTATACGATGTTGGCAGGAGGGGTGTTTCGCGAAACACGCGTTTCGCGATGGCGGCTACGGATTTCGCGCGTGTGTAGGTGAACCCGTACACTGCCGCCACCGTCCCGTCCGGTGTGACCAGCGGGGCGTAGGCCACGCTGTACGACACGCCATGATTCGAAAGGACGATCAGATCGGGCTCCCCCGTCTGTGTCCGTGCCGCGACGACCGCACGCAAACTGTCCACCGCGTTGGCAGCCAGCGTGCCACCGTTGCCGCCGCGGCTTTCCAGCGCTCCTGATTGCATGTCCACACGGAAGTAGCCGATGGCTGAGTCGCTTGCCATCCCCAACTGCCGGAACGATACGTCACCGCGGGCGACGATATCCTCCAGCTTCGGCGCCGGCACAGGGCGACGCGCGCTGCCGCTTACCGGGGCCAGGATGTGCACCCGTTGATCGGCAAACCGTCGCAGCACCTCGCCCCCCATGAGGCGACTGGAATAGCCAGTGTAGTCGCGCAGGGTTTGGGCCGTTGCCTCGTCCAGCACCTCGTCGGCGCGCTGCGCCTGGAGGATGACCAGGATCAGCAGGCACATGCTCGCCAGCACCGTGCACGCCACCAGTGCCAAGCGCCGGTTGGACCGCGCCTGCGGCGACTGGTGGAGCGAGGGCTGACCGCTGATCCGACGGAGGTGCGTGTTCTCTGGAAGCACGTGAATCTGACTCTGCTCAAGGCGGGACCGCATCGCTCGCCGCTTCATTCCGAGTACAGACGCACCACCTACTCAATCCACAACACGTGGCTGCTCTTGGCGTCAGGCCGCCAGCTGTCCTTCCGGCACCCATAGCGGCCGACCACTCTTCACCGCGCCAATGCAGTGGTACCGTGCGGGCGGAAAGCCGCTGACCCCGATCTCGAGGAAGTCGCCCGTCTGGACCTGAATCCTGTGCCCCAGCATGATGACTGCCTCGTCGAACGAGCTACTCTCCACAATCCCGGCCTGGCGCACCGACTCCGGACCGGAGCTTATCGCGAACATGAACTTTGACATGAGCCCTCCGGATGATCTGGGAGAGTTATACCCCAGGGTGAGAAAAAGTGCGCAACGCTATTCGGCCCGGCCGCTGCGCGGCCTCTTCAGCTATTCGGCTATTCGGCAGTAGCACCAGTTCGTTGGTCAGTCTGATTATCGGCGTCGAGCCGAGAATCGTGAGTTACAAATTTCCCCGCTGAAAAGCGGCCGCCAGGCCCGCGCGCTGAAAAGCGGCCGCCAGGCCCGCGCGCTGAAAAGCGGCCGCCAGGCCCGCGCGCTGAAAAGCGG